>JBJTOX010000078.1:0-2860 GCA_046074785.1 Actinomycetota bacterium
CCGAGGCGCGCGCGTACGCCGACATGATGTTGGCGGAACTGCGCAAGGTGATTCCCACATTCTTGCGTCGCGTCGACATGCCCGAGCGTGGCGAGAAGTGGAGCCAATACCTGGCCGACAACGCGGCGAACACCGCCGAGCTCGTCGATGAGTACTTCGGCATCGTCGACCCACAACCGATGCCCGAGGTGTCGCTCGTCGACTTCGATCCCGACGGCGAAGACAAACTGCTTGCTGCGATCTGCTACTCATCGTCGCACCTACCCGAGTCGCAGTTGCTCGAACGCGTTCGCTCACTCAGCCACGTGCAACGAGTTGCGTTGATCAGCGCTTATGTTGGCGAGCGCACCAACCGTCGACACAAGCCTGGTCGCGCGTTCGAACGATTGTCATACCGCTTCGACGTACTGGGCGACTACGGCGCATTCCGAGATCTGCAGCGACACCGGCTGCTCACCATCGAATGGCAGCGACTGACCCCGCACCACGGCTATGCGCGACCCGAACTGGTCGACGAAGCGGGCGGGGCAGAGGTGTTTGACGCGGCGATGGAGCGCTCGGCTGCGCTCTATGACCTGATGCGCCCCGATTACCCCGAGCAGGCGGGCTATGCAGTGGCGATGGCCCACCGCATGCGCTACATCATGCAGTTCAATGCCCGCGAGGCGATGCACATGCTCGAGTTGCGCTCCGCACCCCAGGGGCACCCCGCCTACCGACGCGTGGTGCTCGAGATGCACCGTCTCATTGCCACACAGGCCGGACATCGTGCAATTGCGGATGCAATGACCCACCTCACCACCGAGGCTCCGCTGTTGGAGCGCCTCGAGGCGGAGCGTCGGATCGAGCAAAAGCGGGGGTCTCAGCGCCCCTGAGGCGCCCGAGACCCCGATTCGCCCGCTTGTCATGGAAATCGGCTAAGGTTCGCGCCCGATAATGAGCGACGACAACGAGACCCCAGAAACAAGCGACGAGCCCGAGCTCGAAGGCGTTGACGCCGACGACCTGGCCGGTCTCGACGTCGACCCCGATGCTCTTGACGACGACGCCGAAACCGTCGACGGCGACGTTGACGACGATGCCGAAATCGCGGGCGAAGCTGTTGCCGACGACGAAAAAGTGGCTGGAGCGGCAACTGACGATGATGAACGTCTCCATCTCGACGACGATGAAGAGAAAAAGCCCCGCAAACGCAAGACCGAAGACGACGAGAATGAGTTCGCCTCGGCTGATGATGAAGAAGCCGACCTAGCGACGATCCTGCAAGAGAAGTTGCGCAGCGGCGACGACCTGCCGCCAGATGAAGAAGGTGAAGTCGTCGACCTCGAAGACGTCACCGACGGCACGCCGCTGTTGCAACCACGACGCCCCGACGAAGAACATTGTCAGCAATGCTTCTTGCTGGTTCGCAAGTCGGCACCGAAGTGTCCGGTCGACCACGACTTGTGTCCTCTCTTCCCGACGGCGTGACTTCGGTGCGTCACCAATGACCGACCAGCCGTCGGGCATCAACGAGCGAATCGCTTCGGCCAAGGCGATTGCCGAAGCCATCGTCGGTGTGCCGATCGTGGTGACTCAGCAAATCATCCAGAACATCGGTGACGTGCACCTCGGCAAGGATGTCACCGTCGCCCAACGAGTCTCCCAGTTGCGTTCACTCGGCGAGATGGTGGTTCGTATGGGCACGCGCGAAATCGGCAAGCGCATTGGTGGACGCAAGCAGTGACCCCACAGGTGCGTCTCGCGCAGTTTGCAGACGCCGAGGCGTGCGAGCGACTCGACACCGAGGCTCGCCAAGAAACCGCCGGGGCGCGTGGTGCAGAGGCGTTCTTCGCTGAACAGCCCGTCGGCTTTCTCATCGGCGACGAGAGCGGCTTCAGCATCGTGGCCGAGGTCGACGATGTCGTCGTCGGGTTTGCAACCGTTCGCTTGAGCCGTGCCGGCGACACGTCGTTGGCCTCAATCGTGCGTATCTATGTGACTGCGCGCGCAAGGCGAGTGGGAATCGGTGATGCACTCATTGCAGCCGCCCGTGACACCGCTCGCACTCGCGGGTGCCAGCGCATCGACGCCATGGCGCTGCCCGGTGATCGTGACACCAAGAACCTCTACGAGCGCAACGGGCTGACTGCCCGGTTGATCGTGGCGACGAGCGCGCTCTAGCGCGCGAACACCGCAGGCAACACGACGCGAGGGAGCGTCAGCGACCCTTCCAGTTCGGCGGACGCTTCTCGATGAATGCCGTCAGACCCTCTTTGGTGTCTTCGCTCTGCAGCACACGCCCGAAACCTTCGTTCGTCATCTTGATGAGCGTCTCGTCATCGTTGGTGTGCGCGGCGAGCACCACCTTGCGGCTCTCCCACACGGCGAGCGGTGCGCAGGCACATACCTGCGCGGCGAGCGCCATCGCGGCTTCTTCGGCCTTGCCCGGCTCGACCAGACGATTCACGAGACCCAACTCATAGGCACGCTGCGCCGGAATCGGATCTCCGGTGAGGATGACCTCCATCGCGACGTTGCGGCCAAGGATGCGTGGCAAGCGGAACAATCCGCCCGCACCGGCGATGAGGTTGCGCTTGGCCTCGGCGAGACCGAACGTCGAACGAGTGGTGGCGACCACCATGTCGGCTCCGAGCACGATCTCACATCCACCGGCGGTGGCCAGACCTTCAACGGCGACGATGACCGGCTGCTTGCGTTCGCGGTAGACGAAGCCGGCGAATCCGCCGCGCTTGGTGTTGAGATCGGCCGCCTTGCCCGAGTTGATCGCCATCAAGTCGGCTCCGGCACAGAACACCGGGCGCTCTTGTCCTGCGGTGTTGGCCTTCAACACTCCGACCCAGACGTTGTCGTCGGCCTC
>JBJTOX010000079.1:0-6972 GCA_046074785.1 Actinomycetota bacterium
CAATCCACGTAATCTTTCGACCGTGGTCGTGCGCGAACTCATCGGTGTGTACGACGCCGACGCCACGTTGTGGGGCGAACTCTCGTATTGGGTGGGAGCCAGATTCGGGCAGCGACACTGCAGTTTGTGCGACATCACGCACGGTCTGTTCACCGAAAAGCGCGAGTGGCAGGCGTGCCGATCCGAACTTGGTGTCACCTTCACCACGTTTCACCGCAACGATCAGCCAGATGACATCCGTGCCTGCCTCGGTACCCACCTCCCGGCAATAGCGGCTCGCACTGACGAATGCGTGTACGTCTTCGTCACGGCGGACGAGCTCGAAGCCTGTGGGGGTGAAGCCGAGAAGCTACGGAAGTTGCTCGCTTCGCGGCTCGCCAACGGCTAGAACGGCGCTGTGGCTTCGCCGAAACGACGCAAGAAGAAGTCCGTCACCGCTGCGCGTCGTCGGGCTGGTGATGCAGCCGATCTCGCAAGGTTTCGTGACGGGGTGCGAGTGAGGGCCACGCGAATGCCCGACAAGAAACGTGAGGCCAGTCGCCGCGCCTGCCGCGGCACCATGCGACGCAGCGACTGACTCACGCAGATCAGAGGTATCCGCGCGGACGCACCTCTGATGTTCCTGCCACGCAGAGTGGCAATGGCGACGGGATCACTTCGGCGTCGATGATGCGCAGGTCTGTCGGATCAATATGTCCGTTGCGCCCGGCCCACACTGCGTGACGACGCACCACCTCGTTGAAGAGGTTGCGCATCTCGCGACCGTTGCCAAAACCACGGCGTCGCGGCATCGAGTCGGTGTACTCGACCACCTTCTGGCGTGCCTGCGGAGTCAACGACAGCTCGAATTGATCGAGGTACAGATCGAAGATCTTCGTCAACTCATCGGTCGAGTAATCGGGGAAGTCGATGACGACGTCGAAACGACTGCGCAGACCGGGGTTGGCGTCGAGGAAGCCCTGCATCTCCTGCGGGTATCCGGCGACGATGACCACGATTTCTCCGCGATTGTCCTCCATGAACTTGAGCAATGTCTCGATGGCCTCGGGTCCGTAGCCCTGGTGCTGGTGCGACGTGAGCCCGTAGGCCTCGTCGATGAAGAGCACGCCACCGCGAGCTTGTTCGCAGAGACGCTGCGTCTTGATCGGGGTCTGTCCGATGTATGCGGCAATCAGCTTCGAGCAATCTGCCTCGACGACGTGACCCTTCTTCAGAATTCCGAGGGCCTTGTAGAGATCGGCGACGAGCCGCGCCACCGTGGTCTTGCCGGTTCCCGGATTGCCCGTGAACACGAGGTGCGGTGACTGCTCGATTGCCGGAAGCCCCAGGGCCACCCTGGCATTGGTGAATTCGCGGGCCGCCACGAGCCGCTCGACTTCGATCTTCACCGGCTCGAGCCCAACGAGACGACGCAGATCAGCGAGAATGTCGGCGGTTCCGGCCGACGACGAACGAACTTTCGCACGTCGGGCACGCTGCGCCGAATCGGACTCGTTGCCACCATCGTCGACGTCATCATCGATGTTGTCGCTGAACGGACCCTCGAATCGTGTCGGTTCGATGCTCTGCTTCGTCTCTTCGCGCAACGACTTCTCGACACGCTGTGCACTGTCGCCGTGGCTCAGCTCGTGACGGTGTTCATTGGCCTGAAAAGCAATGCTGTCGAGCGCCTCGACGAGTTGCTCTGCCGCGATCGTGGAGACCGAGAGGGCATGAGTTGCAGTAATCGTGTGCTTCGAGTTGGCTGCCTTCACCACCTTGAACGAGGTGAATGGCAAGAGTCCATTGAGACGATTGAGCAGCTCTTGCTTGCGACGTGTCAGCGATGTCGTACAAACTTCCACTTCAAAGGCCACCACGAGATGGCCGTTGAAACGTTCGTAGACACGTCCGGTGAACGACGAGTCGCCGTAGGTGAAGGTGAATGACTCCCCCTCGGCAACGACACCTTCGAAATGGTCCACCATCTCGGTGACGAGTTGGCTGAGATAGTCGAGGTGGTTCATGTCAGATACATCCTTTGAACTTGGGTGAGTTACGAATTTCTCCTGCAACACGACGCATGTCGGCCAGTTTGCGATTGAGCGTTTCACGACTCATGTCGGCGGCGACCGCGGCCTCTCCCTGGGTCAGCCCGTCGCGGTAGATCGACATGAATGCGTTCCACGTACGCTCCCCGACGGCGTCGCGCAAGGCCGACACAAATTCAAGGAAGAGGTCGGTATCGATGAACGACTCAGGAGCGAGCATCGAGCCTGCTTCGTTGTCGAAGACCGTGCCTGAATCGGGATCGTCGTCGAACAGGTTTGCATCTCCGCGCTCCCAGTAACGCGTCTTGCGAGCCCCTTCGCCGGATTGGATCGCTTCGTCACGCCAGTAATCCTCGAATGCCGACTTGGCAAGCGCATTGGCGCAGAACACCGGATCGGAGTACTTTCCCATGTAGTACGCGAGTCGCAACTGCAGTTTTTCGATGCAGCGGTTGACCACTTCGTCGGGGTTCAACCCGAGGCGGTTTGCACGCGCACGTTGAGCGAGTGACTTGCGCAGCCGCGCATGCACGGCCTGGATGTACTCTTGCTCCTCCGGTTGGAGGTGAATCTTCGGGTGTTGCTGATGTGTTGCGTTGTGCTCCTTTGTGGTGTGCGTGGTGTGATCGTGAATGGCCATTCCTGCTCCGTTTCTCCTGGTGGTCTTCTGCTTGCCTTCTGATCGTCGGTTGCCCGACACTGGCACTATGCCAGATGGGTGTGACGCAGTGGGTAGTTCTGCGATATCCCGTGTCTAGAAGGTCGTTACGCACGTAGGTCGCACATCTGTGCGCTGTCGTGCGTTACCGTGGAGTAGGAACATTCGAATTATCCAATATACAGGTTCACCCATGCCCACTCCACACACCCCCCGAACTTCGACCCCACGACCAGGCGCACCGCGTCGCGCCGACTTCCATGTGGCTGTGGATATCTGCTTGTTCTCACTCCGAAACGACCTCCTCCATATTGGGGTGGTGCAACGGCGGGGTCCAGATGCGTGCATCGACCTCAACCATGTGGCCCGCCGGCGCAGCCACGATGCCCCGCGCCGCATCGTCGAAGTGCCCCGCGACCCCGATCACCACTGGGCGCTACCCGGCGGTCATGTGGGTCACACCCTCCTCGGGGACGACTATGGGACGGGTCCCGAGCCCGACGCCAGTCTCGAAGCAGCCGCCGTCCGTGTGCTCGCCCGAGAGACCGCCATCTCCCTACGGATGGACGAGTTGCACCAGGTCGGTGCCTTTGGGGATGCCAATCGTGATCCTCGCAGTGGGCACACCGTGTCGGTGGCCTACCTCGCCGTCGCAGGCGACGACCGTGACGTCGCACGCCATCCCGACGATGCCGTTGGCCATGTGAGCCGCGTGCAGTTCAGACCCGTGGTTGACGTGCTCTCTCGGCCCAATCAGCTCGAATTCGACCACGAAGACATCCTCATGAGAGCCATCGGGCTATTACGCAGCCTCGTGATCACCACCCCGCTCGCCACCAGGTTCTGCCGCCCGGAGTTCACGATGGGTGAGCTCCGACGTGTCTATGAGGTGATCTTTCATGAATCCCTCGACTCAGCCCACGATGCAGAGCGGTTCGCCCCCAAGGTTCGCGAGTACCTCAAGAAACTGGAAGAAATCGGTGGCGAACAGGGAAGAGAACTGGAGCAAACGGTCAGCGAGCTGGCCATGCTCCTACCGTCTGCTCGCCACGACGCCGATCTGTTCATCGACGACCAGCCACTCGAGATAAAGAGCAAGTCGCGCCGGTCGGCCACGCCCAGTGCCCGCGTCATGCTGCAGCGCGCCATGCCATCGACCGACCTCGCCCGCCAAGCAGAACTCTTGTCTCGGCTCGTGCGCCAGAGCAGCGGCATGAAGCCCCCGCGCCCGCCACGAATGTTGAAGTCGCTCGACCCGACCAACTTTGCACGCAAGATACAGAAACTCGGCATCCTGGAACCCGTCGAGGGTGAATCTCGGCCGACCTTCGAGCGCTACGGCAAGCCGGCTGCGCTCTTCCGCCTGAACCAGCGCCGCGAGAATACGCCGTTCCTACTTCGCCTCGACGGCCTCTCCAAGGGCGATTCCCCCGACTCGACCGACTGAGTCTTCCGACAACGTCACACACCGGGAGATCCCGTGCGTTGAAGACCGAGGTGGTCTCCAGCGGGGTTTCTCCTTTCTCTCGTCGGAGACCACCACCATGCGACACCGTTCGTCTATGGTGTCGTTCCCATTTCTTCCACCCCGGCCAGGAGGCACTGATGACACCACCCGATCCGACCATTCGCATCTCCGCGAGTGCATTCCGCCAGTTGCTCGGTGCGGCATCAGATGCCGGACTCGGAAGCATCATCTCTGCGAGTTCGGTCCGCAATGACGGAGAGCATGTCACCATCACCATCACCGCACGTGAAGTTCGTGCCCTCACCAACTGGCTGACATTCGTCGCAGAATCGCATCGCGACGCACCAATCACCGCAAGCACCGTGCACACGTCGACCAGCAGCGCAACCGACGAGCACTCCTGGATGTGCGACGTCACCGACACCATTCGCACCGCACCCGTCGGATACGAGTCGGTCAACATTCCCACCCACGACAAAGGATCCAACTGATGAACGGCACCGTCAACATCGGACTCGTCGACACCGACGAGCTCACTCGCGTCTTTGATTCCATCTGGATGTTGCGGACCGAGGGCAAGAACACGCCCGGGGTCGTCGTCTTCTGCGAAGACGGACGGCGCAAGTGGTGGATCACCAGCGACAAACTCACCATCCTCATTACCGGCGACACTGCAGAGTTCACCGGTGCTTACCGTCTTCCGCTCACCATCATCGCCAATGCGGGTCGCCAGAGCGCCGCAAACGGCGCGGTCACCTACACCATCCACGGTGACGTCATCACCGCAGACTCCGCGCGCGGAAAACAGACCGTCTCGTGCACCAGTGTTCCAACACCCAAGTGCGACCGCGTCGCAATCACCCGATCTCGCGCCTCCGCACGACTGAGCGGCAAGGATCTCGCCTGGGTCGTGTTCTCGGGAGCAAACGTCCCCTTCGAGTCGATGATGTTCGATGACGACGAAGACCGTCAGGCACCCGATCACTTCACCATCGGCATCGAGAAGAACCTCATCACCGTGGCAAGCGACTGGACTCGCGCAAAGATGTACAAGATGACCGGCAGCACCGCGGCCATCACCAAGGGTTCCGGCCAGATCCGACTCGATCCAGATTTGCTCAGTGTGCTGTTCAACTGCGTCGACGCAGACTCCGAATGGACGGTGTCGTTCGACCCCCTCGAACCCCACTCGATCGTTCTCGAGAGCGACTCCCAATACATCGTCTCGAAGATGACGAAGGTCCCGGCAGCAGAAATGCAGGAGCGTGTTCGTCGTCTTCTGGAGAACGAGAAGTTCGAGCATCAAACCGCAGTTGACGGCCGCATCGGCGTTCGCGTCAACGGTGTCGTCGTGTCAATCGAAATCTTCGAGCGTTCCGACGATCAGGTTCCCCTCCTCGGAATGTCGACCATCATCGTTCGCAACGCGAACGAGAGCGCCGAGTTGTTGCGGGAGATCAATGCTCACAATCGTGCGGGTTCCGTCTCGCGTTTGTGGCTGGAAAACGACAAGGTACTGCTCGGCATCGAGGTTCTCCCCGACAACGTCGGCGTACTTCCGGCACGTCTTCGACAATTGTCAGACGAAGCAACTCGGCTGACCGGAGTGCTCGAACCGTTTGCGGCAGAAGCCGCACTGCCGGCCCGCAAGCGCAAGCGCCGCAAGAAACCAACCGATCAGCAACCTGAGGTGTGGTACTGAGCGAAGTCCGCGCTGGCCGTGGCGCGACAAGACGCAGCGACTAGACCGCGAAGAGTGCCACCAGGATCGGCGTAAGCACGAGCCCCGGCAGCAGATTGGCGAGACGAATCTTCGTCACCTGCAACAGGTTGAGCCCGATACCGATCACCGCAAGGCCGCCGGCCGCGAACAGTTCCACTCGCATTCGCTCATCAAGCAGCGAGTCAAGCCCGGTTCCTCCGAGCGTCAGGCTGCCCTGCACCACGAACACCGACAGCGCACTGAACGCGACGCCGATTCCGTAGGTGGCGGCAAACATGATCGAGACGAAACCATCGAGCAGTCCCTTGATGATGTACAACTGCGGAGTTTCCCCACTGGCATCTTCGATTGCACCGAGCACCGTGAGTGGCCCGACACAGTAAAGAGCAGATGCCGTCACGAAACCCTTGATGAACGAACGCTCGCCGTCCCCACTACCTCGATCGAAACGGCGCTGCAGCCAGGCACCTAGCGACTCCAATCGGTCTTCGATTCGCAGCATCTCGCCGATCAATGCCCCGACTGCCATGCCGACGAGCGGGAACACCATGTTTCGCGTATCGATCGCATCGCTCACACCCAACGCCACCGTGACAAGTCCGATGACCTGCAACAGGGTGGTGCGCATTCGCTCAGGAATCCGATGGCCGACCAATACCCCGAGGCCGCTACCTGCAATCACCAACCCGGTGTTGATGAGAGTCCCTAGGCCACGCACAGCGACTGAAGGCTAATTGGTGAGGCTTGCGACCCATCTCGCGATGAGTGTCGCAACCGCGTCGTCCTGGCCGCGCAGGTCGTGTCGTGCCCCATCGATGAAGTGCAACGTCCGATCACCTGGCACCACCGCCAGATGAGTGCGCATCTCGCTCTCGCTGCCAAACTCGTCGCGAGATCCACTGACGAAGAGGCTCGGCACCGTGACGAACGGCAGGTGGGCGACTCGCAACTTGAGCGGCTGCTTGGGTGGATGCAAGGGGTAGCTCACGCACACGAGACCAGCCACGTGAAGCGCCGTCTCCGCTGGCTGTGGTGTGCGATCGTTGCCGTCGAACCCAGCGGCGACCATCGAACAGATACGGCCACCCATCGA
>JBJTOX010000080.1:0-3726 GCA_046074785.1 Actinomycetota bacterium
ACCGTGCCCGAATCGACGCTGCGGTGGTAGGTGATGTCGCCGAACGAAAACCCCGGGACTGTGCGCCATGCCGATGCGTCGAACAGGGGAGAGATCGGCGAGCCACCAGCCGTCGTAGTCACCCTTTCAGTGTGGCAGCGAATGTCGCGAGTCACGCCGTTGCGTCCCGAGGTAGCAGGCGAATCACTGGTACTTTTGAGCAGTCAATGGCGCTGGTCTTGGCGATAATCGCACACTTCGCAGCCGGAGCTCTCATGCTCGTCGGGCTTCGTCGCCGACCCGTCGCAGGAGCCGTCGTCGGGCTGGTGGTGCTTGCCGCCACTGCCGCCGTCACCGTGACACAGGGCATCGGTGCCGATTCGCCGCTGCGCACCACGGTGGAGTGGATTCCGCTGCTCGGTTTCAACTTCTCGTTTGCCCTTGATGGCTTTGCCGTGGTGATGGCGCTGTTGGTGAGCGTGCTCGGCTTCGGCGTGCTCGCGTACTCCATCGGCTACTTCGAACATGATTCGACGTTTGCTCGCTTCGTCGGGTTGTTCATGGCATTCGCTGGGTCGATGACGGGTCTCGTGCTGGCGGCTGATTTGTTCACGATGTTCATCTTTTGGGAACTCACGTCGATTTGTTCGTTCCTGCTCATCGGGTTGAACGACAAGTCGGCGTCCGCTCGTCAGTCGGCGGTGCGCGCGCTCTTGACGACGGGTGCAGGTGGGCTGTGTCTGTTGGGTGGGGTTGCTCTCTTGCAAGTCGAATTCGGCACGACATCGTTTGCGCAACTCGCAGTGTTGTCGCCGAGCGGCACGCTTGCCGAGGTTGCAGCAGTGCTGTTGTTGCTCGGTGCGTTCACGAAGTCGGCGCAGTTTCCGTTTCACTTTTGGTTGCCGGGCGCGATGGCCGCACCAACACCGGTGAGCGCATACCTGCACTCGGCCACGATGGTGAAAGCAGGGCTCGTCTTGTTGGCCCGCACCTCGCCGATTTTCGCCGATCAGGGTGTGTGGCGTTGGTGGGTGGTTGTGGCCGGAGTCATCACGATGCTCATCGGCGGTTGGCAGGCGCTTCGGCAAGTTGACGCCAAGTTGCTGCTCGCTCACTCGACGGTGTCGCAGCTTGGTTTGTTGACGGTGTTGTTCGGTGTCGGCTCGCCACTCGCGCTGTATGCGGGTGTCGCGCATCTCGTGGCACACGCGGTGTTCAAGGCCGGGTTGTTCCTTGGCGTGGGCGTCATTGATCACGAAATCGGTACTCGTGACGTTTCAAAGATCGGTAGGGCGCGTGCGCGCATCCCGGCGACTGTTGCTGCCATCGCTGCGTGCACGTTGTCGATGGCCGGCATCATTCCGTTGCTCGGGTTCGTGACGAAAGAGAAGGCTCTCGTCGCCTTGCTTGACTCCGATATCGGCTCGGCTGGAACCTTCGCACTCTGGGGAGTGGTTGCGGGTTCGGTGCTGTCGGTGGCTTACAGCGTTCGATTGCTGCGCGCCGTCGTGGGCGCGGAGTCGCAAGGTGCCCGAACTCCCGACGCACACAACGCGGCCGAGCACGGAGAGCAACATCACCACGCATCACGGCTCGTCACCGTGTTGCTCTCCGGCCCGGTAGTGCTCACGGCGTGTGCCTCGGTGGTCTTTGGTGTTGCTGCATCGCAGCTCGGCAAATGGTTGGTTGCTCCGGCGACATCGCTCGATGCCGACGCCAAGAGCAAGTTGGTTCTGTGGCCCGGCATCAATACGGCACTCATCATTTCAGTGGTCGTCATCGTCGTGGGGGCAATCGTCGGTTGGCGTGCACCACTTGCGGTGTCGGCGGGTCGCGGGTCGCGGGGAGAACGAGCATTCGATGGCGTCTACGACGCGGTCATGGTCGCCGCCAAACGCATCACTGCGACCACGCAGTCGGGCTCACTCCCGATGTACGTCGGAGTCATGGTGGCACTGATTGCAGCCGCACCAATCACTGCATTGCTGATTGATGGCAACTTTCCAACCACCGACATCGTGAATGACTCCCCGCTCACGGTGGTGATCGTCGTGCTCGCCGTGGTCTTGGCGCTCGGCGCCGTGCTGGTGCAGATGCGTTTTGCCGCAGCGTTGTTCCTCGGTGGAGTCGGCTACGCGGTGGCGGTGTTGTTCGCAATGCGCGGAGCCATCGACTTGGCACTCACGCAGCTGTTGGTCGAAACGTTGTCAGTGGTCATCTTCTTGCTCGCACTACGAGTGATGCCGCAACGATTCTCGCCATCATCACGGTGGAATCCGCGCTCGCTTCGCGTGGCGATTGCAGCGGCGGTGGGGATTGCAGTGCCACTCTTCGCGCTCGCCGTCAACGGCGCGGGTGGTGCACCGTCGGTGTCGCAGGAGTATTTCGCGCGCTCAGTCGACGAAGCTGGCGGTCGCAACGTGGTGAACGTGATCCTCGTCGACTTCCGTGGCTTCGACACGATGGGTGAAATCACGGTGCTCGCAGTCGCCGCACTCGGCGTGGCCAATCTCGTGCGCGCTGCCGAACGTGAACGCCGCAACAAAACCACAAACGGAGCCGGCCGATGAAGACGGTTCCTTCTGCGATTCTCGACGAGCTCGTTGACCGCTGGTTGGCGAAGGTTGCCACTCTCGTCGCGGTGTACGTCACCTTCCGCGGGCACAATGCGCCGGGCGGCGGCTTTGCTGGCGGTCTCATCCTCGGTTCGGTATTCGTGTTGCAGTACTTGACCGGTCGTGAGCCGATGTTGCGTGGTCGTCCGATTCGTCACCCCGAAGCGCTGCTCGGAGCCGGGCTCCTGCTGGCACTCGTTACCACCACCGCGCCGCTCGTCGTGGGCGGTGCTCCACTCGAGTCACATATCTGGCCGCTTGATGTGCCGCTCATCGGTGAGGTGAAGGTGGTGTCATCGATGTTTTTTGATCTCGGAGTGTTCGTGGTCGTGGTGTCGGTGGTGCTGATGGTGCTGCAGGCACTCGGCACCCGCGGGGCTGCAGTGGCGCAAGATCGTTGGGAGAACATGCAATGAGCATCGCTCTGCTCGTGCTCGTCGGTGTGTTGTTCGCCGCCGGCACGTACTTGTTGATGGAGCGTTCGCTCACGCGAATTGCGTTGGGTGTCGGCGTGCTCGGCAACGGCGTCAATGTGCTGATCGTTGCGGTCGGCAGCAGACCCGGTCGCGCACCGATCATCGGTGAACAAGGCGAATTGGCCGACCCTCTGCCGCAGGCACTGGTGTTGACGGCGATCGTCATCGGGTTCGCCTTGCTCGCATTCTTGCTCGCTCTTGCCTGGCGCAACTGGACGATTACCGACAACGACGAAGTTGAGGACGATGTCGAAGACCGATTGATTGCGTCACGAGTCGAACGCAACGCGAAGCCAACTGACACCCCGCATGCCGAGGACGTGAGCCAGTGACCTCGCTCATCGCCCTTCCGGTACTCGTTCCGCTCATCGCGGCTGCCGTGATGTTGATTGCACGGCATCGTCTGATTCAACGAGTCATCAGCCTTGCGGCTCTGGTCGCATCACTCGTCGTATCAATCACCGTGTTGGTCGATCTCTGGACTGACGGCCCGGTGAAGGTGGTTCGTCTCGGCGGATGGCCGGGTGAATTCGCAATCACGATGGTGGCCGACCGTCTCGCGTCGGTGATGGTCGTCGTCGCGCTCGTGGTGGTGACTGCGGTGCTGGTGTACGCGATGGTGCAGGGTGGTGCCGACGAGAAGTCGTCGTTCTACC
>JBJTOX010000081.1:0-10782 GCA_046074785.1 Actinomycetota bacterium
GCCCCCGAAGTCGAGACGCACCTCGTCAACACGGTGTTGACGAATGGTGCCCGTTACTACGTCGATCACGCACATCCCGAGTGCTCGACACCGGAATGCCGCACGCCGAGTGAAGCCGTGCTCTACGACCGCGCGGCCGAAGAGATCCTGCGGTTGAGCATGGAGCGAGCAAAGGCACTGCTGCCCGAGGGCGGTGAGATCGTCGTCTACAAGAACAACTCCGATGGCAAGGGCAATAGTTACGGCTGCCACGAGAACTACCTCGTTGATCGCGGGGTTCCGTTCGGACGGCTCGTCACGCAGATCACCCCGCACTTCGTGACGCGACAAGTGTTCAGCGGTGCCGGCAAGGTGGGCTGCGAATCACCTGGTTCGATGCCCGGTGATGTCGCGTATCAGTTGAGCCAACGTTCCGACTTCTTCGAAGAAGAAGTCGGCCTCGAGACGACACTCAAACGACCGATCGTCAACACGCGTGACGAGCCCCACTGCGACCCGGCGAAGTACCGCCGTCTGCACGTGATCGTGGGCGACGCCAATATGAGCGAGACCGCCACGTTCCTCAAAGTCGGAACGACCGCAATCGTGCTGGCCATGATCGAAGACGACGCAGTGGGCGACGACCTCGTCCTTGCGCACCCGGTGACCGCGATCCGTCAGGTGAGCAACGACCCGACGCTGCGGGCGACCGTTGCACTCGCCAACGGCAAACGCGCCACAGCCCTCGAAGTGCAGTGGCAACTGCTCGAGCGCGCACGCACATGGGCCGACCGACACGGACTCGACGCGGTGACCGTCGACGACGGAAAGCGCATTCTCGAGGAATGGGAGAACGTGCTCACCGGGTTGGAACGCGACCCCAATGGCGTTGCAGACGTCGTCGACTGGGTGGCAAAGAAGCGCCTCGTTGACGGCTACGCGCAACGACACGGGCTTGGCCCAACCGATGCACGCCTGAAGGCCATCGACCTGCAGTATTCCGACCTGCGTCGTGATCGATCGCTCGCCGGTCGATGCGGCTTGCGTAGCACCGTGAGCGATGCCGCAGCTCGCGTAGCCGCCGAAACGCCACCGGATTCGACCCGTGCATACTTTCGCGGCACCTGCCTGTCGCGTTTCGCTCCCGAGATCGTGGCTGCCAACTGGGACTCGATCGTCTTTGACATCGGTCGCGACCCGTTGAAGCGCGTGCCGATGATGGAACCGTTGCGCGGCACCAAGGCGCTTACCGCCGAGCTCTTCGCATCGTGCACGACGGCCGCCGAGCTCATTGCGCGATTGGGCGACACCCCACAGACATAAGGCCTTCTCAGGGCGTCGAGCCTCTTGCTATGGTGCTTCCCATGGCTGAACGCACCAAGAAGCAGCGCACCGCTCCCCAGCGCGACACCGAAGCACCGCGCGAGAACGAGACGGCAGCCGATACCGAGAGTTCCGATCGGTTGAAGGCCGAACTCGACGACCTGCTCGATGAGATCGACGAAGTACTCGAGACCAACGCCGAGGATTTCGTGAAGAGCTACGTGCAAAAGGGTGGACAGTAACTCCGTCACCTGACGGTCAAGCGCCATGACGATGCCACGTTTCTTGCCCGGCGACGACCCGGGCGCCAGTTTCCCTGACTTGCTGCGCAGGATGGGAATCGATCCGTTTCCTGCAACGGCGGTCGCCAATGACACCGCACTTCCGCACGCCACCACATGTCTCGCGCTCACCTACGACGGTGGCGTCGTCATGGCTGGTGATCGTCGCGCCACGGCGGGCAATCTCATCAGCACGCGCTCGGTCGAAAAGGTGGTGCAAGCCGACGACCTGAGCGGTGTCGCCATCGCCGGAACTGCCGGACCAGCAATGGAAATGATCAAGCTCTTCCAGTTGCAACTCGAGTACTACGAGAAAGTCGAGGGACAAGCCCTCTCACTCGAAGGTAAGGCGAACCAACTATCGATGATGGTGCGCTCGAATCTTCCTGCCGCCATGCAAGGGCTGGCGGTGGTCCCACTGTTTGCCGGATACGACCCGCTCGTTGGGCGCGGGCGACTGTGGGACTTCGACGTCACGGGCGGCAGGTACGAAGAGCGTGACTTCGTTGCCGTCGGTTCTGGCTCGATGCTTGCCAGCACGGTGCTGCGCGTGGGTTGGCGAAAGAACCTCGCGCGCGACGCCGCCGTCGAACTCGCGGCCCGCGCACTGTGGGAGGCATCCGACGCCGACACCGCCACCGGCGGACCCGACGTATTGCGCGGCATCTATCCGATCATCGCTTCGATCGACTCGAGCGGATGGAACCGCGTCGCCGATGACGCCCTCGCCGGAACCTACGACGCGATCATGAAGGAGGTGCGTTCACGATGAGCATGCCGTTCTACGTGTCTCCCGAACAGATGATGAAGGACCGCGCCGACTATGCGCGCAAGGGCATCGCACGAGGCCGTGCCCTGGTTGCCCTGCAGACGCCGTCGTGCATCGTCATCGTGGCCGAGAATCCCTCCACCACATTGCGCAAGGTGAGCGAGATCTACGACCGCATCGCGTTTGCCGGTGTCGGCAAGTACAACGAGTTCGACCAACTGCGCGTCGCCGGTGTGCGGGCAGCCGAGTTGCGCGGCTACCAGTACTCACGCAACGACGTCGATGCGCGCAGCCTCGCCAATCAATACGCCCAAGTGCTCGGCGACGTGTTCTCCACATCGGGGCCCAAACCGCTCGAGGTCGAATTGTTGGTGGCCGAAGTCGGCGACACTCCGGAGAGTGACCGGCTGTTCCACATCTTGTACGACGGCACGTTGCTCGACGAGAAGCGATTCTGTGTGCTCGGTGGCGATGCCGAAGGCATCACGAAGCGTCTCGAAGGCTCGTATCGCGACGATCTCGAGCTCGCGGCCGCCATCAAGGTGGCCGTCGCCGCCTTGTCGGGGCCCGATCGCACGGTCGATGCCGCCGATCTCGAGATTGCGACACTGGCCCGCAACGGCCGACGTCGCTCGTTCACACGCATCGACGACGACGCGGTGGCCGCCGCGCTGCGCTGATGGCCCCAGCCGAGTTACCACGGCGCATCTACGGCATCGAGACGGAATACGGCGTCACCTGCACACTGCGCGGCCAGCGCCGCCTCAGTCCCGACGAGGTTGCGCGTTATCTCTTTCGCAAGGTGGTGTCGTGGGGTCGTTCAAGCAACGTCTTCCTCGAAAACGGTGCTCGCCTGTACCTCGACGTCGGCTCGCATCCTGAATATGCCACCCCGGAGTGCGACTCGATTCTCGAGTGCGTCGTGCACGATCGGGCGGGCGAGCGGGTGTTGGAAGGTCTCGTTGCCGGCGCCGAACAGCGACTGCGCGACGAGGGTATCCGCGGCACCATCTACCTGTTCAAGAACAACACCGATTCGGCGGGCAACAGCTACGGCTGCCACGAGAACTACCTCACCACCCGCACCGACGACTTGTCGTACTACGCAGAGACGCTGATCCCGTTCTTTGTTTCGCGACAGATCTACGCCGGCGCCGGTCACATCCTGCAAACCGCACGCGGTCCGGTGTTCTCGATCTCGCAGCGGGCCGAACACATCTGGGAGGGTGTGAGCAGCGCCACGACTCGCAGCAGGCCGATCATCAACACCCGCGACGAGCCCCATGCCGACTCCGAACGCTTCCGCCGCCTGCACGTGATCGTGGGGGATTCGAACATGAGCGAGTACACCAATTTTCTGAAGGTTGGTGCCGCGGCGTGCGTGTTGCGCATGATCGAAGACCCGGTGACGATGCTGCGCGACCTCACCCTGGAGAATCCAATCCGGGCGATTCGCGACATCAGTCATGACCTCACCTGCCGCCGCAAAGTGCGGCTGGCGAGCGGCCGCGAGCTCTCGGCGCTCGACATCCAACGCGAACTGCTCGACCGTGCGCTGCGCTACGCCGATCAACGCGGCTTCACCCCGGAGGAACAACGAGCCCTCGACATGTGGGAGCGCTGCATCGTCGCGCTCGAGAACGACCCGATGAAGCTCGACCGCGAAATCGACTGGGTCATCAAGTACCGCGTCATCGAGGAGTTCCGCAATCGACACAAGTTGGCGCTCGACGATCCGCGCGTGCAGATGCTCGACCTGCAGTACCACGACATCGACCGTGAGCGGGGAGTGTTCTACAAGATGCAGTCGCGCGGCTTGGTCGAACGGGTCTGCGACGATGAGGCCGTCGACCGAGCAAAGGACATTGCTCCCCAAACCACGCGCGCACGCCTACGCGGCGAGTTCATCAAGCGGGCAAAGGAACGCAAGCGCGATTTCACGGTCGACTGGGTACACCTCAAGTTGAACGATCAGGCACAACGCACGGTGCTGTGCAAGGACCCATTCAAGAGCCACGATGACCGCGTCGACAAGCTCATCGCCTCGTTGTAGTCGAATCGTCGCGGCGCGCAGGCACGTTCGTACGCCATTCGGGCCGATGCGCGCGCAGTTAGCGTGGCTCGGGTGACGGAAGAGCGAATGAGCGACGAACGACGTCGTTCAGGCTGGAAATCCGTCCGCGAATGGGCGGTGGTGATCGTGACCGCCATCATCATCGCCACGGTGTTGCGCACGTTCGTGGTGCAACAGTTCTATATCGCCGGCCCGTCAATGGAAACCACCCTGTTCGGTGACGACCGGGTACTGGTAAACAAACTGGCGTACCGCTTCGGCGAGCCGTCACGCGGGGACGTGATCGTGTTCGACCGCATCACGGTGAACGGCGACACGGTGCAACACGACGATTTGATCAAGCGCGTCATCGGCCTGCCCGGAGAAACGATTGAGATTCGCGACTGTGACGTGTATGTCGACGGCACACGAATCACCGAGCCGTGGTTACCGGCCGACATGCTCGACACGACGGTTGATCCAGGGATTCGTTGCGGCACGTCGAACGTGAGCCCCACTGCAATCGGCAGCAATCAGGTGTACCTGATCGGTGACAACCGGCCGATGTCGTTCGACAGCCGAATGTTCGGACCAGTCGACATCGACGTCATCGTCGGCAAGGCAGTCATCGTGATATGGCCGCCAGTCGACATGCAATTGCTGTAGGCGCAGACACCGTCCGCGCCCGTCGTCAGGCGACTCGACTCACGGCACCGCCGAGTCGGTCCGCGCCGCATCAACCATGCGATCGACCCAGTCGCTGTAGATCCCGTCGATGCCCATGCGCAACAACAAGGTGAGCGTGTGGTCGAACTGGGCATCCCAACCGAAGGCGAGACGGTCGAATCGATGGGCGAGCGTGACGAGGCCACCGTTCCAATCGGAGTGATGCATGTTGAGGGCTCGCACACCGAGATCGACGAGTTGTGCCAACCGACGCTCCGGACCATGCTTCATTCGCGCGAGACGTGACGAGTCGACGAGCAACAGGTCGCGATACTGCGGGGCTATCTCCTGCAAGACATCGAATTCCTCACAACACAGGTACGTGCGGGCTGCCAAGGCGCCTCGGCCGGCGAGCAGCGCGGCAACCGCCGGGAAAGCCGTTGCGTCCTTGATGTCGAGGGACAACGCAACCGAGTGGGTCTCGGCAAGGTCGAGCAGTTCGGCGAGTCGCGGTACGTCCGACGGCAGGTCGCCGTCGTCGACCTCGGCTATCGGCCGACGTCGCAGACGCGAACCGACGACTCCGTCGTGATCGAGCACCGGCACTCTGTCACGCGTCAACCACACGTCGGATTCCAGACCCGTCGCCCCAAGTTTCAGCGCCAGCCGAAATGCCGGCATCGTGTTTTCTTGCTCGTGCGCACGCGCACCCCGATGCGCAAACAGCAACGGCGGTTGGAGAATCGACGGCAGGCGCTGTTGCACGCCGCAACACTAGGAGCGGCGTTCGGCGAGTCTCGTAGGCTTGCTCGCGTGTTCAACCTGTCGGGCACGGAACTCGTCTTCATTGCCGTGCTCGGGCTGATCGTGCTCGGGCCGGAGAAGTTGCCGGGCGCGATGCGACGAGCCGGAAAGATCTACCGCGAGATTCGCAGCATCTCCGGCAACGTGCAGCGCGAGGTGCAAAAGGTGATGGACGAGCCGATGCGTCAGGTAAGGAGCCTCGTCGAAGAACCCGCCAACGAATTGAAGAAGGTGTCGTCCGACATCAGTGATCCGTTCGCCGGGAAGATGCCACACCTCGAGCAACGACCCGCGGCAGCGGCGGCCGCAGCGTTCACCGCAGCCGCGGCATCAGCCACGCCGAGCGAGACTCCCGACGCCCCGAAAGTGTCGACGGAAGTTCCGGTGGTCTCGACAACCGACGGCGCCACAACCGACGCTCCGACGACCGACACAGCGTCAGGGGACTGACATGGTCCGCTCACGGCGGCAAGCCAACGACATGACGATCATGCAGCACTTGGCAGAGCTGCGCAATCGTCTGGTCATCTCGATCTTTGCCAACGCGGTCGGGGCCGTGGTGTTGCTCATCGCCTACGAACCGGTGTTGAACTTCCTCGTCTCGCCGTATCGCGACCTGTGCGCCGACAAGACCCGGCTCAACTGTGACGGCTCGCTCTACGCGCTCGGGCCGATCGATGGATTCGCCGCGCGCATGCGTATCGCAGTGTGGGGTGGCGTCGTGATCGCACTTCCGGTCGTGCTGTGGAACATCTGGCGATTCATCGTCCCTGCTCTCACCAAGCGCGAGAAGCGATACTCGTACTTCTTCGTGGCGTCGTCGGTGGTGCTCTTCGTCGTCGGTGCTTTCCTCGCGTATTGGACCCTTGATCGCGCCCTCGAGTTCCTCATCGGATGGTCGGGCACCGATGTCACGCAGAACTACCAAATCAGCAAATACGTCAACCTCGTGGTGTTGATGATGCTGTCGTTCGGAGTGGGATTTCTCTCACCTGTCCTGCTCGTCTTCCTGCAACTCGTCGAGGTGGTGACGCCACGCACGCTCATCACGCAGTGGCGATACGCAATCGTCATCATCTTCGTCGTGGCGGCAGTCATCACGCCGAGCGGCGACCCCATCACGCTCATGGCGCTCGGTGTCCCGCTCACCGTTCTGTATCTGATTGCCGTCGGTGTCGGTGCCTTGTTGCTCTGGCGCCGCCGCAAGACGGCCGTGTAAGTGGACGACCAGGCACGTCTGCGCCGGTTGGCGCGCTACGGATTCGCGCCGGATCCGTTCCAGCTGCAGGCCTTCGATGCTCTCGACGCAGGTGAATCGGTGCTCGTTGCCGCACCAACGGGTTCGGGCAAGACGGTGATCGCCGAGTACGGGTTGGAGATGGCGGTGGAGGCCGGCAAGCGCGGCTTTTACACGGCACCGATCAAGGCGTTGTCCAACCAGAAGTACCACGACCTGTGCGCGCACTACGGCAACGACCGCGTGGGACTCCTCACCGGTGACAACGCGATCAACGTCGATGCACCGCTCCTCGTGATGACCACCGAGGTGCTACGCAACATGATCTATGCACGATCCCCGGGTCTCGACGAACTCGGTGTGGTGGTGCTCGACGAGGTGCACTTCTTGCAGGATGAATACCGAGGCCCCGTGTGGGAGGAAGTGATCATTCATCTCGATCCCGAGGTGCGCCTCGTTGCGTTGTCGGCCACCGTCTCCAACGCCGAAGAGATCGCTGATTGGCTCACCACCGTGCGCGGGCCCACCCGTGCCGTGGTGGAAGGCCGACGGCCGGTCGAACTGCACAACATGTACGCCTACGGCGACAAGGCCAACGACGAGATCGTGTTGGTGGAAACACTCGTGAACGGTGCACCGAACCCCAAGGTGCTGCGCATCGAGGAAGGCGAGCACCGCTCGCAACGCGTGCGTGGTGGTAGGCGAGGGAGGTCGCGGATGTTCCCGCCATCACGCCTCGACATCGTCGATCTGCTGCGCGACAACGACCTGCTGCCTGCCATCTATTTCATCTTCAGTCGCAATCAGTGCGATGAGTCGGCTGCCGCGTGCTACAAGGCCGGCATCCGTCTGACCAGCGAGGCGGAGCGGGACGAGATTCGCGAAATCGTCGACACACGGGTGGAAGGGCTCTCCGATGACGACCTCGCCGCACTCGGGTTCACGATGTTCGCCGCCCAAGTCGAATCGGGAATCGCGGCCCATCACGCCGGAATGGTGCCCACCTTCAAGGAAATCGTGGAGGCGCTGTTCGTCCGCGGTCTCGTCAAGGTGGTGTTCGCCACCGAGACGCTGGCGGTCGGCATCAACATGCCCGCCCGAGCCGTGGTAATCGACAAGATGAGCAAGTTCACCGGCGAGCACCATCAAACGCTGAAGGCCAGCGAATACACGCAGCTCACCGGACGAGCAGGACGTCGTGGAATCGACACGCTCGGGCACGCCATCGTGGTGTGGAATCCCTACGTCTCGTTCGACCAAGTGGCGGCGGTGGCGACGAGCCGCACGTTCCGCCTGAGTTCGGCATTTCGTACCACGTACAACATGGCCGTCAATCTCGTTCGGACGCATTCACCCGCAGAGACACGTCACCTACTCAACCTGTCGCTCGCTCAATATCAGGCCAGTAAGGGTGTCGTCGAGGTGCAGGCGCGCATCACCAAACGCCAGAAGGAACGCGACCGCCTGCGCACCCAAAGCAAGAGCGAGTTCGGCGATATCGACGAATACCGACGACTGTTCGTGCGGGACCCGGGAGAACGTGACCGCACCGAGATCGAGATGAGTCTCATGTCGCTGCGCGCCGGCGACGTCGCGTGGTTCGACGACAACCTCGGCCTGGTCCTCAGCACCTCGGTGCGCGCCAAGGGCGTGAAAGTGAAGGTGCTGTTCG
Source organism: Actinomycetota bacterium (assembly GCA_046074785.1). Taxonomy (GTDB): domain Bacteria; phylum Actinomycetota; class Acidimicrobiia; order Acidimicrobiales; family Ilumatobacteraceae; genus F1-60-MAGs027. The sequence continues at coordinate 8,785 of JBJTOX010000081.1, forward strand.
GCAACCGGTCGTTGCGCGCGCTCACCGCCGACGAACTCGTGCGGTCGGTTCGCACTGCGACTCGTCTACCGATCGACGGCACCGCGGTGACGGGACACAAGGGCCAGGTCGTCGACCAGAGCGATCCGCGCACGCTGCGTGAACTGGCTCACCGCCTCGTGCGACTCAAGATCGACAAACCACCCGCACCGCCGGCCGCCGCCCGCACCACACACCCGTGCGCACAGGATCCGGACCTCAGGTTCAAGCTGAATGCGGCCAAGTCGGCCGACCGCATCGATCGCGAGATCTCACAACTCGAAGGCCGTGTCGACAAGGCCGCGGAAGTGGTGAGCCAACGGTTCGACGATGTCATCAGCCTGCTCGAGCGATGGGAGTACGTGGCCGACTGGCAACTCACCGAACGCGGACGATTGCTCTCGCGCATTTTTCACGAATCCGATCTGCTCGTCGCCGAGACGATCGCCACGAAACTGCTCGATGGTCTCGACCCCACGTCGCTCGCCGCACTTTGTTCGGTGTTCGTCTACGAGCATCGCAGTCCCGAACCCCCGCCCGACCCCAACTTTCCGTCCACACAGTTACGTTCTCGCTTCCGACAGATCCAGCAGCTGAGCATGCGGCTGCAACGCGAAGAATCGTCGTCGGGTCTCACACCCCATCGCGCACCCGACGCCGGATACGTGGAGACGGTGGCCAAGTGGGCCGGGGGAGCCGAGCTCTCCGACTTGCTCGATGACGACACGACCCCCGGCGACTTCGTCCGCACGATGAAGCAGCTCATCGACTTGCTTCGCCAGGTGGCCCAGCATGCACCAGACGAGATCACACGTAGCACCGCCGACACTGCGGTGCATCGCGTACTGCGCGGCGTGGTGTTGAGTGCCAGCACGATGCCGATTGGTGGCGCCGCATGATGAAGCCGGCAGGTGCGCCATGACGATCGAGAAGGGCGCCGCATGGGGCAGCGTCGCCATGACGCCGTTCGACACGGTGGTGGCACCCGACGAAGAGTCCGCAGCACGTGCCGTGAAACGCGGTGCTCGTCATGTGGTGCTCACGTCCGGCGACCTGCTGCGTGCACTCGGCACGGGTACCGATGCCACGATGCCGGTCAAGGGCCGGCCCTCGCTGCAGTTGCCGTGCGACGTGTTGCATGTGCGGCTCGATGATGGTGAACCGATCGCTGCCGTCAGCACGATCCTGATCGGGTCGCGACTCCATCCCCGCGTGTGGATCACCACCGGCGGATTCATCGGGCACCTGAACGTTGCGCCTCGCGCACACCCGAACGACGGCCTCATCGATGCCCTCGAGTTCGGGCATGACCTCGCACCTCGCGAACTGCTTGCGATTCGACGCCGCATGCGACTTGGCGATCATTTGCCGCACCCACGACTCACGATGCACCGCGACAAGGAACACCTCTTCCACTCGTCATCTCGCACACCGGTCACGATCGATGGCCGGCGCTACGGGCGTGCCAAACGCGTGCACGTCACCGTGCGGCCCGACACCTTCGTCCTGTGCGTTGCGAATGTGGCGCTTGGGTAGCCTTTTCCGCATGCCACTCGATACCAAGCAAATTGCCGAACTCAAGGCGCGTGTCTGCGCCGATATCGACCGTCGAGCCGGTGTACTCATTGAGGCGAGTCACGAGATTCATGCGCATCCCGAACTCAACTACGAAGAACGCTTCGCTCACGACCTACTCACCAAGACCATCGACGCGGCAGGGCTGCCGGTAACGCGCGGCGCCTACTCCATCGACACGGCGTTCGAGACCAATGTCGGCACGACGGGCCTCAACGTGGCGGTGCTCTGTGAATACGACGCACTTCCGGGTATCGGTCACGCGTGCGGTCACAACATCATCGCCGCTGCCGGTCTCGGTGCGGGACTGGCACTTGCCGGAGTCGCCAACGACGCCGGTGGTCGCCTCACGCTCATGGGTACGCCAGCCGAAGAGGGTGGCGGTGGCAAGGTCGAAATGGCTCG
>JBJTOX010000082.1:0-6324 GCA_046074785.1 Actinomycetota bacterium
ACCGGCAACGATCATTCGTGACGGCGAATTGTTCCAGCAGGTCGAGATTCTCGAGCAGCCTCTCAAACTGACGGGTAACGCCACCGAGAACGCCACGGCTGTGGCGAACGCACTCGAGTCTGAAGGATGGATTCGTCTCGATGAGTCCGACCCGCAGCGCGGTCAGGCCGTTGCGGCATCGGATGATTTGCTCATCAATCAAGCCGATGAGTTCGCCGCCGGCGAGTTCGTGTCGGTCGCTGTGTTTGATCGAGGTGGTGATCGTTGGCCGAAGATCAACGACTCTCTTGATTTCTTCGCGTTCTTCCACGAGCCGCGTTACGCGTTGGTCGAAGTCGCACCCGTAGTACCGCAGCGTGTCGAGCCGGGCCGCGCACCGGCGCGACCGAAAATCGACGAGACGCAGGAGCGTCGTTACGTGCACATGATTCGCGACCTAGGCAATCGTCGACAACCCGCGATGTTCATCACGCTCGGTTCGCTGATCGTGTTCGTCATCCTGTGCTGGTTGTTGCACCGCCGCGATCTCATGCTTCGTGAGAACTTGAACCGCGCGCGCGAGCTCGAGAAGGTCTGATCCCGCGCGGTCGGGGGTGACGATGGGCCAGTATCTGCCAATCGTCGTACTCACCGCACTCGCCATCGTGTTCGGCGTGCTGTCGCTCGTTGCATCCAAACTGCTGGCTCCGAAGCGTCCCAACACGGCGAAAGATGCACCGTACGAATGCGGCATCGTGCCGAGCAAAGAGTCGCCTGAACGATTTCCCGTCTCGTTTTACATCGTGGCGATGCTCTTCATCATGTTCGACATCGAGATTGTTTTCGCCTACCCGTATGCAATCGCGCGCGAGTCGCTTGGCGCGTTCGGCTTCTGGGAAATGGTGGCGTTCAGCGCCGTCTTCTTCGTGGCGTTCGTCTACATGGTGGCGCGTGGCGCACTCGAGTGGGGGCCGCTCAAGAAGAACCTTCCCGTTGCCGACGTCGTGCAGACCCCGGCCCGAATCACCGGCGTGAAAGTCGTCGGCCTCGACGGTCGACGTGCGCCAGTTCAGCACGAAGCAGGTGCGGCATGAGTGCGGTGCAAGAAGTGCTCGACAACGGTCTCGGGGGCATCAAGCACAACTTCCTCACGGGTCGTATCGAGGACCTCGTCAAATGGTCTCGCTCGCGCTCGAGTTGGGGAGCGACATTCGGTCTCGCCTGCTGTGCGATCGAGATGATGGGTACTGGCGCGCCGCACTACGACATTGCGCGCTTTGGCATGGAAGTGTTCCGCGCATCGCCACGCCAGGCCGACATCATGATCGTGGCTGGTCGTGTCAGCCAGAAGATGGCGCCAGTTCTGCGTCAGGTATACGACCAAATGATGGAACCCAAGTGGGTCATCTCGATGGGCGTTTGCGCGTCAAGTGGTGGCATGTTCAACAACTACGCCATCGTGCAGGGTGTCGATCAAGTGGTGCCAGTCGATGTCTATGCACCTGGTTGCCCGCCGACTCCAGAGACGCTGATTCATGCAATCGAGACACTTCACCAACTCATTGAAGATGGCGAAATCATGCGTCGTCGTGCCGAGTCTGGTGCCGGTGCCAACGTACACATTCAGGAAATCCCTGCCGGTATCACCACGCCGGTGACGTTGGACAGAAGGTAACGCCCATGGCTGCCGTGTCGGAGATGCAGGGTGTCGTCGTGCAGGATGCACTCGGTCAAGAGGTGCTGTTCGTAGAGAAGTCTTCGTACGTCGCCGTGATGGGTGCGCTCTACGACGCCGGCTTCACGATGTGCGTCGACTTGACGGCGGTCGACTATCTGTCGCATCCTCCGCGCACATTGCCGGGCGGCATAGCAGCGCAACGTTTCGAGATCGTCGTCAATTTGCTCTCGATGTCGAATCGCGCACGCACCCGAGTGCGAGTGCAGGTGGCCGACGGTGAAACCGTTCCCTCGTTGTTCGACCTGCACCCCAGTACCGAAGCGATGGAGCGCGAGGTGTTCGACATGTTCGGCATTCGTTTCGACGGACACCCCGACCTGACGCGCATCCTGATGCCCGAAGATTGGGACGGCCACCCACTACGTAAGGACTATTCGCAAGGTCGTATCCCCGTGCAATTCAAAGGTGCGGCGTCGTGACGACGATCGACGAACGCACCACTGGCGGCACAAGCATCGTGTCTGCGGGTGCGGCCACGAGCGAAGGTGGTCAGGAACTGCGGTCGCGTAGCGACATTTCGCAGAAGGCGCTAATGCGCGAAGCAGGTGCCGTGCTGCGCATGAGCGAGTCGGCAGCCGCCGCACTTTCCGAAGTGCAGAGCGACGTCGGTGAAGACCAGTCGATGATCATCAACATGGGCCCCCAGCACCCGAGCACACACGGTGTCTTGCGGCTGATGCTCGAATTGCAGGGCGAGACGGTGTTGCGTTGCAAACCAATCATCGGATATCTGCACACCGGCATGGAGAAGACCGGCGAGTCACTCACGTTCTTGCAAGGCGGCACCAACGTCACCCGAATGGACTATCTCTCACCACTCAACAACGAGCTCGTCTTCTCAATGGCAACCGAGAAGCTCCTCGGTATCGATGGCGACATCCCCGAGCGAGCCCAGTGGATGCGCATGCTGCTCTCCGAACTCAACCGCATGAGCAGCCACCTGCTCTTCCTTGCCACCAACGGCATGGACATTGGTGCCGTGTCGATGATGCTCTATGGCTGGCGCGAGCGTGAGGAAGTGCTGCGCTTCTTCCAGAAGGTCACGGGTCTGAGGATGAATCACAACTTCATCCGACCCGGCGGTCTTGCCGCCGATCTGCCCGCCGGTTGGCGCGACGATGTGTTGCGATTGCTCGACATGTTGCCCGATCGCCTTGCTGAGTACGAGATCTTGATGACCGGTCAGCCGATTTGGCGCGAGCGTCTACAGGGTGTGGGTGTCATCACCCAGAGTGAGGCAATTGCTCTTGCGGCAACCGGTCCGATCCTGCGTTCGACGGGCTTGGCGTGGGACTTGCGTCGCGACATGCCGTATCTCAAGTACGACGAGGTCGACTTTGACGTCGTCATCGGCGCGCATGGTGACGCCTACGACCGTTACGCGATTCGCTTCAACGAGATTCGTGAGTCGATGAAGATCGTCCGTCAGATTCTCGACAAGATGCCAAGCGGCGACTTCCGCATCCAGAACAAGAAGGTCACTCCGCCACCGCGCGGCCGCATTGACGAGTCGATGGAAGCGCTCATCCACCATTTCAAGATCTTCACCGAGGGATTCAAGGTGCCCGAAGGTGACGTCTATGTCGCAATCGAATCGCCGCGTGGTGAAATTGGTTGCTACATCGCCAGCGACGGATCGTCGGTGCCGTACCGTATGCACGTTCGAGCACCGAGCTTCGTGAACGTACAGTGCCTGCCGCACATGATGCGCGGTGGACTCGTCGCCGATGCCGTCGCCGTGATTTCTTCGATTGACCCGGTGCTCGGCGAGGTCGACCGATGAGCCGACTCACTGATGACCGTGTCAAGATCGCCAACGAGATCATCGGTCGATTCCCACGCAAGAAGTCGGCGCTGATTCCGTTGTTGCATCTCGCACAAGAACAAGACGGCTACGTCGCGCAGGACGCAATGGTGCACATCGCCGAACTGCTCGATCTTGCTCCAGCAGAGGTGTACGGCACGGCGAGCTTCTACGAGATGTTCAAGTTCCATCCCGTCGGCAAGTACTGCATCAACGTGTGCACCAATATCTCCTGCCAGTTGGTCGGGGCGTGGAACTTGTTGCACCATGCCGAGGAACGTCTCGGCATCAAGTCGGGCGGCACCACCGACGACGGAATGTTCACCATCGAAGACGTCGAGTGCATTGCGGCATGCACTGAGGCTCCGGCGCTGCAGGTGAACTACCGCTACCGCTACAAGGTGACGCCCGAGTCGTTCGATGCGATGATCGACGACTTGCGCGCCGGCAAATTGGGCGGCGAGATTCCCGACCACGGCACGCTTGCGACGGTGCGCCAGAAGACCACCGAAACATGGAGCAACCGGGGCGTCGAAGCCCAGGCGAAAGTTGACGAACGATGAGCGTCCCCACTGGCCCGCGCATCATCACGTCGCGATTCGACGTTGCCGACGGACACTCGTATGCCGGGTACGTGCGCACCGGAGGGTACGTCTCGTTGCGCAAAGCCGTTACGTCGATGACACCGCAACAGGTGCATGACGAAGTGAAGGCCGCCGAGATTCAAGGTCGTGGCGGTGCCGGATTCCCGGCAGGCACGAAGTGGGGCTTCCTGCCCGCCGATGTGCACCCTCGCTATCTCGTCATCAATGGCGACGAGAGTGAGCCCGGTACCTACAAGGATCGCTTGCTCATGGAGCGCGATCCGCACCAGTTAATCGAGGGCATTCTCATCGCCTGTTATGCACTGAATGCCGCGCAAGCATTCCTGTACGTGCGAGGCGAGATGGCTCTCGCACAAGAACACCTCGCCCAGGCACTCAACGATGCGTACGCCAACAACATGGTCGGCAAGAACATTTGCGGCAGCAACTTCTCGGTCGATATCACGCTCACATGGGGTGCTGGCGCCTACATCGTCGGTGAAGAGACCGCGTTGATCGAGAGCCTTGAAGGCGAGCGCGGGATGCCACGACTCAAGCCCCCGTTCTTCCCGGCAGTGAAGGGCCTGTACATGCAGCCCACCATCGTGAACAATGTCGAAACGCTCGCCAATGTGCCGTACATCGTCGGCAAGGGTGGCGGGGAATTCAAGGCGATCGGCGCACCAACATCGACCGGAATGCGAATGTTCGCCGTCAGCGGACACGTGAACAAGCCGGGAGTATTCGAGGTTCCGAACGGCGTCACGACATTCCGAATGCTGTTCGAAGCGTCGGAGTATTGCGGGGGAGTCCGCAACGGTGGAAGCGTCAAGGCATTCATTCCTGGTGGAGCCTCGGCAATGTGGTTCTTTCCTGAGCACCTCGATATGGCGCTCGACAAGCCCACCGTTGACAAAGCGGGATCGATGCTCGGCTCCGGTGCAATCGTCGTGATGGACCAGACCACCGACATGGTCGCCGCCTGTTGGAGGATCGTGCGATTCTTTGCCCGTGAATCGTGTGGCAAATGCACTCCGTGTCGTGAAGGCACCACATGGCTCGAGCGCATTCTGAAGAGGATTCTTGACGGACACGGTCGTGCCGAGGACATCGACTTGCTCTTTGAAGTGAGCGAGAGCATCAGCCCAGGTATCGCGTGGCCACCGCGTCAGACCACCATCTGCCCGCTCGGTCCGTCAGCCGTGTCGCCGATTGCATCAGCGGTTCGCCGCTTCCGACACGAGTTCGAGCATTACATCGAGCACGGACGCCCCGTCGACGGGGTGGAGTCGCCATTCCACTCGCATGTTTCGAGCCACGCGTAAGCAGACGACGATGACCGACACGCAAGCACCCAAGACCAGCGAACCAAAGAGCACGGTCAGCGTCACGATTAACGGTCGGGCCGTCGAGGCGAAGCCCGGTCAGCTGCTCATCGATGCCTGCCAAGATTCGGGCGCGTTCGTGCCACACTTCTGCTACCACCCACGCATGTCGCCGGTTGGAATGTGTCGCCAGTGCATCGTCGAGGTCGAGGGGCCGCGTGGCAAGGCACTCGTCGTTTCGTGCATGACGCCGGTCGCCGACGGACAAGTGGTGTCGACCACGTCCGATCCGGCCAAACGCGCGCAAGAGGGCGTGCTCGAATTGTTGCTGGCGAACCACCCACTCGACTGTCCGGTGTGCGACAAAGGCGGAGAGTGCCCGCTGCAAGATCAGGCGTTCTCCCACGGACCAGGCGAAAGTCGTTACGTCGAAGAAAAGCGCCACTACGAAAAGCCCATTCCCATCAGCGATCTCGTGTACCTCGACCGCGAGCGCTGCATTCTCTGTGATCGCTGCACACGATTCGCCAGCGAGGTCGCCGGTGATCCGCTGATCTCGTTCACCAGCCGAGGCAACAACACCCAGGTGATGACGTTCCCGGACGAGCCGTTCAGTTCCTACTTTTCCGGCAACACCGTGCAGATCTGCCCGGTCGGTGCGCTCACTGCGTCGACGTACCGCTTCAAGGCCCGCCCGTGGGATCTCGAGCAACTCGAGAGCACCTGCACCACGTGCAGCGTGGGTTGCCGCACCGTCGTGCAGAGCAGCCGCGACGAGATCGTGCGCTACCAAGGTGTCGACATCGAATCAGTGAACTGGGGATGGCTGTGCGACCGTGGCCGCTTCAATTTCGAGTCGGTGAACTCCAAGAATCGTGTCGGTGCCCCGCTCGT
>JBJTOX010000083.1:0-12089 GCA_046074785.1 Actinomycetota bacterium
GCATTCTTTTTGACACCGATCATGAATTCGTGCACCGAGATGTCTCGGAGGGAGTCGACGCTCTGCAGATGGATGATTGCATCAAGGGCACTGAGCACCGGCAACCCGTCACCTGCGGGCGAACAGGTGCCGAGATTGCCACCGAGCGAGCCAGCGGCTCGAATCTGCGGCGAGCCAACGGTGCGTGCCGCCTGCGCAAGGGCCGGCACGAGATCGAGGAGTGGAGCCCGCTCCATTTCGGAGTAGGGCACTCCGGCACCGATTCGAATCGTGCGCGACTCTTCGTCGACATGCCAACGCTTGAGTTCGTTGACGCGGCGGAGGGCGACGATGTCGTTCACTGCCGTGCGATTGAAATTGACCTCGACCATGAGGTCGGTGCCTCCTTGCACGATTCGCGCTCCCGGATGATCACGCAGTGCCTGGAGTGCCTGCTCGAGTGACGTCGCGTTGATCACCGTCACAGCCGTGGGCTCCAACCAGAGAAGGCGTCGATCATCGCGCGGACATCACCGAGTGGGTAAAGAATCGGGCATGTGCACCCGTTGCGCATGTAATGCTCGACTTGAGCACGCGCATCTGCGGGCGTGCCACTCGCGGTGAGCATCTGCACGATCTCGTCGGGCACGAACTTGGAAGCGGCCACCACTTGCTCGTGCGTCGCCGGCCACGTGAGGACACTGCCCACCTTGTCGAGGATCGACTGTGGCACCCCGGAAGCCTTCATGATGTGCGGTTGCTGACCGAGATACTGCGTCACCATCTGTCGAGCCATGTCGAGGGCCGTCTTGCGGTCTTCGTGCACACTGCACACCACGAGTTGCGGGCGATCGATCGAGTCGAGTGACCGGCCCGCCTTGTCGGCACCCTTGGCCAGGGCTTCGAGTGCTTGGGAGTTGTACTCCGGTGACACGAGGTAGTTGAGCACGACGCCGTCGGCAATCTCGCCGGTGAGTTCCATCATCTGCATGCCGGTTGCGCCGATATAGATCGGTACGTCCTTCTTGCGCCGTTCCTGATAGACGTAGTCCAACTCAACGCCGTCGAGATGCACGAACTCGCCGTGCATCGTGACGGTTTCGTTGTTGAGCAGCGCACGCACGGCAACGACGATCTCGCGCATTGCTCGCAGCGGCTTGGCTCGGTCGATGCCGACCTTCTTGGCCAGCGGATCCCACCACGCGCCGATGCCAAGCAGCACGCGACCCGGGGCCAGGTCGTCGAGCGTGCTGAACGTGGCGGCGAGGCGAGCCGGATTGCGGCTCCAACAATCAACGACACCAGAACCAACCTTCAACTTGGTGGTTACCGAAGCGAAAGCCGCCATCGGGACCGTCGCCTCGCGAACGAGTCGACTCTCGGCCTGCCAGACGGCCTCGAACCCCTCGGCTTCGGCGTACTTCGCAAATTCCATGCCTTCGCGCAAGGGGTGCGCGTCTTGCAGATAGAGGGCAACTCGTGCGGCCATGGTTATAGGTCCTCCATTCGTCGGTGTAGTCGCGCGGCGGCTTCGGACGCCTTCGCTCGAACTTCGTGTTCGTCGACCTGCGTCGTGGTGCCCTTGTCGACCACCGGGGATCCATCGACGACGACGCGTTCGACTCGCATTCCGGTGGTGAAGGCGACATGCCAAGGATCGGCGGCGTGGGGATATCGCCAGGTGACCGAGTCGCCGAGCGACTCGGGGAAGTACTGGCGCCCGTTGTCGAGCCACGTCGCCACCACATCGGGAGTCGCGGACTGATCGAACTCACGCAGCCGCACATAGGCAAGACGCGCTTCTTCGAGCATGTCGGAGCCGATGCCGTCAGAACCGAGCACCACGGTGTTGGAGCGAGTCGTGGGTTTGGCGTAGCCGACGCCGTTGTTCATGTTCGACCGGGGGTTGTGGGCGAGACGACCGGCGAGTTCACGATCGAGGTGCACACCATGCACGATGAGCCAGTCACTGCTGGCATAGGGGGCCAGGCGTGCAGCAGCCTGCACATCATCGATGGCTTCAGCGACGTGCACATGAACTCCGACGCCGAGCTTGCGGGCCAGTTCGGCCGCCGCCGCGATGGTGTCGTCACTGCACGTGAATGCGGCGTGCAGACCAACCATGGCGCGCCGACCCGCTCGTACATGACGCTCGCACTCTTCTAGTCCACGACGCGCTCCCTTGGTCATTGCAGTGAGCGGGGAGACCTTCTGGTGCAGTGTGCCGTCATCGGCCCAACGATCGGTGGCGCCGTAACAGGTTCGAACTCGCACACCTACTTCGGTACAGGCGCGATCGATCGCGTCCAGGGATCCGTCGATGGCGTTGGGCGACTCGTGATGGTCGATGATGCACGTGGTGCCGGCCAGCAGCGCTTCGAGTGCGCCGAGCTTCGCCGACCAGTAGATGGTGTCGAGATCGAGCGCGGCATCGAGTCGCCACCACACGAGCTCGAGCATCTGCGGAAAACTCTTGGCGCTCGCCCGTGGCGCAGGCATGCCGCGCGCCAACGCCGAATACAGGTGATGATGCGCGTTCACGAATCCGGGAGTGACGCTCATCATGTCATCGACCGTGCGTGCGTTCATTCTTCATCGTCTCCGCCGCGGCGCATTGGCAACGACGTACGCCACTGCCCGTCAAGTTCATGGAGCGCGGCCGCAACTGCACCGGCGGTCGGCACGAGACCGATCTCGCCGACTCCCTTGATGCCGTACGGGGCGTTCGGTTGCGGTCGTTCAACGAGAATGACGTCCATCGCCGGAACATCCTTGGCACGCAGGATGCCGAGACTGCGCAGCGTCATGTTGGTGGGGAATCCGGTGGCGGGATCGCTCGGAAAATCCTCGGTCAGCGCATAGCCGAGACCCATATGGATGCTTCCTTCGATCTGGCCTTCGCACAGTGTGGGATTCATCGCCTTGCCGACGTCATGCGCGGCGACGACACGCTCCACCTTGCCCGACTCACGATCGATGACGGCCAGCTGTGACGCGTACCCGAAGGTCGAGTGAATGATGGGATTGACGACGTTCGGATCACCGAGTTTGGTGGTCCAGTCGACACGGTATTCGCCGACGTGGTCGACGCCCTTCGCGAGTCCGGCGGCTTTGGCGGTTGCGCACGCCGCCTGAACTGCTCCGGCACCCATCAACGTGCCGCGCGAACCCGTCGTCTGTCCGAGCCCCAATTCGCGAGTGGTATCGACGATGACTCGGACTCTCGTCGGGTCGATGGCAACGAGTGCGCCAAGTTCTTCGATGACGACCTGTATCGCGATGGTGTTGATGCCCTGACCCATCTCCGTCCAACCGTGGCGAATCTCGATGGAGCCGTCCTCCTCGAGGCGAACCACCGCTCTGGTGATCTCCTTGAAACCGTTGCCAAGTCCGCTGTTCTTCAGGCCGAGTCCGAGACCCACCGCCTTGCCTGCAGCTCGCGCCGCGTCGTAATGCGGCTTGATGGCTTCGAGACAGGCGAGTGCACCATCACATCCGTCGTCCATGATTTGACCGGGTCCCCACACCATGCCCGGGCGAATGACGTTTCTTCGCCGAATCTCCCAGCCGTCGATGCCCACCTGTTCGGCGAGTCGATCGAGCATGCCTTCCATCGCGAACTGTGCCTGGTTTGCACCGAAACCACGAAACGCCCCGCCAATCGGGTTGTTCGTGCGCACCGCTATCGATTCGACGTCGATATTGGGCAGGTGATACGGACCACTGGCATGGCCGGCCATGCGCTCGAGCACCTTCATACCGACACTGGCATAGGCCCCCGAATCGCCGACTGCCCGCACTCGCAGTGCAGTGAGTTTGCCCGTCGCGTCACAGGCCATCTCGTACCGCATGCGAATCGGATGTCGCTTGGCATGCATCAGAAGCGACTCTTCGCGCGATAGCACGCACTTCACTGGTGTGTTCAACAACCACGCGCAGAGTGCGGCGTGTGCTTGATTCGACATGTCTTCCTTGCCGCCGAAGGCACCGCCGTTGGTGATGAGTTCGACGGTGACGCGATCATTGGAGAGCCCGAGCACCCGGGCGATGTCGTTGCGGTCGTCCCACACGCCTTGACCGCCCGAATACACGTGCAGTCTCCGCGACTCACCCGACCCCGACGGAACGGCGAGGGTTGCCTCGGGTTCAAGGAAGGCGTGTTCGATTCGTTGCGTTTGAAACGTCTCGCGCACGACGTGAGCACTCGCAGCGAACGCAGCGTCGACATCACCGCGCACGTACGTGCTGGTGCTCAGCACGTTGTCGTTGGTCTTCCACACCGCAATCTCCGACGTGGAGAGCGCGGTATCGACATCGGTGATCGGAGCGTGCACGTCGTAGTCGACTTCGACGAGTTGCGCCGCCGCCCGAGAGTTGATTCGCGTATCGGCGACGACGATTGCCAGCACGTCACCCGCATACGAGGTGCGTCCACCGACCGGAATCATCACCGGCCAGTCTTTGTAGATGATGCCGACCATGAGTTCACCCGGGATATCGGCTGCGGTATACACGGCACGAACGCCTGTGGCGCTGCGTGCTGCGTCGATGTTGATGCTCTTCACGGTGGCGCGGGCGTGCTTGGTGAAGTGCAGTGATGCGTGCAACATTCCGGGCAGACGGATGTCGTCGATGTAGCCACGGTCGCCGAGTGCGAGAGACTCGGCTTCGTACTTCGGCGAACGGGTTCCAACACCCGACACCGGCGGCATCGCGGGAATTTCGTCTTTCGCGACGCATTCAATTGCCTCGAGGATCTTTGCGTAACCGGTGCAGCGACAGAGATGTGCTCCGAGATGTCGCGCCATGTCTTCGCGTTTGAGGGCTGCGCCCTTTTTGTCGATCTGCGCCTTTGCTCGCACCACGATGCCCGGGATGCAAAAACCGCACTGCAATCCGCCACATGCCGCGAACGCCGACGCAAACTTCGTGCGCTCTGCTTCGTCGACGCCCTCGAGGGTGACGACCGACTTTCCGGCAACTTTTTCCAGACTGGTCTGGCACGACACCACTGCTTTGCCGTCGATGAGTACCGTGCAACATCCGCATTGTCCGGAGGGCGAACAGCCATCCTTCGGGGACGTGATGTTCAGCTCTTCACGCAACGCCGACAAGAGGTGAGGATGCGCTTGGCGCACCTCGACCGGGGTGCCGTTCACCACGAACTGCGTCACCTTTACAGTTTGTCAAAGAGGTCACAGCCCCACAACGGATGCCCCAAAAGGGGCTCCGGAGCGTGGTGTGGCGAGCCGTGGTGAGCGGCGAGGTGAGCGGCGAGGTCAGCTCAGCGGCGAGCCGTCGGCCTTGGTGCGCGGACCCCGTTGCGTGGTCAGTCGGCGGTACACCTCGGGGCGCCGGTAGTAGTCGAGATCAAAGAGGGTGTTCTGGTAGTTCTTGCACCACTCCAGGTCACAATCTGCGACCACCACTTCGTCACCGTTGCCGTGGGTCCTGGCAAGTACTTCACCCGACGGGGCGATGATGTGCGACTCGGCCAACGAGTCGACACCTTCTTCGATGCCGCCCTTGGCGACGCCGACAACGAACGTTCCGTTCTGATAGGCGCCGGCCTGCATCACGAGGCTGTTGTGAAATCCAGCGAGCCGGTCCTGCGAAGGATCCGGAACGTAGTGCAGGGGAGTGTTGTAGCCGCAGAGAATCATCTCGACACCCTGCAAGCCCATCTCGCGGTAGGTCTCGGGCCAGCGACGATCGTTGCAGATCATCATTCCGATGCGACCGCCGAATGCTTCCCAGACACCGAAGCCCTCGTCGCTCGGTTCGAAGTAGTACCGCTCGGCGTGCTGAAACGGACGACCGGGTTCGTTCGATTCATGTCCGGGAATATGCACCTTGCGATACTTCGCAACGATCCGGCCGTCTCGTTCGACGAGCACTTGGGTGTTGAAGCGCCGACCGTCGGGGGTGAGTTCGGCGTATCCCAATGAAAATCCGATGCGTCGCCGTTGCGCAAGATCGAACAACGGCTTCGTCGCGATCGATGGCATCTCGCGCTCGTAGTAGCGGTCGGCAGTGGCGATGTCGTCGACGAACCAACGCGGAAAGAACGTGGTGAGTGCCAACTCGGGAAACACCACAAGTTGCGCACCAAGATCGGCCGATCGTTCGAGCAACGCACAGAGTCGTCGAACGGCGTCGTCGCGAGTATGGTCTCGTTGTATCGGCCCCATCTGTGCGGCTGCAACCCGCAACATGCGGGGTTCTCCTCGTAGTCCGCCACGCATCAGAACCTCGTGTCCGCGAGCGTGAGCATGACATCGAGCAGCACATTGCCACCAGCGACGAGATCGACTTCATCGGTGTGCTCGGCCACGTTGTGACTGAGACCCTTGTGGCTGGGAACGAAGATCATCGCCGTTGGGGCAAGTCGGGCAATCATCTGGGCGTCGTGACCAGCGCCCGACGGCATTCGCTGCACCGAGTTGCCACGCGCCTTTGCCGACGACTCGACGATGTCGACGACGCGGTCGTCGAAGGTGACGGGCTCGAATCGCGCAAGAGTGCGACGCGTGATGGTGACCTGCTCGCGGTCAGCGAGTTCACGACAGAACTCGGCGATCTCTTGCTCGGCTTTCTGCAGAATCACCTCATCGGTATTGCGAACGTCGAGCGTCAGCACGGCGCGACTCGGCACCACATTGGTGAGATTCGGATGCAGATCGACCTTGCCGACGGTGCACACTTGATTGCCACCAAAGCGAGTGGCGAGCGTCCGCAAGAACACCGTGAGTTCGGCGGCTGCATACGCCGGATCTCGGCGCAGATGCATGGGCGTGGTTCCGGCGTGGTTGCTTTGTCCGTTGATGGTGACTTCCTGCCATGAAATGCCCTGCACACCGGTGACGGCGCCAATGCGTACGCCGTTCACCTCGAGCAACGGGCCCTGCTCGACGTGCACTTCGACGAAGGCATGAGGCGCAGCCCCGGGACACGGGACGCTCCCTAGGTAGCCGATTCGTGCCAATTCGTCGCCGAGTCGGGCACCGTCGATGCTGATCACATCGTGCGCTTCTTCAACGGTCATGCCGCCCGCATACACGAGCGAACCCAGCATGTCGGGTGCAAAGCGCGCACCTTCTTCGTCGGTGAAGAACGCAACTTGTAGTGGCCGTGATGGCACGACACCGGCTTGCTGACATGTTTCGATCACTTCGAGACCGGCGATGACCCCGTAGTTGCCGTCGTATTTTCCACCGGTGCGGACCGTGTCGATGTGCGAGCCGGTCATGACTGCGGCACCAGAGCCGACGTTCCACGTCCCGATGACGTTTCCGATTGCGTCGATTGCAACGTCAAGTCCGAGATCGCGCATCCAACCGACGACGACGTCGCGGCCGTCCCGGTCGGCGTCAGTCAGGGCGAGTCGATTGCAGCCACCACCCTCGATGGCACCCACCTCGGCGAGAGCAAAGATCCGCTGCATGAGACGATCGCCGTTGATGGAGAGTGCAGACGAAGCATCGAGTCGCACGCGCTCAGTCTATGAATGGCAGACTTGCACACTGATGTCAGGCATCGACCGCTCGCGACTCGTCGAGCTCATGAAGGCGGAGACCGAGCGCTTCGTCGCTACACACCCGAAGTCCGCGGCGCACGCCGAGTCGACGTCATCGTTGCTTGCCGGTGTGCCAATGCCCTGGATGCGGCGATGGCCGGGGCCCTTTCCGATCGTGCTCGACGCAGCGCAAGGAGCGCGCTTCGTCGACATCGACGGTCACGAATACGTCGACTTGTGCTTGGGCGACACCGGCTCGATGACCGGTCACGCCCATGCGGAAATCGGTGCCGCCATCAGCAAGCAATTGTCGCGGGGTTCGACGGTGATGCTTCCCACCGAGGATGCGGCATGGGTCGCGCAGGAATTGGCACGACGATTCGGGTTGCCCAAATGGCAGTTCGCTCTCAGTGCGACCGATGCAAATCGTTTCGCCCTGCGATTCGCTCGTGCGATCACCGGCAAACCGAAGATCATCGTGCACGACTGGTGCTACCACGGCACCGTCGACGAAACGCTCGTGGTGCAACTAGGCGATCGAACGGTCAGCCGACCCGGGGCCATTGGCCCGCAAGTCAACCCAGCGCTCACCACGCGCACGGTGCAGTTCAACGATCTGGACGATCTCGAACGAGCCGCTGCCCACGGTGATGTGGCCTGCATGCTGATCGAACCGGCACTCACGAACATCGGCATCGTGCTTCCCGAGCCCGGATACCTGGCGGGGGTGCGGGAGATCACGCGCAAGTACGGCATCCTGCTCATCATCGATGAGACACACACCATCTGTGCAGGCCCAGGTGGTTGCACGAAGGCGTGGGGACTCGAGCCCGACATGTTCGTGATCGGAAAGACGATCGGCGGCGGAACGCCCGTAGGCGCCTACGGAATGTCGGCAGAGGTTGCCGCCAAGGTTGAAGCACTCCATCACAACGACGGCATCGACGTTTCGGGTGTCGGAGGCACGCTGGCGGGCAACGCGTTGTCGATGGCCGCCGTGCGTGCGACGCTGACACACGCGTTGCTACCCGAGCAATTCGTACACACCACGAACATGGCCGCCTCGTGGACGAACGGGGTGAAGAATGCATACGAGCGACGCGGATTGGCATGGAGTGTGCAGCAACTCGGATCACGTGCGGAATACTGGTTTTGTCCACCACCGCGCACCGGTGCGCAGGCCGCAGCGGCGGTCGACCATGATCTCGACGCGTTCATGCACTTGTGGGCCATCAACCGCGGAATACTCCTCACGCCGTTCCACAACATGGCTCTGTTCTCGCCGTTTCATGTGGCAGAAGACGTGGAACGCCACACCACTCAGTTCGACGACGCCCTCACTGCACTGACGGGTCGCTGAACTGGGCGCAGGGGACATCGTCTGGGTGCTTGCGGTGATGATGTTCGCCGCGCTCGTGCAATCGGTGGGGGGTTTCGGCTTTTCGTTGATGGCGGTGCCGCTTGCCGCGATTGCCATCGACCTCCCCACGGCGGTGGTGGTCGTGAGCATCGGCTCGTTGCTGAACGTCTCGATGTTGTGTTGGCGCACCCGTCACGACGTCAACCGTGGGTTGGCCGTGCGTTTCAATGTGCCGGCTCTCTTTGGAATGCCGATCGGCCTCGCAGTACTGACGTTGGTCGATCAACGACCGCTCAAGATCGCGCTCGGCACAATCATCATCGTGGCGACCTTGTCACTCATGCGCGGGGCGGCGAATCTCGAACCACGACGCTGGCTCGAAGTGCTCGCAGGTTGGCTGTCAGGCATCTTGTCGACGGCGACCGGCACCAACGGGCCACCGCTGGTGCTTGCCTCACAGATGCGCAAGCTGGAGCCGCCGGCGTTTCGCGCCACCTTGGCTTTCACCTTCACGTTGTCGGGTTCGGTGACGCTCGTGTTGTATGTCGTGGCGAGTTTGGTGAACAGAACCGAAGTGGTTCTCGCCCTTGCAGCGATTCCGTTGATCGTGATTGGTCAACAAGTTGGACTTCGACTACAGCCGGCGTTTTCTGGAAGACGGTTCGACCGCCTCGTGTACGGGCTGCTGCTGCTCAGCGGTGTTTCGGTGGGGGTGTCGGGCCTGCTGGGTGGCTAGGCGCGCAACTTCATCCCCCAAACCACCCCAACCAAGCCTCCTTGGTTTTCGGCTTGAAGATCGCGTTGGTGGTGCGAACCCGACCCATCGCTGCGTGCGCCTCGTGTGAGTACTGGTGTCCGGGAAAGATGAGCGTGGCGTCCGGCAAGGCGGCGAGTTTCTGCAGGCTGTCGTACATCTCGTCGGGATTGCTGCCCGGAAGATCGGTGCGCCCACAACCGTCGAGGAACAGCGTGTCGCCCGATACGAGTCGCCCGTCAACGAGGAAACATTGGCTACCGGGCGTGTGACCCGGGGTGTGCACCAAGGTGATTGATACGTCTCCAACCCGCACGATGGCACCGGGGTCGTGAGCGACGAGATGCGAGCGATCGACGCCGGTCACCTTGGTGACCCATTCGACCTCGTCTCTTTGCACATGCACGGGAACGTTGGTGCGCTGCAAAAGCGCGGCGATGCCATCGATGCGATAGCCCATCATCGAACCACCGACGTGATCGGGGTGGTAGTGAGTTGCAAGCACACCCACCACACGCATCGAGTCGGCCTCGACGACGTCGACGAGCGCATTCACGTCGTAGGCCGGATCAACGAGCGCGCATTCACCCGTCTCGCGGTCACCGATTGCATACACGAAATTCACCATCTGGCGAGCCAGGTCGTTGTCTGCCGCAAAGTCGCGACCCGACAGCAGTTGGCGAAAGTAGAAGCGATCGTCACTCACGCCGATGAACCTAGTCGCGCCTACTCTTGACTCGTGGTTGCAGCTCAGCACTTGCGGTACGCAATCGTCGGTGCGGGAATGATGGGTGTCGAACATCTGCATGCGCTACTGGCGTTGCCGAACACCCAGGTGGTGGCGCTGTGCGACCCGCACGAACCGAGCATCGAGAGAGCCAGGGCGGTGCTTGACGGTGCTACGACGGTACGGACCTTCGCTTCGATCGACGACCTCGTTTCATTCGCAGACTTCGATGTCGCCGTCGTCTCGAGCCCGAACCACACCCACCGAGCGGTGGCGGAGCCATTGCTCCGACATGGAGCACACCTCCTGGTGGAAAAGCCTCTGTGCATCACCACTCGTGAGTGCAGGGAGATCATGGCACTGGAGGCCGAAACCCGTCCACTGCACCCGGGTCGCGTGGTGTGGGTTGGCCTCGAGTACCGGTACATGGCACCAACCGTGCGCTTGCTCGAGCACGTCCATAACGAATCACTCGGGCGACTGCGAATGCTTGCAATTCGCGAACATCGGTTTCCGTTCCTGGTGAAGGTCGGTGACTGGAATCGTTTCAGCGCCAATACCGGGGGAACGCTCGTCGAGAAGTGTTGCCATTTCTTCGACCTGATGCGACTCGTCCTTCGCAGTGAGCCAACCCGCGTGTACGCCTCAGGCGCACAGGACGTGAACCATCTCGATGAGCGGTACGACGGTCGCGTACCCGACATCCTCGACAACGCGTTCGTCATCGTCGACTTTGCCGACGGGTCGCGGGCATCACTCGACCTCTGCATGTTCGCCGAGGCCACCAAGAACGAACAGGAGATTTCGGTGGTCGGCGACCTCGGCAAGGCTGAAGCGCTCGTGACCGAGGGAATCGTCAGGCTCGGGCTACGAAAGAACGGCTGGTTCCAAAGCGATGAAGAGGTCGTACGTATCTCCGATGTTCCGGAATCGGTTCGCAAGCACGGGTCGCATCATGGTTCTTCGTGGCGTGAGCACATCGCCATGCAACGGGCAATACGCACCGGCGCCCCAGCCGAGGTGACGTTGCACGATGGGCTCATGTCGGTGGCGATGGGGGAGGCGGCGCACCGCAGCATCACGGCGGGTCGACCGGTGATGATGAGCGAGGTGCTCGCCTAGAGCAACGACTCGAAGATCTTTGTGCGCAGGCGAGGTGCCTTGCCGTTGCGCAATTCGTAGTCGTCGATCGAGTCGGAGAGTTTGAGCAGTGAGTTGATGCCGATGAAGCGAAGAGGCTCGACTTCCCAGCGAGGTGATCGATGGTTGACGAACGGCAACCGCGAGAGTGGTGTGTTGGAGTCGGCGAGCACGTCGACGAGCATGCGCGCGAAGAGATTGGTGGCGGCAACGCCGTCACCGACATAACCACCGATGCGGGCGTACTTCGCGGCGCGATCGACGACGACGCTCGGAGTCCAGTCACGCGGCACACCGAGTGGACCGCCCCAGCGATGCGTGATCTTGGCGTGAGCGGCAGCCGGAAAGTGCCGGGTTATCGAGCCGACGATTCGCTCGTGCGTGGAGTCGTCGATATCGAATCGATCGCGCACGCGCGACGCGAAGTGGTACGGCGCACCGCGACCTCCAAACGCGATCCGTCGGTCGTGCGTGAGTTGGGCGTAGATGATCATCTGCCCGCCATCGTTGAAGGTGGCGCGCCCGTGCCAGCCGAGTTGCGCGATGGTCGCATCATCCAAGGGTTCCGTGGCCACCATCAATGAGTACAAAGGGGCGAGATGTCGCTTGGTTC
>JBJTOX010000084.1:0-9448 GCA_046074785.1 Actinomycetota bacterium
CAGTGCGGCCTTGCCCAGCGCCTTGTCGATATGGCCGAAGCGCGCGACGTAACCCTCGGGCAACGCCTCTTCCATGATCAATCGACCCGGTGTGGTCTCGAGCGGCTTTTTCACCGCAGAGCCGTACCAGTGAATCTTCGAGTGCAACGTGACGAGCTTGGCGTCGAGAGCGTTGTCGAGTTCGGCCATCGTGCGGAATGCACGGCCCTCCCCTTCGCGGCCTTCGATCATCTGCGTGAGGTAGTAACCACCGATGACGAGGTCTTGGCTCGGCGCCACGATCGGACGACCCGATGCCGGCGAGAGAAGGTTGTTGGCCGACAACATGAGCACGCGCGCTTCGGCTTGCGCCTCGAGCGACAGCGGCAAGTGCACGGCCATCTGGTCACCGTCGAAGTCGGCGTTGAATGCGGTGCACACGAGCGGGTGCAGGTGGATGGCTTTGCCTTCCACGAGCACGGGCTCGAACGCCTGGATACCGAGACGGTGCAGGGTTGGTGCGCGGTTGAGCAACACCGGGTGCTCTTTGATGACTTCTTCGAGCACGTCCCACACGAGTGGGTGACGACGCTCGACCATTCGCTTGGCCGACTTGATGTTCTGCGCGAGTCCGCGGTCGTCGAGCTTGCGCATGACGAACGGCTTGAACAATTCGAGTGCCATCAACTTCGGCAGACCGCACTGGTGCAGACGCAACGTCGGGCCGGCCACGATGACCGAGCGGCCCGAGTAGTCGACGCGCTTGCCGAGCAGGTTCTGACGGAATCGACCTTGCTTACCCTTCAACATGTCGGAGAGCGACTTGAGCGGTCGGTTACCCGCACCGGTCA
Source organism: Actinomycetota bacterium (assembly GCA_046074785.1). Classification (GTDB taxonomy): domain Bacteria; phylum Actinomycetota; class Acidimicrobiia; order Acidimicrobiales; family Ilumatobacteraceae; genus F1-60-MAGs027. The sequence goes on from JBJTOX010000084.1 coordinate 831, forward strand.
CCGGACGCCCACGACGGCCGTTGTCGAACAATGCGTCGGCTGCTTCCTGCAGCATGCGGCGCTCGTTGTTGAGGATGATTTCCGGAGTCGCCAACTCGAGCAGGCGCTGCAGGCGGTTGTTGCGGTTGATGAGACGGCGATACAAGTCGTTCAGGTCGCTGGTTGCGAAACGACCACCGTCGAGCTGCACCATCGGACGAAGATCCGGCGGAATCACGGGGATTGCATCGAGGATCATCGCCTTCGGATCGTTGACCAAGCGGCCGTTGTCATCGCGCTTGTTGAACGAAGCGACGATCTTCAGACGCTTGATCGCCTTGGTCTTGCGCTGCGACGAGAGCGGCTTGCCCTTGTAGCCGTTGGCGATTGCGTCGCGCAATTCGATTTCGTCCTTGTGGAAGTCGAGTGAGTCGATGAGCGATTTGATCGCCTCGGCACCCGAGCCACCGGTGAAGTAATCGCCGTAACGGTCGACCAGTTCACGCCAAAGGTTCTCGTCCTCGATGATCATGCGCGGGTACAAGTCACCGAGCGTCGTCCAGGCCCGGTCGAGCAGGTCGATCTCGTCGTTCGCGATCTTCACGATCGACTCGATGTCTTTTTCGATCTGCTTCTGGCGGTTCTTCACCTCGGTGTCCTTTGCACCGTCGGATGCGAGTTGCGCGAGCTCTGCCTCGGCGTCCTTCTGGCGCTGCTTCACGTGCGCATCACGACGCTTGGCAACTTCGGCCTTGTCCTCGAGGTATACCTTCTCGAGTTCGGGCATCGCCTCATGCAGTTCGTCGTTCTTCACCGAGCTGATGAGCCACGCCGACAAATAAATGACCTTCTCCAGCTGCTTGGCCTTCATCTCGTCGCGCGGTTCGAGACCGCTCAACAGATATGCCAACCACGAACGGGTTCCCTTCAGATACCAGATGTGCACGACCGGTGCGGCAAGCTCGATGTGGCCCATGCGGTCGCGACGAACGCGCGAGCGCGTGACCTCGACACCGCACTTGTCGCAGATGATGCCCTTGAACTTGACACGCTTGTACTTACCGCAAGCGCACTCGAAGTCACGCGTTGGTCCGAAAATCTTCTCGCAGAAGAGACCGTCGCGCTCTGGACGCAATGTTCGGTAGTTGATCGTCTCTGGCTTCTTCACTTCGCCGTACGACCACGAACGAATGTCGTCGGCCGTTGCGAGGCCAATGCGCAGTTGACGGAAGTCGTTGACCTCGGTGGCCGGGATGGTTGCGGGAACTGCCGTGTCGGTCATGTTCTACTCGTGATCCTTCTCGTTAGAACGAGCCCTGGCGAAGACGATCGTCTGCGTCAGAGCCGCGCTCGGGTCGGGTGAGGTTGATGCCAAGTTCTTTTTGGGTCTTGTAGATGTCTTCGTCGAGGTCGGCGAGTTCGACCGGGCGGCCGTCCTCACGCAACACTTCGACGTCGAGGCAGAGCGCCTTCATCTCTTTCATGAGCACCTTGAAGCTCTCCGGCACGCCGGGCTCCGGCAGGTTGGCGCCCTTCACGATCGACTCGTACACATGCACGCGTCCGAAGACGTCGTCGCTCTTCAGGGTGAGGATTTCCTGCAAGCAATACGCAGCGCCGTACGCCTCGAGGGCCCACACTTCCATCTCGCCGAATCGCTGACCACCGAACTGTGCCTTACCACCGAGCGGCTGCTGGGTGATCATCGAGTACGGTCCGGTCGAACGCGCGTGAATCTTGTCGTCGACCAAGTGGTGCAACTTGAGCATGTACATGTAGCCGACGGTGATCGGGTTGTCGTAGTACTCACCGGTGCGACCGTTGCGCAGGCGCACCTTGCCGTCTTCACCGACGAGGCGCTTGCCGTCGACACTCTCCGGGTTGACGCTCGAGAGCACCTGCTGAATGGTCGGGTGGTTGGTGACACCACTCGACTCGTCCCAATGGGCGCCGTCGAACACGGGTGTCGCCACGTACACGCTCGGTGCCGTGACTGGACGCGTCTTCGACTCTGTTCCGCGCAACGGCGCGTCACCGACGGTCTTGCCCGTCTTCGGATCGACCCAACCCCAACGCGCACCGTAACCAAGGTGTGCTTCGAGCACCTGTCCGATGTTCATACGGCTCGGCACGCCGAGCGGGTTGAGGATGATGTCGACCGGGGTGCCGTCGTCGAGGTACGGCATGTCTTCGACCGGGAGGATCTTGGAGATGACGCCCTTGTTGCCGTGACGCCCGGCGAGCTTGTCGCCGACGCTGATCTTGCGCTTCTGTGCAACATAGACACGCACGAGTTCGTTGACTCCCGGTGGCAGTTCGTCGCCGTCGGAGCCGTCGTCCTTCACGCGTTGCAGCACTTCGATGTTGATGACCTTGCCCGATTCGCCGTGCGGCACGTTGAGCGACGTGTTGCGCACCTCTCGTGCCTTTTCACCGAAGATGGCGCGCAAGAGGCGCTCCTCTGGCGTGAGTTCGGTCTCGCCCTTCGGGCTCACCTTGCCGACGAGCACGTCGCCCGGGGCCACTTCGGCACCGACGCGGATGATGCCGCGGTCGTCGAGGTCGGCGACGATGTCTTCCGACAGGTTCGGAATGTCGCGCGTGATTTCTTCGGGTCCGAGCTTGGTGTCGCGTGAGTCGACTTCATGCTCCTTCACGTGGATCGACGTGAGCACGTCTTCTTTCACGAGACGCTCGGAGATGATGATCGCGTCTTCGTAGTTGTAGCCCTCCCACGGCATCAGCGCAACGAGCAGGTTCTTGCCCAGCGCGAGTTCACCCTGGTCGGTGCTCGGACCGTCGGCGAGCAAGTCGCCCTTCTTCACCTTCTGCCCCTCGCTCACGCGCGGAATCTGGTTGATGGTGGTGTCCTGGTTCGAACGACGGAACTTCACGAGTTCGTGCTCGTGATCCTTCTTCGGCAGGTTGTCGTATTTCACGATGATGCGATCGCCGGTGACGAGCTCGACGGTGCCGCTGTCTTTCGCGAGCACGAGATCGGCACCGTCGCGCGCTGCGCGAGCCTCGACACCGGTGCCGACGAACGGCGCTTCGGCGCGAATCAACGGAACTGCCTGTCGCTGCATGTTGGCACCCATGAGCGCGCGGTTTGCGTCGTCATGCTCGAGGAACGGAATCAATGACGTGGCCACCGAGACGATTTGTCGCGGCGAGACGTCGATGAAGTCGACTTGTTCGGGGTCGACGAGTGCCAAGTCGGTGGTCGAACCGAAGAACGATTCGGCTTCGAGCATCTTCTTCAGGTCTTCGAGGGTCGCTGCCTGTGGCGAGCGACGCACGAGCACCTTCGGGTCGACGAATGAACCGTCTTTGTTGATGGCGGTGTTCGCCTCAGCAATGACGTATTCCTCTTCTTCGTCGGCGGCCATGTAGCGCACCTCGTCGGTGACGCGACCGTTCTTCACGCGGCGATACGGCGTCTCGATGAAACCGAACGGGTTGACGCGGGCATATGTGGCGAGCGCACCCTGCAGACCGATGTTCGGACCTTCGGGCGTTTCGATCGGACACATGCGGCCGTAGTGCGAGAAGTGCACGTCACGCACTTCGAAGCCGGCGCGCTCACGCGAGAGACCACCAGGTCCGAGTGCCGACAGGCGACGACGGTGCGTGAGACCTGACAGCGCGTTGGTCTGGTCCATGAACTGCGACAGCTGCGAGGAGTTGAAGAACTCCTTGATCGCGCCGACGAGTGGTCGCACGTTGATGAGCGTGAGTGGCGAAATACCGTCCTGGTCCTGGGAGCTCATGCGCTCGCGGACGACTCGCTCCATGCGCGAAAGACCAATGCGCACTTGGTTTTGAATGAGTTCTCCGACGGGGCGAACACGACGGTTTGCGAAGTGGTCCTGGTCGTCGAGACGGTAGCCCGGCTCCTGCTTCACGAGGTGCAAGAGATAGGTGATGGTGGCGAGCACTTCACAGCGAGCAAGCACGTTCGGTGCATTGGTCGGCATCGTGACCTGACCACCCTTGTGGTACTCCTTCAATCCGGCGGGCACGTCGATTTGTCCGAGCTCGTTGCCCTCCTGCAAGCCGAAGATCTCGGCAAGCTTGAGCACTTCTGGCCCGATCTTGCGGAACAACTTGTAACGACCGACGCGCGACGTGTCGTAGCGACGCGATTCGAAGAACGCGCTCTCGAAATTGATGCGTGCGGAGTCAACGGTGGCCGGCTCGCTCGGTCGCGTACGGCGCATGATCTCGACCATCGCTTCGTCGCGGGTCGGCGCGATGTGCTTCTCGCGCAGCCACTGCTCTTCGAGGAAGTCGAAGTACTTGACGAATCGCTCGAGGAATCCGGGAGCGTGTTGCTCGTCGTAGCCGAGTGCTCGCAGGATGAGGAAGATGCTGAGGCGTCGCTTGCGAGCGATGCGCGCACCGGCGGTGGGGTTCTTGCCGGGCTTGTGCTCGACGTCGAACTCGAGCCACTCACCACGCTGCGGATGAATGGTGCCCTTCACCAACTGGTGCTTGGCGAGGTTGCGCAGGCGGTAACGCTCTCCTGCTTCGAAGATCACACCAGGTGAACGCACGAGTTGCGACACGATGACCTTCTCGATGCCATTGACGAGGAAGGTTCCGCGCTCGGTCATCTTCGGGAATTCACCGATGTAAACGACTTGTTCCTTGATTTCTCCGGTATCACGGTTGGAGAATCGGGCCTTCACGAATCGTGAGACTGCGTAGGTGTGGTGCTTTGTGCGGCACTCGGCTTCGGTGAACTTCGGTCCTGGCGTCAGCTCGCGATCATCGGGATCGAACTCGAGTTCGAGTTGCAACGAACCATCGGTCGTCTTGATCGGCGAGATATCCGCGAACACATCGCGCATGCCGTCGCGCATGAACCAGTCGAAACTGTCTTTTTGCACCGCCAGCAGGTCCGGCATTTCAAGAACTTCATCGAGTGTTGCGAACGAATAACGTTCGCGTGCGGCGGCGCGAGACGGCACGAGTACGGCTCCTACTTACTTGCGGGTGGAATTGCGGGGACTAACGATTAGCAGCGGTGTTCTGTGGGCGGATTGCCATGAGGCGACCGCCGTCCCTCTGCGAGGAGGTTTGGCGGGGGCGTCGCACGGCGACTCGCCACGCTACCTGCGTGGGGTCGACTTTCCACCGAGACCGCGCGTCTGCGCGGAACCCAGTGCGTCGGTCGAACCCCACGCCAGGGAGGCGATGGGTCGAGTGGCTGATCGTCGTGAAACGATCACCAACCGGCAGGTGCCGGTCAGGCCAATTCGACGGTGGCGCCGACTTCTTCGAGCTTGGCCTTCGCCTTGTTGGCGTCGTCCTTGCTCACCTTTTCCATGATCGGCTTCGGGGCGCCATCGACCAGTTCCTTGGCTTCCTTCAAGCCGAGGTTGGTCAGTTCGCGCACGACCTTGATGACCTGGATGGGCTGGCCACCCTTGTCCTTCAAGATGACCGAGAACTCGTCTTTTTCTTCAGCGGCTGCGGCCGGGGCTGCGCCAGCTCCGCCAGCGGCGGCGACGGCGACAGGGGCTGCGGCGGTGACGCCGAACTTCTCCTCGAACGCGTCGAGAAGCTCCTTCAGTTCGAGCACGGTGAGGGCGGCGATCCCGTCGAGGATCTCTTCCTTCGTGAGTGCCATGGTGTTTTCCTCTTTCTTTCTTGTTGTGGATTGTGGTGGTTAGTGCTGGTATTCGATCTCTTGCGGTGTGGGCTTACGCCGCTTCCTTCTGCTCGACGAGTGCCTTCAAGCCGTAAGCGGCCTTACGCGGCAGTGCCGAGAGCATGTATGCGGTGTTCGCCATCGGGGCCTTGAGCAGACCGGCGAACTTGGCGAGCATGACTTCGCGCGACGGCAGATCGGCCAGCGCACGAAGACCCTTTGCGTCGACTGCCTTGCCGTCGACGACGGCGCCCTTCAACTTGAGTGCGTCGTTTTCCTTGGCGAATTCGCGCATGGCCTTGGCCACGGCCGAAACTTCGCCGGTCACGAACGTGATCGCCACCGGCCCGCCAACCATTCCCTCGACGGGGGCCATCGCACCGTCACGAGCGGCAATCTTGACGAGCGAGTTCTTGTACACCTTGTATTCGGCGCCGAGCGGACGAAGCGTGCGACGCAACTTGGCGAGCGCACCGACGGTCAGGCCGCGGTACTCAGAGACGATGATCGAATTCGAAGCAGCAAGTTTGTCGCGAACTTCGGCGACGACCGCAGCCTTCTCGGCGCGTGCTGTTGACATGTCGTGTCCTTCCTCGTGTGGCCAGGTTTCCCTGATTATTCACCCCTTCGGGTGAACCACATGTCTGTGGTTGGTGTGCAGTTGTAGCGCTTGACCCTATCGGGGTGTCACGCAGATTCCACGATGCTCGGATCGATTCGAACGCCCGGGCTCATCGTGGAAGAAATCGTGATGCGCTTCATGTAGCGACCCTTGGCCGCTGCCGGCTTCGAGCGCTGCAATTCATCGAGCACTGCCTTCACGTTGGCAGCGAGTGCCTCAACGGCAAAGCTCGCCTTGCCCACCGGCACGTGTACGTTGCCGTAACGATCGGTGCGGTATTCCACCTTGCCACCCTTGAATTCACTGACTGCTCGTGCCACATCGGTGGTCACGGTGCCGGTTTTCGGGTTGGGCATCAGACCGCGTGGTCCAAGTGCGCGACCAAGTTTGCCGACGAGCGGCATCAGGTCGGGGGTTGCGATCGCGATATCGAAGTTCATGTTGCCTTTTTCGATGTCGGCGGCGAGATCTTCGGCACCAACTACATCGGCGCCAGCGTCGCGAGCAGCTTTGGCATTGTCGCCTTGGGCGAAGACGGCGACGCGCACGGTCTTGCCGGTGCCCGACGGCATCGAGACGGTGCCGCGAATGGTCTGTTCGCTCTTCTTGGTATCGAGACCCAGGCGTACGGCGAGGTCGACGGTTTCATCGAACTTGGCCTTGGCCATTGACTTCACTTTCGTCACCGCAGCGGTGAGATCGTGCAACTCGTCGCGATTCAGGCCGGTGGCCGCTGCGACGTACTTCTTTCCTCGGTGATTTTCCTTGGCCATAAAGCCTCCCTCGTTGAGATACCCGTCGGACGAGGTCGTTCCGATCGGGCTGATTTGTGAACTGTCAGGTTATCGGTGGCACACGGCCAATCGACAGGTCAGGGCGTGACGGTGAGACCCATGCTGCGGGCAGTACCGCGTACCTGCTGCTTAGCCGCCTCAATGTCGTTGGCGTTCAAGTCGGGCATCTTGCGCTTGGCGATCTCTTCGATGTCCTTCTCCGAGACCGAACCAGCAACTTCTTTGCCCGGATTCGACGCAGCCTTTTCGATCTTCGCCTTCTCGCGCAACAGAACGGGTGTTGGCGGGGTCTTCAGTTTGAATTCGAACGAGCGGTCGTCAAAAATCGTGATCTCGACGGGAATGACCGTTCCGACCTGGCTCTCCGTTGCCGCGTTGTATTGCTTCACGAACTCCATGATTTGGATGCCGTGCGGTCCGAGTGCGGTACCCACCGGCGGTGCCGGGGTGGCCTTGCCGGCCGGGATCTGGATCTTGACGATCGCGGAGACTTCTTTCTTCGCCATGGTGTTTCCTTACCTGTTTCCTTTTCGTCCTGTGATGTTGTTGCTTAGAGCTTTGCGACCTGGCCGAAGTCCATCTCGACCAACGTGTCGCGGCCGAAGATGTTGACCAAGACCTTGAGCTTCATGTGGTCGGCGTTGATTTCGGCGATTTGTCCCTGGAAGTCGGCGAACGGGCCTTCCTTCACGCGCACTGCCTCGCCCACTTCGTAATCGAGCTTCGGCGCCTTGCGCTTCGGTTGCACTTCGCCCTCTTCCTTCGGCGCAAAGAAGTGCTGCACTTCCTTCTTGGAAAGTGGCGTCGGTCGCTGGCCGCGCTGGTTTTGCCCGACGAACCCGGTGATGCCGGGAGTCTGACGAATGCAGAGCCACGAATCGTCGTCGAGATCACAGCGCACGAGGATGTACCCGGGGAACATCTTCTTCTGGACGGTCTGCTTGCGACCATTCTTGAATTCGACGACATCCTCCATCGGAATGACGATTTCATACACCTTGTGCTCGAGATGCATCGTCTGCACTCGCGCACGCATGGCTTGCTCGGCCTTCTTCTCGTAGCCGGACTGGCTGTGAACGACGTACCACTTGCCGGGTCGCAACCAGGGCCGCTCGATGAACTCCTCTTCGAAGTCTTCCGTCGTGAGATCGAACTCGGCGTCGACCAATGATTCGGTGGTGGAGTCGTCAGTGTTCATGAGATCAATCCTTGTAGAGCCAACCCGAGAGAATTCCGAAGAGTGAGTCGAGACCGAAGACGTACACCGTCACGACGACGACGGCGACGAGCACGATGATCGAATATCGGCGAACCTCGGGCCACGTCGGCCACGACACCTTTCGCATCTCGTCGCGCACTTCGCGCACGTATTGTCCGGCACCCACGCGCTCGCGCGACTGGGTGGGAGCCACCGGCTGACGAACGGGTGCGCCCTGCTCGTTGACCGCGCCCATGCGACGCATGGCGCGCTTCTGCTGGCGGTTGAGATCCATTGACATACGGGTTGCAAAGGCTATCGGGATGCCTCGGGTCGAGCGCCTGGAACTGGGCGGCCACGCGGTGCGAA
>JBJTOX010000085.1:0-8512 GCA_046074785.1 Actinomycetota bacterium
TCCACCGCGATCCAGTTCGGCTACACCATTGCCGACGTGTTGGCCAAGCCTGGTTACGGCTTGATCATCTTGGGTATCGCGCTGGCTCGCTCCAACGCAGAGGGTTACCGAGCCGCCTAAGGCTCACGCACTCTCCCACCCTTCGGGGTGGATTGAAGGGCCCCGGTCGAAAGACCGGGGCCCTTCTTATTGATGCGACTTCTGTAGGAGTTGGCGCAGGTAATTCAGGGCCGAGATGACGGCAAGTTCGCGCATCGTCTTGCGGTCGCCGGGCAGCATCACCGTGGTGGAGCTCGCCACGCCATCAGGCATCGCGACGGCAATGCAGAGCGTGCCGACTTTGGCGCCTTCTTGTTCGGCAGGGCCGGCCACGCCAGTGAGTGCAAGACCTACCGATGCACCGACGGTCTTTCGAACACCGAGCGCCATCGCGCGAGCGGTTTCTTCGCTGATCACCGGGCCGCGCGGCACCTCGAGCACGTCGAACTTCACATCGCTTGCATATGCCACCACGCCACCACGCACGACATCGCTCGAGCCCGGGGTTGCGGTGAGACGACCTGCAACGAGACCGCCCGTCACACTTTCCGCCACTCCGATCGTGAGCCCCCGCTCACGCAACATGTCGAGCACGACCGATTCCATCGTGTCGGTGTCGTAGCCGAACACCACTTCGGGCACTACGGCACGCACGCGCTCGGCCCACTCATCGAGCAACATCTGCACCGACGCATCGTCGGCCCCGCGCGCAGTGAGACGCACCTTGATGCCCTCCCAACCACTGGCCAAAAACGCCAGCGTGGGGTTGCCGACTTGGTCGAGTTTGTCGATGATCGGCTGCAGTCGCTCGTTCAGCCCGCTCTCGCTCTCGCCCCAGGTACGCAGAACGCGCGAGGCGATCTTGCGTTGTTCGCCGGAGCGTGCGAGCAGGTCGGGAAGAATCGCCCGCTCGAACATCTCGTGCAGTTCATAGGGCACGCCGGGTACCGCGTAGATGACCTTGTCTCCGACCGGACAAATGAGCCCTGGCGCGGTGCCGCGCTTTTGCTCGATTACCCCGGCGCCGACGGGCACCATCGCCTGGCGCAGGTTGTTTTCACTCATCTTGCGGTTACGACTGGCAAACATTCGGGCGATGCGGTCGGCGATCACGTCGTCGAGTTTGAGTTCGACACCCATAACTTCGGCAATTGCCTCGCGGGTGATGTCGTCGTGCGTCGGGCCGAGGCCTCCACAGACGATCACCGCATCAGCGTCACGTAATACCGATCGCAGTGACGCGACGATGCGTGCCTGGTTGTCTCCGACCTTCACCTGCAGGCACGAGTCAAGTCCGGCGGCCGCAAGTTGCTCGCCGAGCCATGAAGAGTTGGTGTCGACGATCTGGCCGAGCAGCAACTCGGTGCCGACCGCCACGACATCACACCGCACCGGTGGCACCTCGGTTGCCTGCGAAGGCCTTCCACGCGTATTGCGCACCCGACAGCAGAGTGAGTCCGACTGCCAGCCACAACAGTGACAACCAAATCCACCGTTCGTCGAAGGTGAGTGGCATCAAGGCACCCGCCACCGCGAGTTGCTGGCTGAGCGTCTTCACTTTGGCGGTGCGACTGGCCGGCATCGACACGCCTCGCGCACCCACAACCACTCGATAGACACTGACGATCACCTCGCGCACGGCGATAATGACGACGGGCAACAACCAGAACACGCCACGCGACACGAGGGTGAACATCGCACCGAGCACGAGCACTTTGTCGGCGAGCGGGTCGAGGAAGGCGCCGCTGCGGGTAATGCCGTGACGTCGCGCCAGATAGCCGTCGAAGCCGTCACTCACGCAGAGCACGAACCACATGCCGAGCGCCACCCACGAGCCGCCCTTTTCGACGGGGATCATGGCGAACAACAACGGCGACACGAGAATTCGCCCCACCGTGACCGCATTGGCCCAGGTGATGAGTGCGTTCGGATCAACCGGCATGTTCGGCGCCTTCAGCGACGAGGTCGGGGCCCTGTGCATCGACGATTCGCACCTCTGCGAAACTACCCGTCACGAGCGACTCGTCCACCCGAACGATGCCGTCGATTTGCGGGGCCTCGCGATGGCTTCGGGCCACGCCCGGCTCATCAATCAACACTTCGAGTGTCTCGTCAATGAGTTCGTCACGTTTGGCGGCGGTGATTGCATCCTGCAATTCGCGCAGTTCGGCGATGCGCTCGCGCATCAGTCCTGCGGGCACTTGGTCGGGCAGGTTCACCGCGTAGGTGCCTTCTTCGGGGCTGTACTCAAAGAATCCGCACCAGTCAAGCGATGAGTCGCGAACGAACGAGAGCAGCTGGTCGTGGTCGTCCTCGGTTTCGCCCGGGTATCCGACGATGAAGTTGCTGCGGAACGTCGCTTGTGGCTCGCGCGAACGAATGTCGGCAATGCGCTTCAGGAAACGTTCGCCGTCACCCCAGCGACGCATGCGCCGTAGATGCGGCTTCGAGACGTGCTGCAGCGACAAGTCGAAGTACGGCACACCTGTTGCAAGAATCGCCTCGATGAGTTCGTCGCTGAGGTCGCTCGGGTACAGATACAACAGTCGTGTGCGCGGAACTTTGGCTGCGACGGCATTGACGAGATCGACGATGGCGCCGGCGCCAAGTTCGTCGGGGCGATCCTTGCCGTAACTGGCGAGATCTTGGGCGACGAGCACGATTTCCTTGGCTTGCAGCTCGTCGACCTCGCGCAAGATGCTCTCCACATCACGGCTGCGTTGCGGGCCGCGGAACGACGGAATCGCACAGAACCCGCACGTGCGGTCGCAACCTTCGGCAATCTTCACATAGGCCCAAGGTGTCTTCGACGCCGGCCGCGGCAGGTTGAGCAAGTCGAATGACGGCACCTGTTCGGCCGACACGCTGAGCGACGGCTTCTTGCCAAGCGCAACGGATGGGGTGGTTGCCGCACCAGCAGCACCAGTCTCGATCGCCACGCCGAAACCAGCAATTTGATCGGCTTCGGGCAAGTTGGCGCGCAGTTCGTCGCCGTATCGCTCGGCCATGCAGCCGGTGACCACGAGTCGCGCACCCTTCTTGCGGCGCTCGCTGAGCGCCATGATCGTGTCGATGCTTTCCTTGCGTGCGTCTTCGATGAACGCACAAGTATTTACTACAACGACATCAGCCTGCGATTCGTCGTCGGTGGCGGAGAGTCCTTGCGCGAGCAGCGTGCCGATGAGCTTTTCGGAGTCGACTTCGTTCTTCGGGCAGCCCAGCGTCTCCACATAGAAGCGCGATACCACGCGTCAAGGCTACGAGAGCGGTCAGCGGTGCAGTGCCAAGCCGGCGCACGCCCACGGCACCACAGCCACATCACCCACGCCCGAGCGCGTGACGTAGGCAGTACGCAATTCAGGGCCGCCGAAGCAGACGTTGGTGGTCATCACGTCACCGGATTCAACGAACCGCACCACCTTGCCCTCCGGGCTGATCACCGTGATGCCGCCCGAGGTACCGATGGTGGCCACGCACACATTGCCATCGCCGTCAATCGCGAGCGAGTCGAGGTACACGAGTTTCGGCGACGCCCACAACAATTGGTGCGTGTCGAATGGCGTCACCGGCTTCACTTCGCCCGGCGCCACGATGTCGCGCACCCACACTCGCGCTGTGTGCGTCTCGGCGTAGTACAACTTGGTGCCGTCGGGCGACAAACCGATGCCGTTCGGAGCCTCCACCGGGAACACCACTTCGTTGATGTGCGAACCATCGATCTTGGCGTAGTAGATCGATGTGCGATCACCACTTCGTTCGTGTCGGATGCCATGGTCGGTGAAGTAGAAACCGCCCTTGCCGTCGAGCACGAGATCGTTCGGGCCGCGCAATGGGTGCCCGACGCACGAGTCATACAAACGGGTGATCTTGCCGGTCTTCGGGTCGACACGCTCGATGCGACCACCGGTGTGTCGCGCCGGATCGAACGGCCCGGGCAATAGCAACCCGCCGAGGTCGATCGGCGTGAATGCGCCACCGTTGTTGCATACGAGCAGTGAACCGTCGGCGCATTCGGCGAGGCCGTTTGGTCCACCCGGTACCTGAGCGACCACCGAGGTGTTGCCGTCGGGTGTCACGCGAGTAATGCGCTCGCCAAACATCTCGACGACGAGCACCGAGCCGTCGCCGCACCAAACCGGGCCCTCAGGAAACCGCAAACCTTTTCCGATGATGTCCATTGGCGAAGAGTAGCCGCGCGAATCGGCACGGCGCTCAAGCGGCGCGGCACCGCCGCAGCCTCAGTTGCCCTGGATCTTTTCCCACTCCTCGAGCGTCATCAATACCTCGCGGGGCTTCGAGCCTTCACTGGGACCCACGATGCCCCGCTGTTCGAGAAGGTCCATCAGGCGACCGGCACGAGCAAAACCCACCTTCAGCTTTCGCTGCAACATCGAGGTAGAGCCGAGCTGCGTGCGCACGATGAGGTCGATGGCGTGCTTCAACAATTCGTCATCGTCTTCATCACCGGTGGTGCCGCCCGGCAGTTCGCCAGCGCCTTCTGCGCTGCCGCCGCCCTCGATTCCCGACACATACGCCACCTCCGGAGACTGTCGCTTCCAGTGCGCCACGATGTTGCGTACTTCGTTCTCTCCAACCCAAGCCGACTGCACGCGCTGCGCCACGCTCGTATTGCCGGGCAACATCAGCAAGTCGCCCTTGCCCACGAGCTTTTCGGCACCCGGCTGATCCAAGATCACCCGGCTGTCGGTGAGGCTCGATACGGCAAACGCCATGCGCGCCGGAATGTTGGCCTTGATCACACCAGTGATCACGTTGACGCTTGGTCGCTGCGTAGCCACGATGAGGTGGATGCCGACGGCACGCGCCTTTTGCGCGATGCGAGTAATGCACTCCTCTACGTCGCGTGCGGCCACCATCATCAAGTCGTTCAATTCGTCGACCACCACCACGATGAACGGCATTCGGTCGAACTTCTTCGTCGCCACCTCAGCGGTGTCGTCGCCGACATTCAGTTCACCACGGTCGTACGCCGCGTTGTAACCGGAGATGTCACGGAAGCCGGCCTCGACCAGCACGTCGTATCGGCGTTCCATTTCTTTGACGGCCCAACCGAGTGCATTCGCTGCCTTTTTCGGAACGGTGACGGGCTGTGTCAACAGGTGCGGCAACCCGGCGTACTGCCCCATCTCCACCTGCTTGGGGTCGATGAGAATGAGCTTGACCTGCTCGGGCGACGTGCGCATCAGCAAGGTGGTGATGATGCAGTTGAGCACGCTCGACTTACCTGCTCCCGTCGCACCGGCAATCAGCAGGTGCGGGGTGGTGGAGATGTTGAGGAACACCGGTCGACCAGCGATGTCTTTACCGACTCCAACTTCGAGCGGATGCTGCGCCGACTTGGCCTCGGGCGCAGTGAGCAAGTCGCCGAGCGACACGAGGTCGCGTGAGTCGTTGGGCACTTCGATACCGATGGCCGAGCGACCAGGGATCGGCGCCAAGATTCGCACGTCAATGGCGGCCATCGCATACGCGATGTCTTTCGACAACGACGTGAGTCGTGCAACCTTGACGCCCTCTCCAAGTTCGAGTTCGTAACGCGTCACCGTGGGGCCGCGTGTGAAGCCGACCAGTTTGGTGTCGACACCGTGCGACGAGAGCGCCGAGACGAGTGCGTCACCTCGCTCGGCAACGGCATCTTCGTTGGCGCGTTTGTTGCTCGTGAGAGCGAGCATGTCGAGCGGCGGAAGATCCCATGACGACGGCTGGGCACCGGGGCCGAGCGGCATTTCTTGCTGTTCGCCGCGCACGCTCTTTGAGGGCTTGGCGGGTGTCGGGTTCGCAGCAGGCTCAGGTTTGGGTTTCACCACGCGCAGTCGGGTCTTGCGCTTGCGACGCTCGGGCTCCGGATCGCCGTCACCACCTTCTTCGGTGGCGAAGTCGCCGTCGGCTCGGTGGTCGTAGATGTCGCCGCGCGCTGCAGCTTCTTCGTGTTCGCGTCGTGCAGCCTCCAAGTCATCGACGCCAGCGACCACGCTGGTGTCGGTCTCCACGTCGTACGGCGTGTCACCGCCTTCGCGGTAACGACGCGCAGCGTCATCAACTTTCTTGAACAACCCCACGATCGCACGCGCGAGGTCGGGTAGCGACTTGCCCGTCGCAAGCATGAGTCCGAGCACGATCGTCGGTGCCAAGATGACCACTGCACCGACCGGCGACAACGACGACTCGAGCGGCTGCCCAACGAGCCAACCCAGCCAGCCGCCCGCGCCTTCGAGCGCACCGAGCGAAATCTCCAACTCGTTGGCGGCGAGAAAAACATGCAGCACACCGAGCAGGGCAGTCGACACCACCAACCACCCAAAGGTGAGTCGCACGCGATGCTCGATGCTCACGCGCTTGAGCAGAGCAATGCCGAGCCCGAGGCAGACAACGGGCAAGACGTACCGACCCAGACCAACCGTCCAGCGCAGACCGGTGTCGAGACCACGCCCAACTGGGCCGACCACGCTCACGTACACCGACAGTGAGAGCAGCACACCCATCACCATGAAGAGCATTCCCAGCAGCTCGCCGGCACGTTCGGCGAGGATCGGCTTCAGCACCGGTTCGCTCTGCACCACCCGGAATTTGGTCGAGGGATCTACCTCGTCGTGGCTGCGGTGGATTTCACCCGATGAAGCGCGGCGACGCGACGGGGCTTTCTTTGCTGGGGACGGCACGAATCCAAAGTACTTATCGGGTGCGTGATGCTGGTGGACTAGCGCGCTGCGGCACGAGCCGCGACGAGATTCGCCATCACCTTGGCGGCTCGTTCCGCAAGACCTGCGGGTGGTGGGCCCATCGGCAATCGTGCCTCACCGACATCGAGCCCGAGATGGTTCATCATCACCTTGCTGGGTAACGGATTCGGATTGTCGTCACCGGTTTCAAAGGCAAAGCTCTCTTGCAAGCGAGCATTCACTCTGCGAGCGCCCGCAAAATCGCCGGAGTTCCATTTGGCGAACATTTCCTGGTGATCCACGGCGCTCCAATGAGTGGCAACGCCGATCACCGCGGTGCAACCCACCGCCATGAGCGGCAGCGTCAGACCGTCGTCACCGGAGATGAGTTCGAACGACGACGGCACCATCGTCATGAGTCGAGCACTCTCCCCCGGGTTGCCGGCGGCATCTTTCACGCCGGCCACGTTCTTTACTTCGTTGGCCAGTTTCGCCAACGTCGGTGTGTTGATCTTGCGACCCGTTCGCACCGGAATGTCGTAGATCACGACCGGTAGCGAAGTCGCCGAACACATCGCACGAATATGCGCTTCGATGCCGGCTTGCGATGGGCGGTTGTAATACGGGCACACGGCGAGGATTCCGGCGACGCCGAGCTTGGATGCTTCTTTCGTGAGGTGCACCGAATGTGCAGTGTCGTTCGAACCCGTGCCGGCGATGACCGGAATCGTCACGGCCTTTGCGACGGCCTCAAACAGCGAGAGCTTCTCGTCGTCGGTGAGCACGGGCGACTCACCCGTCGTGCCGGCGAGCACGAGGCCGTTGTTGCCATTGTCCTGCAACCAGCGCGCCAAGCGCACGGCACCAGCAAGGTTGAGTGAGCCGTCTTTGGCGAACGGCGTCACCATCGCGGTGATGACCTGACCGAAGCGCGGCATGGGCGAAGACTAGTTGTTGTGACCGTTCGTCGCCCCGCGCGAGCGAGGCGACGACACGTTGCGACTGCGGCTCAGTGAGCCGGCGGGGTCATGTCCTTGCCGAGTTCGAACTGCAGGTATTCCTCGCCTGTGTTCTCCATGTTCTCGAACTGGATGACACCCATTTCTTCGAAACGGTGGCGCAACCACTTGTCGTTGCGGTCGAGCAGGCCCAGTTTCTTGCAGTTCGGCACGATCTTGGCGAACAGCAGCTGCTGGAACATCTTGCGGCCCGGATCATTCACCATCAACGGCACGACCACCTTCGGATCCACGCCCATGTGGCGCCACACCTCTTGCTGGAGGAATCTGTCGCGCATGCGGATGCTCGCTTCGTAAGCGAACTCCTGACGATCCTTGATCTCCGCGTCGCTCATGCCGTCATAGACCTCCTTCAGGCTCAGCACGCCGAACGCCACGTGGCGAGCTTCATCGCTCATCACGTAACGCAGCAACTGCTTGAGCAGCGGCTCGTTGGTCAACTGGTGCAGATAGCCGAATGCGGCAAGGGCGAGACCCTCGACCATGATCTGCATGCCGAGGTAGGTGAAGTCCCACCGCGAGTCGTTGATGATGTCGTCGAGCAACATCTCGAGGTGCGCGTTGATCGGGTAACCGCCGCCCAACTTCTCGTCGAGGTAGCGGGCGAACACTTCAACGTGACGCGCTTCGTCAACCACTTGCGTGCTGGCGTACAACTTGGCGTCGTACCACGGCACGGTTTCGGTGATCTTGGCGGTGCAGATGAGCGCACCCTGCTCGCCGTGGAGAAACTGCGAGAGCGACCACTTCCGGCTCTGGATGCCGAACTCGAGC
>JBJTOX010000086.1:0-8829 GCA_046074785.1 Actinomycetota bacterium
GGTGCTCATCAAGGAAGATCTCACGCCGCGTGGAACGCGCATCTTCGGCCCAGTCGGCCGCGAGTTGCGCGACAAGAAGTTCATGCGAACGTTGTCGCCTTTGCGCAGTTTCATCTCAGAGCACCTCCGGGGCCAGCGACACGATTCGCATGAACTTCTTGTCGCGCAACTCGCGGCCGACTGGGCCGAAGATGCGCGTTCCACGCGGCGTGAGATCTTCCTTGATGAGCACCGCTGCGTTTTCGTCGAAGCGGATGTAGCTGCCGTCGGGGCGACGCTTCTCTTTTGCGACACGCACGACGACGCAACGAACGACTTCGCCCTGCTTCACGCCGGCGCCGGGGATCGCGTCCTTCACGGTGCCGATGAAGACGTCGCCGATCGAGGCGTAACGACGACGCGTGCCGCCGAGCACTTTGATGACGAGCACTTCGCGGGCGCCGCTGTTGTCGGCGACCTTGAGACGGCTCTCTTGCTGAATCATTTCGCACGCTCCAGAATTTCGACGACGCGCCAACGCTTGGTCTTGCTCATCGGGCGCGTCTCGACGATGCGCACCTTGTCGCCGACCTTGGCGTCGTTGGCCTCGTCATGGGCGTAGAACTTCTTCGTGCGGATGACGAACTTGTCGTACTTCGGGTGTCGCACGCGCTCAACGAGCGCGACGACGACCGTCTTGTTCATCTTGTTCGACACGACGAGTCCCTCGCGTGCCTTACGGCTTGTGCGGACCTTGGTCTCTGACATCATCGGCTCGCTTTCGTGTTGCTGGCTGCTTCGGCCGCCTCGATCTCGCGGCGACGAATCACCAGGTTGATGCGGGCGATCTGCTTGCGAATCTTTCCGATACGCGAGGTGTCGGTGAGCTGACCGGTGGCCAACTTGAAGCGCGAGTCGAGCGCGTCCTGCTTGGCGTTCTCCAACTCCTCCACCAAGGCGGCGAGGTCGAGTTCGTTGAGTTCTTTTTGTGACTTGCCGTACTTCTCCGCCATGGTCAGATGCCCTCCTCGCGGTGGATGATGCGGCACTTGATCGGCAACTTCTGCGCCGCACGGCTGAGCGCCTGCGTCGCCACGTCGGAGGTCGGGTACGACAATTCAAAGAGGATGCGACCCGGCTTCACCACGGCCACCCATAGTTCGGGGTTGCCCTTGCCCGAACCCATTCGGGTCTCGGCCGGCTTCTTCGTCACCGACTTGTCGGGGAACACGTTGATCCACACCTTGCCGCCGCGCTTGATGTGACGGGTCATGGCGATACGTGCGGCTTCGATCTGACGGGACGTCACCCAACCTGGCTCGAGAGCCTGGATGCCGTAATCACCGAAGGCGAGTTCGCGGGCGCCCTTGGCGACACCCTTCATGCGACCGCGGTGGTGCTTGCGGTGCTTCACTTTCTTTGGTTGCAGCATGTTCAGTCCTTCTTGAAGTGCGGGGTCTCGGAGGAGTCATGAATACGACGCTCGATCTCTTCTTCTTCGGCAAGCAGACGCTCGTAGTCGGCGTCAGCATCCTTCACGAGCGGCGTGTTCTCTTCTTCGCCGGCACGCGGGCCGGCGGAGGTGATCACGCTGGCGCGCGGTGCGGCAGCGGCGGCGACCGTGTCGCCGGCGGCCATCTGCGCTTCGAGCGAGGCGCGGTCGGCCGACTCAGTGGAATAGGGCAGGATCTCGCCCTTGTAGAGCCACACCTTCACGCCCACGCGACCCGCTGAGGTGATCGCCTCGCGGAAGCCGTAGTCGATGTTGGCGCGCAGCGTGTGCAGCGGTACGCGACCTTCGCGATACCACTCACGACGGGTCATTTCGGCACCGCCGAGACGACCGGAGCACTGGATACGAATGCCCTGTACGCCCGACTTCTGCGCGTTCTGCACCGCTCGCTTCATGGCGCGACGGAACGCAACGCGGTTGGCGAGCTGGTCGGCGACACCCTGGGCGACGAGCGCGGCGTCGAGTTCGGACTCTTTGATCTCGTTGATGTTCAACTGAATCTTGTTGTTGCCCGTGAGCCGCGAGAGGTGCTCGCGCAACTCGTTGGCCTTGGCACCGGCCTTACCGATGACGACGCCTGGACGCGCGGTGTGGATGTCGACGCGCAACTTGTCGAGCGTGCGCTCGATGTCGATGCGGCTGACGGCGGCGTCGGCGAGACGATCCATGAGATAACCGCGGATCTTCCAGTCCTCGGTGAGGTACTGGCGATACTGCTTCTTGCCGGCGAACCACTTACTCTTCCAATCGGTGGTGATGCCGAGGCGGAAGCCGTACGGATTGATCTTCTGACCCATTACTTGGTCTCCTCGTTGGTCGATGCTTCCGATGTTTCGGGCTCGTCAGCGGCGTTCTTTGCGTCGCTCGCCTCTTCGGCTGCGGCGCGCGCCTTGCTGGCGGCAACGCGACGACGGCGGTCGGCCTTGTCGGTCTTGCCACTGGCGGCCTCGAGTGCTTCGCGGGCTTTCAACTGTTCGTCGGACAACGCAGCAACCACGACGGTGACGTGCGCACCACGACGCAGACGGGTGTTGGCGCGACCACGGGCACGCGGACGGAAACGCTTGATCGTCGGCGATTCGTCGGCAAAGCAGGCCTTCACATAGAGCGACTCTTCGGCGAGCTGGTCGTTGTTCGTCGCATTGGCGACGGCGGAATTGAGCACCTTCTGCACGATGCGCGCAGCCTCGACGCTGTGCAGGCTGAGCACGTCGCGTGCCGACTGCACATCGAGACCGCGCACTTGGTTGAGTACCGGGCGGAACTTCGATGCCGACATGCGCACCCAGCGCAACTGGGCCTTCGAGCCGGTCTTCTCGCCGGCGACGCGGTGGGCTTCGTTGAGCTTCGGACCGGTCATGATGCGGCTCCGGGTGCGGCAGGCGCGGTCTCAGCACCGGCCATCTTCTCTTGGCTGGCGTGAGCCTTGAAGGTGCGAGTGTTGGCGAATTCGCCGAGCTTGTGCCCGACCATCGACTCGGTCACGTACACGGGCACGTGCTTGCGACCGTCGTGCACGGCGAAGGTGTGACCGACCATGTCGGGGATGATCGTCGAACGACGCGACCATGTCTTGATCGGCTTGCGGTCGCCGCTCTCGTTCATCGCGTCGAGCTTCTTCAACAGATGCTCGTCGACGAAGGGGCCCTTTTTCAGACTGCGTGCCATGTGTTAACCACGTGCCTTTCCTGAACGACGACGACGCACGATGAATTGCTGCGACGCCTTGGTCTTCTTGCGCGTACGGCGCTCGGGCTTGCCCCATGGCGACACCGCCGGACGTCCACCCGAGGTCTTGCCTTCGCCACCACCGAGTGGGTGGTCGACGGGGTTCATGGCGACACCGCGTGATTGCGGGCGCACACCCTTCCAACGATTGCGGCCGGCTTTGCCGATCTTCACGAGCTCGTGTTCGGCGTTGCCGACTTCACCGATGGTTGCGCGACAGTCGATCGGGACTCGGCGCATTTCGCTGCTTGGCATACGCAAGGTGGCGAAGTCGCCTTCCTTGGCGACGAGCTGTACCGAGACTCCGGCCGAGCGCGCGATGCGACCACCCTGACCGGGGCGCATCTCCACGTTGTGCACGACGGTGCCGACTGGTACGTAGCGCAATGGCAACGCGTTGCCCGGCTTGATGTCGGCGCGTTGTCCGCTCTCAACATGCTGTCCGACTTCGAGACCCTTGGGCGCCAAGATGTACGCCTTGGTTCCGTCGAGATAGTGCAGCAACGCGATGCGACAGGTGCGGTTGGGGTCGTACTCGATCGCGGCGACTTTGGCGCGAACTTCGTCCTTGCCGCGCTTCCAATCGATGATGCGGTACTGCTGCTTGTGTCCGCCACCCTTGTGACGCGAAGTGATGCGTCCGCCGGCGTTACGGCCGCCGCGCTCGGGCTTGGAGGTGAGCAACGACCGCTCAGGACGGTGCTTGGTGATCTCCGAGAAGTCGGACGACGTCTGGAATCGACGTCCGCTGCTGGTGGGTCGACGCTTGCGAATGGCCATGATGTTCCGATCAGTTCTCGAACAGCGGGATCTGTTGACCAGGGGCGAGCGTGACGATGGCCCGCTTCGAACCATCACGCACACCTACGCGATTCGTGCCACGAGTGATGCGGCGCTTACCAGGACGGTTCAAGGTGTTCACCTTGACGACCTGCACGTTGAAGATGCGCTGCACTGCATCGCGAATCTCCGGCTTGCTCGCCGAAGGATGCACTTCGAACGTGTAGACACCCACGCTCGAGCCGGCATAGCTCTTCTCCGACACCACTGGACGGATGATCACGTCACGAGGATCCTTCACTTCACACCTCCGTCGGTCTT
The DNA here is from genome assembly GCA_046074785.1 of Actinomycetota bacterium. GTDB lineage: Bacteria > Actinomycetota > Acidimicrobiia > Acidimicrobiales > Ilumatobacteraceae > F1-60-MAGs027. The sequence goes on from JBJTOX010000086.1 coordinate 4,322, forward strand.
GGGCAGGCTGTCTTGCGAGAAGACGACCCAGTCATTGACGAGCACGTCATAGGCGTTCAATTCGCTGGTGATGACGACTTGCACGTCAGCCAGGTTGCGCAGGCTCTTTGCCTCGTTACTGTTCGCGGACTTCACGACCACGAGCACCTTGCCGCTCGTGCCGAGAGCGGCGAGCGCCTCGGTGCCGGCCTTGGCACTCGGCTTGTCGAACGACCACGACTCGACGACGACGAGCTTGCCATCGTTGGCGCGATCAGAAAGGGCCGACCGCAGGGCGAGTTGCACCATCTTCTTCGGGGTGCGCTGGCCGTACTTGCGTGGCGTCGGGCCGAGAGTGACGGCGCCACCAACGAAGTGCGGCGCACGAATCGAACCCTGACGGGCGTTACCGGTTCCCTTCTGGCTGAACGGCTTCTTGCCGCCACCGCTCACTTCGGCGCGACCCTTGGTCTTTTGCGTACCGGCACGACGGTGCGCGAGCTGCGCAACCACGACCTGGTGCATCACGGCCTTGTTCGGCGTGACGCCGAAGAAGTCGTCGGGCAATTCGATGCTCGCGGCGTTCTTGCCGGCTTGGTTCTTCATCGTGAGCTTGGCCATGGTTACTTGCCGCCCTTCACTGCATTGCGCACGATCACGACGCCACCGTTGGGTCCGGGCACGGCGCCCTTCACGAGCAACAGGTTGCGCTCGGCGTCGCTCTGCACGACTTCGAGGTTGAGGATGGTGACTTGCTGGTGGCCGAGGTGACCGGCCATGCGCATTCCGCGGAACACGCGACCCGGGAACGAACGCTGTCCGATCGAGCCGGGAGCGCGGTGGTGCTTGTGGTTACCGTGCGCTGCACCCTGGCCTTGGAAGTTGTGGCGCTTCATTGCTCCAGCAAAACCTTTGCCGCGGCTCACCGCGGTGACGTCGACGATCTCGCCTGCAGCAAGCTTGTCGACGCCGATTTCTTGTCCGACTTCGAAGCCATCGACGGAGTCGAGTCGCAATTCGACGAGGCGACGACCAGGTGCAACACCGTTCTTGGCGAAGTGTCCGGCGGCAGCTTTCGTGAGCTTCTTTGCATCACGGTGACCGTACGTGACTTGCAGTGCGCAATAGCCGTCGGAATCGTGTGTCTTTACCTGCACGATGCGCGCTGGCTCTACGCGCAGCACGGTGACGGGCACGACGCGACGGTCTTCTGTCCACACTTGCGTCATGCCGACTTTCTCGCCGACGATCGCTTTCTGTGCCATGGTGAGCCTTGTTCCGTTTCGTATCGATTCGTTGCTGATGGTTCGGGTTTCGCCTTCACGAAAAAGCCCCGCGCGGCCAAGCCGGCGGAGCCCCGAGATCGTTTTCGCTGTGAGGTACCTGACGAGTCAGGCGCACACAGACATCAATTGGGTGGTGGGGAAGCCCCACACCGTCAACTGACGGGTGCAATCAGAACGGAAACCCGTTCCGAGCGCGGGGTTTGACGCTATCGGGAGACGGCAGGGAACCAACCACCCGCGACCCCCGCGGATGCGATAGCCGTTTTGGCCCTATTCCTTCGGACGCGCCACGAGGGTTGCCGTCACCGACACCCGTTCCCCGTCTCGGACGAGATCAATCGAGATGCTCTCGCCTGGATTGCGGTCACGAATGGCGGCCACCAATCCGGCCTGGCCGTTGACGGGCTCGCCATCGACGGCGATCACGATGTCGCCGACGTCGATGCCAGCGGCCTCCGCCGGCGATCCCGGCTGCACCGTGGCGATGAGCGACCCGACTCCCCCGTCGGTACGCGGTTCGAGGCTGACCCCGAGGAATCCTTCGGTCCGCGTCGTTCCGCTTGCTTGCGCCCGGAGTTGCTCGAGCACGGCCAAAGTCTCGTCGACGGAGATCGCAAACCCGATGTTGTTCGCTGCCGAGTTCATGTCACCGCGCGCAACCGCAGTGTTGATTCCGATGACTTCACCACGCATGTTGGCCAGCGGACCACCCGAGTTACCGGAGGAGATTGCTGCGTCAGTCTGGATGAGGCTGTTCAGCGCACCCGACTCGGTGAAGATCGTGCGCTTCAGCGCCGAGACGATTCCGGTCGTCACGCTTGGCCCGCCGTCCAGGGCCAGTGCATACCCGATCGCGACCACTTGATCGCCCACACGGATGCTGCCGGGCTTGGCGAACGTTGCTGCCACGAGATTGGTTGCGTTGACCTTGAGCAGGGCCAGGTCATTGCCGATGTCCGAAGCCACCACGCGGGCGACAACGGGCTCGGTATCACCGGCGAAACGCACTCGCACCTCGGTGGCGCCTTCCACGACGTGGGCGTTGGTGAGAATTTCTCCTCCGCTCGTGACGACGACGCCAGTTCCCGTGGCCTCACCACCGCGCTCTTCTGCATCACCGCGACTCGAGATCGTCACCACGCTGTTGGCGAGTCGTGCTGCCACTTGCGCGACACCGGTGATGTCCGACGACTCATCCGGAGAAATGACTGGCGCTGCCGTCACCTGCGTGTACGGCTCGTCGCTGGTGGCTGTCGATGAATCGTCGACCTGGGTGGCGATCACACCGCCGACGAATCCGGCGATGAGTGACAACACGGCAGCGAGCACCGCGACGCGGACATTCCTGTCTCGTGACGATGAACCGGTTGGCGAAGAAGCGCTGCTGAAGTGTTCCGGGGGCGGAGGGGGAAACGGAAAACTCATGACGTCGTTCTACAGCGTTCGATCACGCAAAACCAGCGCGCTTCCGCAATTCTTGACGAATTCTTGACGAAACGCCGTGACGGCACCGCGGGAATCTGGTGAAACGTGTCCGACGTAACGCCCACACGGGCGCTGTTGTTCACCGCGAGAGCGGCGTCAGGCCATCTTTATTTCGATGTCGACACCAGCGGCGATCTCAAGTCGCTGCAAGGTTTCGACGGTCTTCGCATTGGCATCGACGATGTCGATCAAGCGTTTGTGGATGCGCATCTCGAAGTGCTCACGGGAGTCCTTGTCGACGTGCGGTCCACGAATCACCGTGTAACGGTGCTTGTCGGTGGGCAACGGAATCGGACCGCGGACGGTCGCCGCAGTGCGGACGACCGTCTCGACGATCTTCTTCGATTCGTTGTCGAGCACCGAGTGATCGAAGGCCTTCAAGCGGATACGAATGCCCTGCTTTTGTGCCATGATCGTGCCTCGTTGCCCTGCCGACTCGCCGTTACTTCAGGATCTTCGTTACGCGACCGGCGCCGACGGTGCGGCCACCTTCACGGATGGCAAAGCGCAGACCTTCGTCCATGGCGATCGGCTTGCCGAGCTCCACGGTCATGACCACGTTGTCACCGGGCATCACCATTTCGGTGCCGGCCGGCAACTGGATGGTGCCAGTCACGTCGGTGGTGCGGAAGAAGAACTGCGGACGGTAGTTGTTGAAGAACGGCTTGTGACGGCCGCCTTCTTCCTTCTTCAACACGTACACCTGACCCTCGAAGTTGGTGTGCGGGGTGATGCTGCCCGGGGCGCACAGCACCTGGCCGCGCTCCACTTCTTCTTTCTTCGTGCCGCGCAAGAGCGCGCCGATGTTGTCGCCTGCCTGGCCCTCATCGAGCAACTTGCGGAACATTTCGACGCCCGTGCAGACCGTCTTTTGGGTGTCACGCAGACCGACGATTTCGATTTCGTCGCCGGTGTGCACTTTGCCCTGCTCCACCTTGCCGGTGACGACGGTGCCACGACCAGTGATCGTGAAGACGTCTTCGATCGGCATGAGGAACGGCTTGTCGAGTTCGCGCTTGGGCTCGGGGATGTAGTCGTCACAGGCCTTCATGAGCTCCATGATCTTCTCTTGCCACTGCGCATCACCTTCGAGCGCCTTCAACGCCGAGACGCGGACCACCGGCACATCGGCGCCGGGGAACTCGTACGAGGTGAGGAGGTCGCGGACTTCGCCTTCGACCAGCTCGAGCATGTCGGGGTCGTCGACGACGTCGGACTTGTTCAGCGCGACGACGATGTACGGCACACCGACCTGGCGCGCGAGCAACACGTGCTCGCGGGTCTGTGGCATTGGGCCGTCGGTGGCGGCGACCACGAGGATCGCACCGTCGACCTGGGCGGCACCGGTGATCATGTTCTTGATGTAGTCGGCGTGACCCGGCATGTCGACGTGTGCGTAGTGGCGCTTCTCGGTCTCGTACTCAATGTGCGCGATCGAGATGGTGATACCGCGCGCCTTCTCTTCCGGCGCCTTGTCGATCTGATCGAACGGCGTGTATTCCGCCAGACCCTTGTCGGCCAGCGTCTTGGAAATGGCCGCGGTCAGCGTGGTCTTGCCGTGGTCGATGTGTCCCATCGTTCCGATGTTGACGTGGGGCTTGTTGCGCTCGAATTTACCCTTCGACATTTCTCTCTCCTATTTTGCTTTCTCTTGTTGTGAGACCTGGTGTTACTGCTATTCCCCGCGCACTCGCTTGACGATCTCTTGCGAGATTGCCTCAGGTACCTGCTGGTACGAGTGGAATTGCATCGTGTACG
>JBJTOX010000087.1:0-5434 GCA_046074785.1 Actinomycetota bacterium
CTCGCGTACGGCGAGCCTCTCGAGTCGTCTCGATTCGTCGGTTTCATGCTCGTGTGGTTCGGGCTCGTGTGCACCTTCACCGACACGATGCGTAGTCGCGCTTCAATCAACGCCTGAGCGCGGGCGCTGCCGGCTGTCTGCGGCCGACGAAACGCTGGCTATACGCCGGCGACGGCGCGCGACAACCCAGTGCGAGCCATCGTCTTGTACACGCCGGCAACGGCACGAAGACGATTTCGGTCGCGGGTGGTAACGGCGAGTCGTGCGAATCCACCGATGACGCCCGACATTGCATCAACGGCAGTGCGCACCGGCAACGACTCGGGCAACTCGCCGCGCTGCTGTGCGGCAACGCACATGCGGGTGAGGAACTCCTCTTGACGAGGCGGCAACTTCGCGAGTGCCTCGCGCAGATCGGGGTGGTGGTTCGCCTCGGTGATGACACCAACGACGAAGCTGGCAAGCATCGGGTCATCGTTGCTCAGATCAAACATCGCGTCGAAGATGGCCTCGAACTGCGCGGTGAAAGTGTCGTGCTTGGCAACTGCAGTCTCGAACGCCTCGAACACTTTCGACTGAACGTCAAGAAACACTGCGACGAACAGATCGACCTTTGACGGGAAGTAGTGATAGATCGCAGCAGCGGTGATGCCGGCACCGGCGGCAATCTCGCGATTCGTGGTGTTGTCGTAGCCACGTGTGGTGAATGCGCGTTGCGCCTCGTGAACGATTCGTTCGCGAGTCTCGGCAGCATCGCACTGCGTCGGGCGACCGAGTCGGCGTTTCATGTCTGGCACGCTAGGTGAGATCGGCGCTGGCGCCCGAGTCGTGGGTATGCCTATTGCTGAAGTTCACCGCGCAGCAGGTCGGCGAGTTCGCGCGGGCGGTCACCCTGCACACTGTGCCCTGCTCCATCGACCAGATGCACTACCGCGTCGGGTTTGCGACGTCGGAGCTCCGCGACGTCGGCATCGTCGACCACCGGCGACACTCCTCCGCGCACCAACGTGAGCGGGCATGGCAGGCGCTCGATCATCTCCCACATTCCCGCAGCCACGCTGGAACCCGGGTCGCGACGCGGGTGGCTTCGTCGGTCGTATCGCCACACCCAACTGAGGTCATCGAGTTGACGAGCGTTATGCAGGATTCCGCGCCGTAGCGACGAAACACTGCGCTTCGGATTGTGCTCGATCGTGCGGGCGAGCAAATCGTCGAAACTCTGGAAACTTTGCGGACCATTCACGAAGTCGGTGATTGACTTCGCCTTCTCGGGTGTCACTCCGGGAGTGATGTCGACCATCACGAGTCGCGACACGAGATCGGGACGCTGGTACGCGAGTGCCAACGTGGTGAGGCCGCCGAGCGACATGCCGCACACGAGCGCAGCCCGGGGTGCATGCTCCTCGATGATTGGTGCGATGTCGAATGCAAGTGACCGGGGTGAATAGTCACCGTCGTCGCGCCACGACGAATGTCCGTGTCCGGGCAGGTCGATCGCGAGAATCGGTTCACCGAGTGCGAGGCAAACGGTGTCCCACGTGTGCGCGTTTTGCGCACTGCCGTGCACGAACACGATCTTGGGTGAACCGCTTCCCCACTTCAGCGCACTGACGTGTCGACGATCTTCGAGTTCGCTGGTGATTCGCGCAACGGTCGGCTGGGAAGTGACTCCGAGCGAATACTCGGTGACGTTCTCGCCGAAGAACGAGAACTCGTCGTACGGCACCTTCCCGGACGAAGTCATGGTGCGACCGTAGTCTTCGCCACAACCGTGGTGGTGCTCACATCGACCACCGTCGTTGCCGAGGCAATCGTGGTGGGCGGCACGGTCGTCGTCGGCACCGTCGTGTAGTCGGGGTCCGGTCGGTCGGCCGGTGGTAGTGGTGATCCGTATTCCTCTGGTTCCTTCACGCCGTCAAAGACATAGACACGGTCACGGAACTGCACCAGCGCAGGAAAGATCTGGGCAACCGACATTGGAATGCGTATGCAGCCGTGCGACGCCGGCTCGAGCGGAACGAGGATTGCTCCGTGCACGGCGATTCCCTGATTGAAATACACGGGGTTGTACAGCGTGCCGAGTTTGGTCTCGCGTGTTCCCTGAGCGCGACGCTGGAATGTGAATATTCCAGGCGGCGTGATTGACTCGCCGCAAATACCCACCTTGAGGGGTAGCCCAGCCGCAATCTGCTCCGGGCTGTCATTGCCCTCTTCGCCCGGGTCAATAACCACCTCTTCACACCACGGCTTGCCATCGCCACTTGACATGTGCGAGATCAAGGTCGGCTGGCCACCGAGGAACGTGACGATGACTTGTTCAGGAAGATAGATCTCGGCGTGGCGCGGCGTGTCGGCTTGTCGTCGCGGCAGAACTTGCACGTCGTTGCGCATCACATCCCACATCTCGGGTGTAACGACCCCCGTGGCATTGCTACGCGGCGTCTTCATCACCAGCTTTTCGAAGGCCCACACGGCTTGAACGGTCGAACGACCAAACACTCCATCGATCGGCCCGGGTGCGAACTTCAGGTCGGCTAGGCGAGTCTGAAGTGCGCGCACGTCCTCTCCCTCCGCGCCCTCTCGCAGTTCGCGTGATATCGGCGGAAGCACGGGCTGCACCGCGGTCGAACTCTTCGTGGTGACCGGCAAACCTGCGTCTACGGATTCATTCGTTCCGCGCTGCTCCACCACGATCGCCACCACCAACATCACCACCAACACGAGCACTGCCGAGACGGCGAGTGTTCGGGTGTGGTTCTGCTGCGGATAGCCGGCAGAAGACACGAATGCGCCTTACTTCGAGGTAACTGGCTTGATCGCGTTCAACTCTCGACGCAGAGCAAACGCTTCACGGAGAATCTTCACGATGACAGACGGCTTGGAGAGTGTCGAGACACCGCGAGTGCGGGGGAAGTAGTCGACACCGAATTGCACGATCGGATGACCGAGTTTCTTAGCGCGCACGATGAGCTCGGCATCGATGAACGAGCCCTCGCTCTTCAGTTTGATGTTCTGGAAGATCGACGCTCGACACACCTTGAACGCGAAGTTCACGTCACGCACACGGACTCCAAACAGCACCCGCACCAGCAAGTTGTAGAACGCCGAGTAGACGACGCGCACCAATCCTTCGTCGGTGCGGTCGAAACGGTACGCACTCACGACGTCGGCCTCGTATTGGCGAAGCAGTCGCAACGCCTTGTGCAGTTCTCGCATGTCGAAAGGCAGGTCGGCATCCGTGTAGACGACGACATCGCCCGTCGCCGCCGCAAAACCAGACTTCATCGACCCACCCAACTTGCGATTGGTCGGATGATGAACCACTCGCACATGGCGGTCTGCAGCAGCGGCTTCATCAGCAAGGCGAGCAGTTGCGTCAGTCGATGCATCGTTCACGACGATGAGTTCGTAGTCATCGACTTCGCCCGAGGCCATGAGTTCGCGGGCTATGTCGTGCCCCGCGTTGAGGGCGCGGTTGATGTACTGCTCCTCGTTCCACATCGGGAAGAAGATCGACAACTTCTCGAACTGCGCCATTGGGTCTCAGGCTAGGCGCGCGACGACCCACGAAATCGGGGTGATTCGCTCACTACCCTTGTGGTGGTGAATGTGACGAGTGGCAACCAAACCTGGCGCCGTCTCGCCACCGCCAGCTGGGTGGGTGTCTTGTTGTGCCAGGTTGCGGTGGCCGTCACGAGTCGAAACATCGGCAAGTCAGCGTGGTGGCTGGGCCCCGAGTCGAACCCGACTTTCCCACTCGTCTGGGCCGTTCCGTTTCTTATCACGGTTGCCGCACTCGTGGCTACTCAGCGGACACGCAAGTACACCATCTTCATCCACCTCGCCTGCGTTGTCCTGCTAGCAGCGGTCGCTGCCGGCGATCTTTCCAACTCTCCCGGCGTGGCGATGTTGCTGTTCGTCGTGGCCGGTATCGCGCTGTTGATCTCGCTCGTTTCACTGGCTGCGCGTCCGTGACGCGAGTTCTCACTTCACTGCCGGTAGGCGAACGAGTCGGTCTCGCCTTCTCGGGAGGTCTCGACACCTCTGCGGCAGTTGCTTGGATGAAGTCAAAGGGTGCGGTGCCGTGTGCCTATACCGCTGACCTCGGTCAGCCCGACGAACCCGATCTCGATCACGTTGCCAAACGTGCGAAGGACTATGGCGCATCAGTCGCGCGTGTCGTCGACTGCGTCGAGCAACTCGTGCACGAGGGCCTGGTCGCGCTGCAGTGCGGCGCTTTCCACATCAGCACCGCCGGTAAGACGTATTTCAATACCACCCCGCTTGGTCGCGCAGTCACGGGCACGCTGCTCGTGCGCGCCATGCGCGAAGACGGCGTCGACATCTGGGGTGACGGAAGCACGTACAAGGGCAACGACATCGAGCGCTTCTATAGATATGGTCTGCTCGCCAATCCGTCGTTGCGCATCTACAAGCCGTGGCTCGACTCTGCCTTCGTTGCCGAACTCGGTGGACGTGCCGAGATGAGCGCGTTTCTCGCCAAGCACAAACTGCCCTACCGCGACAGTGCCGAAAAGGCCTACTCCACCGATGCCAACATCTGGGGAGCAACACACGAAGCAAAGTCGCTCGAAGAATTGTCGACCTCGATGCACATCGTCGCACCGATCATGGGCGTGGCGCACTACGACCAGGGCGTGCAAATCGACGCCGAAGAAGTGCGGGTGCGGTTCCACGAAGGATGGCCGGTTGCAATCAACGGACGTGAGTACTCGTCGCGAGTCGAACTCGTACGCGAGGCCAACAAGATCGGCGGTCGCCATGGTCTCGGCATGAGCGACCAGATCGAGAACCGCATCATCGAGGCCAAGAGTCGCGGCATCTACGAAGCACCCGGCCTTGCACTGCTGTACATCGCCTACGAGCGACTCGTCACGGCGATCCACAACGAAAACACCCTCGAGAATTACCACCAGATGGGACGCCGCCTCGGTCGCCTCCTCTACGAGGGTCGCTGGTTCGACCCACAGTCGTTGATGTTGCGCGAGTCGGTGTCGCGCTGGGTCGGAACTCTCGTTTCGGGTGAAGTCACCTTGCAGTTGCGTCGCGGTGACGACTACACGATTCTCAATACGGTCGGCGAGAACCTCACCTACGCACCCGAGCGCCTCAGCATGGAACGTGTCGAGGATGCCGCATTCGGCCCGACGGATCGCATTGGACAACTGACCATGCGCAACCTCGATATCGACGACACGCGAACCAAGCTCGATGCCTATCGCAACTCGGGCACTCTCCCGCCAGGCGGGCTCACCGACTTGGAGTAGTTCGACAGAACTTACTAACCCGCAGCATTTAAACGTGCGACCTGCGGTGTAGGAAACCGTCGCTCTTCTCTGAGCGGCGCAAGCAGGTCTAGTCAAGGAAGATGAGCGGGATTTCGCGATCGGTTCGTTGTTGGTAGCCGGCATAT
>JBJTOX010000088.1:0-41709 GCA_046074785.1 Actinomycetota bacterium
ACCGGCAACCAACCATCGGCGAGTTCGGCCGTTGCCTCGACACTGAGACCCTTCAGCGACGCCCACCACACGGGAATATCGGCGCGCACCGGATGATTGATCAACTTGAGTGGCTTGCCGAGCCCCGTGCCCTCGCCCGCCGGCAACGGCACCTGCACGGTCTGACCTTGGTACGAGAGCGCCTTCTCGCGCTTCCACACTTCGCGGCACACCTCGATGTATTCCTTGATGCGTTGCATCGGCTTCTCGTACGGCACGCCGTGGAAACCTTCGATGACCTGCGGGCCCGATGCTCCGAGCCCAAGAATGAATCGCCCGCCCGACACATAGTCGCAACCTGCGGCCGTCATCGCGGTGAGCGATGCGGTGCGCGAATACACGTTGATGATGCCGGTGCCGATCTCGACTCGTGACGTGATGGCCGCAAGGTAACCAACCTGGGAAATCGCGTCGAAGCTGTATGCCTCGGGAATCCACACGACGTCGAGGCCGACCTTCTCCAGCTCGGCGACACGATGCGCACCCTCGACGAAACCACCGGCGTAACTCATCATCATGCTGATCTTCATGGTGATGAGAACCTAGCGAACGCCGACCAACGGCAACGCAGTCGCCGACAGATTCGGGCGTTTGTCGAGATTCAGTTGACTTGGCGGGTGCGGCCTTCCCAATACGGCGCGCGGAGATCCTTCTTCAGGATCTTGCCGCTCGGGTTGCGCGGCAACGCGTCGGCCCACACCACCTTCTTGGGTGTCTTGAAGCCGGCCAGCTGTGTGCGACCAAAGGCGACGATATCGTCCTCGGTGACTTCGACGCCCGGCTTGCGCACCACGATGGCCAACGGCACTTCGCCCCAGCGATCGTCGGGGATACCGATGACTGCGACGTCACCGACGGCCGGGTGCTTCATGAGCGCATTCTCGACCTCGGCCGGATACACGTTCTCTCCGCCGGACACGATCATGTCCTTCACGCGGTCGTGAATGTAGATGTAGCCGTCCTTGTCCTTGTAGCCAGCGTCACCGGTGTAGAACCAGCCATTGCGAATCGACTTGGCAGTTTCTTCCGGCATGTTCCAGTAGCCCAACATCACCTGCTCCGAGCGGATGATGATCTCGCCAACTTCGCCAGCCGGCAGTTCTTTGCCCTGATCGTTGACGATCTTCAGCTCGACGCCCATCGACGGCTTGCCGCATGAACGCAGCAAGTGCTTCTTTGGTCCGTCGACGTCGTGATCTTCGTGCATCAACATGGTGACCACACCGGTGGTTTCGGTGAGACCGTAGACCTGCACGAAATTGCACTTGAACGTCTTCAGTGACGTCGCGAGCACCTGCTCGGAAATCGGTGACGCGCCGTAGGCGATCAACTTCAGGCTGGAGAAGTCGGCCTTGTCGACGTCGGGCACCATCAACGTGAACGCGAGCAAAGCGGGAACCATGAACGCGTGAGTAATGCGGTGCTGACCGATCATCTTCACCAGTCCGGCAACGTCGGTGGCCTCACGAACGACGATCGACTTGCAGCCGTTGTATTGACCGGCCGTTGCCCAACCGCTGCCGCCGATGTGGAAGAGCGGCATCGCAATCAGGTTGACGGCGTGCTCGTTCATCTCCCACAGATCACGCGAGGTGGGCAGAATGCCCATGAAGTTCTCGTTGGTGAGCATGACGCCCTTCGGACGACCGGTGGTGCCGCTCGAGTAGAGCTGGAACGCCACATCGCCCTTCTTTGCCTCCGAGCCGGGATCAACGGGCTGATATCGCGACACCCACGACTCGTATGACTCGTGCGTCGGGTGACCACCGATGACGACGATCTTCTTGGTGTGCGGCAGATCACCGGCAATGGCGTCGAGCACCGGCACGAAGTCAGGGCCGACGACGAACACCTTGGCGCGGGCATCGTTGACGATGTACGCCACCTCGGGCGGAGCAAGGCGGAAGTTGATGTCGACGCTCACCGCATTGAGCAGCGAGCATCCGTAGAACACCTCGAAATGTTCGATCGAGTTCTTGTCGAGGAATGCAACGCGGTCTTGACTCCCGACTCCGGCTGCTTTCAGCGCCTGTGCAACCTGCGACGAGCGCTTGTAGAGCTCTTGCCACGTCTGTACGCGGTCACCCTGAACGAGTGACACCTTGCCCGAGAGGTTCTTGGCGTGCGTTCGGATGATTCCAGCGACCGTCGAAATTGGTGACGCCGACTTCGCGGCGGCTGGCTTCTTTTTTGCCACCTTGCGCGCCGGCTTCTTCGTTGCCGACTTCTTCTTCGCGGACTTCTTCACCGACTTCTTTTTCAGATTCTTGCGGGCCACCTTCTTCGACTTCTTGGCGGCCTTCTTTGCTGGCTTCTTCTTTGCTGGCTTCTTCTTTGCGGCCTTCTTCACCGACTTCTTTTTCGGTGTCTTGCGGGCCGCCTTCTTCGACTTCTTGGCGGACTTCTTCTTGACGGGTTTACGACGCTTGGTTGCCATGCGCAGACAAGGTAGTTGGCGCATCGTCGCGGGGCAACCCCAGCACCCGTTCAGCGAGGATATTTCGCTGTACCTCCCCCGTACCGCCCCCGATGGTGAGGGCCCGAGCAAAGAGGTAGCCGTGGGTAAAGCCCGCCGAACCGAAGTCGCGGAACATATCGGGTATTGCGGAGTCACGTGCGTCGGCGAGCATCGCCCCGGCACCGATCAGGCGTTTGCCGAGCGACATCACCCGCTGCCCGTGTTCGTCGGCCAAGATCTTGCGCACGCTTGCCTCAGGCCCGGGTTCGCGACCCGCGATTCGTTGCGCCAGGGTGCGCATGCGCACCAAATCGAGGATCGTGTGCTCGATGTGCAGGCGTGCGACATCGTCCCGAGTCACAGCATCAAGGCGATTCCCGGTCTGCACATAGTTACGACACGCTTCGATCACGTCGGTGGCACTCGGCCCCATTCCCCACAATGCGCCGCCAGTCGACAGGGAGACCCGTTCGTTGCTCAACGTGACACGCGCAAGTCGCCAGCCGTCGTTCACCTCGCCCACCACGCTGGTGTGCGGCAATCGAACATCGGTGAAGAACACTTCGTTGAACGTGGTGCCACCGGTCATCTCTCTGATCGGACGCACCTCGATCCCCGGCGAATCCATCGGACAGATGAAATACGTGATGCCGTGGTGTTTGTTGGCTGCGAGATCGGTGCGCGCCAGCAGGATCCCATACGAAGCGATCTGGGCACCCGACGTCCAAATCTTCTGTCCATTCACCACCCACTCATCACCGTCGCGCTCGGCACGCGTCCGCAAACTCGCCAGGTCACTGCCACTCTCCGGCTCAGAAAACAGCTGGCACCAGAACGCCGCGCCCGACAACATATCGAAGAGATACGAGTCCTTCTGTTGCGGTGTACCGGCCATGAGAATCGTCGGACCGGCCCAACCGATACCGATCGGGTTGTACGGCCGTTTCACTCCCGCACGCTGCAACTCGTCGTCAACGACGAGTTGTTCGAGTGGCGACGCGTCAAGACCCCACGGACGAGGCCAGTGTGGAGCCACGTATCCCGCGCGCGCAAGCACGTCACCGCTTGGCTGCGGATGTTGACGCAACCACTCGCGAACGCCTTGGCGAAACGTGTCATTCTCTCCGGGAAGTAACACGCTCACGTCGCGCACGCTCGCGAGCATAGTGAGACGCCGATGTCGTAGGTTGATGTCGATGTTCGAACGAGCCGCACGGTCCGTCGCGTCATCCAACGGGGTGTCGGTCGTGGTCTACGAGGAACGCGCGACGAGTGACGCGGTGCACGATTCGCCGATTCTCTATTCACACGCCACCGGATTTCACGGGCGTGTATTCGCACCGGTCGCTCATCACCTCACCGACCGAACCCAGATCACCTTCGATTACCGCGGGTACGGCGACACTGCCGCGCCGGTTGGTTGGCAACTCACGTGGGAGGGCTTTGGTGACGACGCACTCGCCGTTGCGCGTGACTCGGTCGATCGCCACCACGGCCGGCGACTCGTCGGCGTCGGGCATTCGATGGGAGGGGCCGGCCTCGTCATGGCTGCGTTACGGGATCCGTCGCTCTTTGCAGCACTCGTGCTGTTTGAACCGATCATCTTCCCGCCCGAGGTGCGCTCGCAGGCTGGCCGAGGCAACACACTTGCCGATGTCACCCGCAAACGACGCACCGTCTTCCCGTCATACGACGACGCAATCGCCAACTTTGCTTCCAAACCTCCGCTCGGTTCGCTGGCAACCGAAGCTCTCGAGGCATACGTGCGCTACGGATTCGAGCAACGCGGTGATGGCGTGCACCTGAAGTGCCAACCAGAGTTCGAAGCGCAGACCTACGAGATGGGGGCCCAGCACGACACTTGGTCGAGGCTGGGAGAACTCGCCGTTCCCGTGTCGGTGATGGCGGGCTCGTTCGCGCCGAGCACGCCTGCTGCGATCGCACCGCGTATTCACGAACTCATCCCCCGTTCGACGCTCATTGAATGGACCGACCGCGGGCACTTCGGGCCACTCGAAGACCCGGCGCGATTTGCGGCGACGATTCGCGATGTGGCCGACCACATCGCCGCCGCCTGATACACCGCACGCCTACGCTGGCGTTCGCATGCCCGCCGCCAAGCCCAAGTTGCCCAGGCTCTCGCCGTCGCGCATCAACACGTTCCTCGGCTGCGCAATGAAGTACCGCTTTCAATACATCGATGGCGTACCCACACTGCCAAGTGACGCGATGGTGCGTGGATCCTTCGTGCACCGCGTGCTCGAGTTGCTCTTGCGACGAGACCGCCACGATCGCACACTCGACGCCGCGCGGAGCGACTTCGACACCGCGCAGCGCGAATTCGAAGAACGCGAAGATTTCCGCATGCTCGCGCTCGACCCCGAAGCGACCGAAGCATTCTGGGAGTCGTCGCGTGAGTGCGTGCGGTCGTACTACCGAATCGAACGCCCGACCGACGCCAACATCGTCGGGCTTGAAAAGTGGATCACCGCACCACTCGGCGAGTTCGAGGTCGGCGGATTCATCGATCGTCTCGAGCGCGACGATCGCGGTCTCATCGTCAGCGACTACAAGACGGGTGCGCCGAAACCCGTCCGCTTCTCGACCGATTACCTTCGACAGCTCACCTACTACGCACTGATGTGCGAGGCCCAGCTCGACGAAACTCCCCACTCGGTGCGCATCTACTACCTGGGGGGCGGGAAGGACGAGTACCCGCGCGATGCTCGCATCGTTTCGCAAAACGTCACGCCCGAGTCGATCGGTGAGGTGCGTGACACCGCGCGACGCGTGTTCGGGGCGATCGAATCAAGCAAGATGACCGGCGAGTTCACCACCAATGTCACGAAGCTGTGCGACTGGTGCGATTTCAAGCAGTGGTGCCCAGCCCACGGCGGAGTCATTGAGCGGGCCAAAGAAGAGGCCTCGGTCGCCGTACAACTTCGCCGCAAACACGTTGGGCTACCCGAGTCGACATGAGCGCATTCGTCGCCCGCATCGACCGCATCGACGAGCGCGTAGACGGATGGTTCGAACCACTCCGCAAGGCGCGTCTCCTTGTGTACCTCTTCAATACCGCGAGTGCAGTCGGTGACTTCGGGGCGTTCTGGCACATCGTCGGAGTGGTCGGAGCCCTGACCGGCGCATTGTCGTGGACGCAAGCCGTCGTGCTTGCGCTGTTGATGGGTGCCGAGAGCCTCCTCCTCAACCAAGGGATAAAGAGGTTGTTCCGCCGCGAACGACCGACGCCGGCCGGCGACGATCGGTTCACGGTTCGTCGACCGCTGACGAGCAGCTTCCCAAGCGGCCATGCATCTTCGGCCTTCTTTGCCTCGGTCATCCTGAGTGGCTGGTTCGATGCCGGCTGGACGACCACCTTCGTGGTGTTTGCGGTCATCATCGCGTTGAGCCGTGTCGTGGTCCGGATTCACCACGTCAGCGACATCGTCGTAGGCTCGTTCGTCGGCGCACTGCTCGGCACCATCGCCGTGCAGTTCTCCTCGACGATCACGTGACGAACGACGCTTCCCTCATCGACGGCCAGCTCCCGCGCTTCGACGCGCGCATGAGTGACTCCGAGGGCCTCATGTGGCGACTCGAAAAGGATCCGTTCCTGGCATCCACATTCGGCAATGTCACGGTGCTCGATCGGCCGCTCAACTTCGCCTTGTTCAAGGAACGACTCGAGCGTGCGACCGTCGCGGTTCCACGCCTGCGACAAAAGGTACGACCGACGCCGGCCGCACTCGGTGCGCCGAAGTGGGTCGATGATCCCGAGTTCAACATCGACTATCACGTGCGGCGCGTATGTTTGCCGGAGCCTGGCTCGCTTCGTCAGTTGCTCGATCTCGCCACGCTCATCGTCAACGATCCATTCGAGCGCACGCGCCCGCTGTGGCAGTTCACCGTCGTCGATGGTTTGGCCGGTGGAAGAGGTGCGCTCATCGTCAAACTTCACCACACGGTCGCCGACGGTCAAGGTGGTGTGTTGCTGTCGCTGCAGTTCATCGATCTCGAACGCAACTCGCCACTACCTCCTCCGCTCCCGACTCCACCGACGCCCGAACCGCCGCTCGACACGGCTGACGAAACCGTCGATCTCTTGCGTTCATCGATGACCGACGCGCTGCGCGTGCCGATCGGATTGCTCAAGCAGGTGCGCAACGTGCTTGCCGAACCGACTCGTCTGCCCACGATGGCCACCCAGGCCAATGATTCGTTGCGCGGTCTCATCGCCCAGATGGGAGAAGTCGACGCGGCCCGGTCTCCGTTGTGGAAACGCCGATCGTTGCAGCGCCGCCTCGAAACCGCCAGGGTTCCCTACCGCGAGATGATCGACGCCAGTCGCGCCCTCGGGGGCAAACTCAACACGGCGTTCGTCACGGCGATGGCCGACGCGGCCGGCTCGTACCACCGCAAACTCGGTGCGCCAGTCGAGTCTCTGCGTACGTCGATTGCCATCAGCACGCGCACCGAGAACTCCGGCAGCAATGCATTCTCACTCGCGAAGCTGTTGGTGCCGACGGGCGACAT
Source organism: Actinomycetota bacterium (assembly GCA_046074785.1). Taxonomy (GTDB): domain Bacteria; phylum Actinomycetota; class Acidimicrobiia; order Acidimicrobiales; family Ilumatobacteraceae; genus F1-60-MAGs027. The sequence continues at coordinate 7,031 of JBJTOX010000088.1, forward strand.
GCCGATCACCGAACGATTCGCGGCGATCCAAGAAGCACTCGACCAGGCCCGCGAAGGCGCGCGGAGCGCCTCGCTCGACACACTTGCCTCACTCTCCACCAACCTGCCCACCTCGGTGCTCACGCGAATTGCGCGAGCGCAGAGTCAGTCGATCGATTTTGCGACCTCAAACGTACGCAGCGGCGGAATCCCCCTCTACATCGCGGGAGCACTCATCACCGAGAACTATCCGGTTGGCCCGCTGGGTGGCGTCGCGTTCAACGCGACGCTGCTGTCGTACAACGGTTCACTCGACATCGGAATCCATGTCGATGCGGCGGCAGTCGAACATCCCGGATTGTTGCGCGACGAAATCGAGAGCTCGCTCAACAAGTTGATTTACGCGGCGCCGCGTGCCGCAGTGCCGGCTGCTGCGGCTACTTCGAAGCAGCGGTGGTGGTCTCGGCTTTTTCGCTGAGCAACTGGCGAACGTCGAGCAACAGGTCGGCCACTTCGGTCGTGGTGACGAGCTGTCGCTGACCAATCTCGGCGAGTGCCTTGTCGATCACCTCGATGGCTTCGGCGATGACGACAAGATCGTGCGATGCGCTGCGCTGAATCGTCTCGGTCATCGGTTGGTCCTTCCTCGTACTCGTTGCTGCGAGAGGCTACTCGCGGCTTTTCCCACTCTGTCGGATACGCACGCTCGTCGTAGCATCGTGCTGTGAACTTCGCCGGTGCAGTCGCCGTTGTCACTGGTGCGGGTGGCGGCATCGGATCGGCACTTGGTGAACGATTTCACGACGCCGGCGCCACGGTGGTGGTGAGCGACCGCGCGGGTACGAATGTTGAAGCACTCGCCGCCAAGCTGGCCGCCAAACGACCGGGTTCGGCGTTCTCCATTGTCGCCGATGTCTCACGCGAGGACGAAAACGAGCGCCTGGTGCGCGAGTCACGTCGTCTTGCCGGACGAATCGACTTGTTCTTTGCCAATGCTGGCGTCGCGATGGGCACCGATCTTTCTGCCACGGAGACCGAATGGAACACGTCGTTCGATGTCAATGTGCACTCCCATCGCTGGGCCGCCAAGTACCTGATGCCTGAATGGCTGGCCGCCGGCAAGGGCTATTTCGCTTCCACCGCCAGCGCAGCCGGTGTATTGGCGCAGATCGGCTCGGCACCGTATTCGGTCACGAAGCATGCCGCCGTGGCTTTCGCCGAGTGGCTGTCGATCACCTACGGGTCGCGCGGCATCTCGGTGAGTTGTCTGTGCCCACAAGGTGTGAACACTGCGATGTTGCGCGGGGCCGACGGACAAAGCGATGCACCAAACGAGAGCAATGTCGTGCGAGCGGTCGGCGCCGTTCTCGAGCCGGCCGATGTCGCGAATTTCGTGCATGACGCACTCGTTGAAGAACGCTTCTTCATCTTGCCGCACCCGGAAGTTGCCGAGTACATGAAGATCAAAGCCACCGAACATTCGCGGTGGCTGGGCGGCATGCGCAAGTTGCAGCGTCGCGTGTTGGGCATCTGACGCGCCCGTAAACACGTCGCACGGCTGACTCCGCGACGCTCGATCGTCTAGAGGTGCTTCGTCGCTTCGGCGAGTTCGCGCCACTGACGCATCGGTAGCGCCATCGGGTCGGCATCGAGCACCTGAATGCTCACATGTGATGCGCCCGCATCGAAATGTGCCTTCACGCGCGCGACGGCATCGTCAATCGTCCCCCATGCAACGATCGCATCGACCATGCGATCACTGGCAGGTCGCTTTGCATCACCGATGTCATCGTCGGTGTAACCCATGCGGCGCAGGTTGTTGGCATAGTTCGGCAGGCGCGTATAGGTGGACATGAACTTGCGCGAAACATCCCTTGCCTTCGCCGGGTCGGTCTCAAAGAGCACTGCCTGCTCGGGGGCGAGCAGCGGGCCATGACCCAACACGTCGCGGGCGAACTTCGTGTGTTCCGGGGGCACGAAATAGGGATGCGCGCCGAGGCCGCGTTGTGCAGAAAGCGCCAGCATGCGCGGACCAAGGGCCGCGAGCACACGTCGCGGGGTCGTCGTCGGTGGTGAAGCGGCGAAGATTCCCTTGTCCATCTGGTCGAGGTACTCGACCATCGAGGAGTACGGCTTGTCGTAGCTCCCCTTGTGCAACTTGGTGGCCATGTGCTCGTGGCTCGCGCCAATGCCGAGCGTGAACCGATCGCCGAACGCCTCGGCGAGCGTGCGCCAGCCTGCCTGCATCGTGATCGCCGACCGTGCGTACATCGACGCAATTCCGGTTGCCACGCCGATCCGCTTGGTCGCCGACAACAACAACGCGCACGATGCAAACGGTTCGCGACCCACTGCTTCGGGCACCCAGATGCATCCGTACCCGAGCTCTTCCAACTCTCGGGCCGCATCCTGGGCCTTGCTCATCGGCTGCAAGTCAAGCGCGAAGGTCCAGATTCCGATGCGCCCCAGGCCGAAGTGATCGTGCGTCGCTGATGCCATATCGCCTACCGTACTTGCGCAATCACGGCATCACCGTGTCCGAGCAGCGCACACACTCACCGATGACCTCCCCCACTACATCGCCGCGTCGATGGAGAGCAACGACGGCTGCAGTCATCTCCATGGTTGCGCTCATGAGTTTCTTGCTCACCGCCTGTCGACTCTCCTCTCCCACATCGCCGGTCTCCACCACTGACGGCACCGTTCTCGAAGTGATCGACGGAGACACGATCCGACTCCAGATCGGTAACACCAAAGAGTCCGTCCGCCTCATCGGGGTGAACACTCCCGAGACCAAACATCCAACCAAGGGCGTCGAATGTTTCGGACCGGAGGCATCAGCATTCCTGCACGACTTGCTCCCCGTCGGAACCAGGGTGCGCATCGAACGCGATGCAGAGGCACGCGACACCTACCGACGACTGCTGTTGTACGTTTTCCTGCCGACGTCGACCGGCGAGCGATTCGTCAATCTCGAACTTGTGGCACGAGGTTTCGCCGTGCCCTTGAGCATCGAGCCAAACGTTCGCCACCAGGAACGGTTCGTCGCTGCCGCGTTCGCTGCACAACAGAACTCGCTCGGACTTTGGGGGTCCTGTAAGTAGCGTCGTCTCGTGGCGAATTCACGACACTCGTCGCTCAACGAGGCACTCGGGCACGACGACGATGCTCGACTCGTCATCCTGAGCTGTGATGATCTCGGCGCGTTCCACGCGTCCAACATCGGGGTGATCACTGCGTTGCATGACGGCGCCGCGACGTGCGCATCGCTGATGGTGCCTGCTCCGTGGTCGCGACACGCCGTGGCGAACCTGCGCAAGGACGACGACATCGGTGTTCACCTCACGCTCGTGTCCGAGCATCCCGACTACCGCTGGGGTCCCCTCACCTACGCGCCATCCCTGCAGTCGGGCGACGGAGGATTTCCCTCGACGCTCGACGATCTGTGGGAGCATGCCGACCGCGACGAGGTGCTTCGCGAGTGCCGCGCCCAAGTTGAGCGCGCGCTGCTCTGGGGTGTCGACGTCACGCATCTCGCCCCCCATCTGACCGCCATCACGTTGCGTCCCGAATTCTTCGATGTGTATCTCGAGCTCGCCGTCGAATATCGCCTGCCCATCCGATTGCCGTCATCGGTGTCCACCACCGCTGCAGGTTTCGACTTCCGTGGTCTGGCGCGCGATGAGGGCGTGTTCTTCCCCGATCACTTCGACCACGACTGGTCGTCAGGTAGTCGTCAACGGGTGCTGAACGCGATCGCCGCACTGCAACCCGGCGTTACCGAAATCCACGTGCAGCCGGTCATCGACTCACCCGAAGTGCGGGCAGTCGGGCCAATGAGCGCCGGCTGGATCGATGATCTCGCTCTCGCGACAAGCCAGGAATTGCGCAGCGCACTCACCAACGCGGGTGCCGTAATGATCGGCTACCGCGAACTCAGGAACGCGATGCGAGCCGCACTAGCACGCGGCTGACTTCGCCTGACCGCAGTAGCGCAAAGAGTTCTCCGCTGCTGCCCGCGGCCTTGAGCTTGCCCTGCATGTACAACGACGTCGGGTCGAGAGCGGCGTCAGCGGCTGAGACGGTTATGACGAGTGATGCGTCATCCGGGCCTTCGACGACTTCATCCTTCTTGCCGAAGATCACTCGGTACTGCACACTGGCCACGTCTGTTGCTCGATTCTCGCGCGGGTGGCTCGCGCCTCAACGCTTCGCCGGCGCGCGAATTCCGGCAAAGAGATCGTCTTCCAGCTCGCCGTCACGAAACGTCGAGGGTACGAGTGATCTTGCGAGCACCCAGTCCTCGTACGGATACACCTCCGCCAGTTCGTCGTCACTGAGCCCGAACCAGAACGGCTCGCGCTCGTCGACCTGGGTCTTGTGGGCGCGCAAGGCACCCGAACGTGCCCAGAGATAGTCGCCGATGTTCAGACGCGTGGTGATGCGGTGATCGAGGTTCGGACGCTCGAACCACTTTTCGTCGTACGGTGACGACCCCCGCAGACGCAACAATGCTTCATGAACGGCGGTCAGCCGCGACCGCGACCATACGGAGTAATACAGCTTGAGCGGTTGCCACGCGGCTCCATGTTCGGGATACCACTCGTCGTCACCGGCACGGTCGAATGCCAACACACTCACGTCGTGCACCTTCAAGTGGTCGGGGTGCGGATATCCGCGTTGGTCGTCGCCATAGGTGATGAGCACGTGCGGACGATGTTCGCGAATCACCCGAACGAGTCGGCCCGTGGCTTCGTCGAGATCGGCCGAATGAAAACATTCGGGGTGCGTATTCGTCGGTGATTCGGGCATGCCCGAGTCGCGGTAGCCGAGCATCTCCACATGGGAGAACCCGATGATGGCCGCCGAAGCCGCCAACTCGGCGGGTCGCAGCTCTGCGAGCAGTCGTTTGGTGGTGGTGGCGTCGGCACCATGGAACGGCTGGCCCGGCTCCTTCAATGCTGGATTGTTGAGGTCACCCTCTTCCCCACCGGTGCAACACACGAGCACCGTGTGGGCACCTTCCTTCGAGTACTTGGCCATCGTCGGCGCACCCTTCGACGCTTCGTCATCAGGATGCGCGTGCACGGTGAGGATGCTCAGCCGTTCATTCATGCGCAGAACGCAGACTACCTCGGCCAATCTCGTACTCTCGTGAGTGATGTCATCGCGCAAGAGACGTGCACTCCTGCTCTCCACCGCGCTCGTCGTTGCAGTGTCGGCCTGCTCGCGTGACGGTCGGACACTTGCTCCGGCATCACCAGAACAGAACGAGAGCATCGCGATCGCCCCGACGGAGACCACCGTGTCACTTGAGCCGAGCGAGACCTTCGCCGTTCGTGGACCATGGGTCGATGGTGGCGAGATCGATCCCTCTTTCACGTGTTTCGGGCGCAACGTCTCACCGCCACTGGAGTTCACGGGTCAGCCAGCGGGAACCGTGACGCTTGCCGTGTTGTTGCACGACGTCGAGGCACCCGATCAAATCCTGTGGTTGATGGCGAACATCGCCGGCGGAACCGTTGCCCTTGCAGAGGCCACCGCACCACCCGAGGTGGTCGTCGCCACGAACAGTGGTGGCAGCGCTGGATACCTGCCACCCTGTCCCGCCAGCGGAGAGCGTCGTCAGTACTTATTGACGGTGTTTGCTCTCGACAAAGTGCTGGAGACCAGCGCAATCGCCGAGGCCGACGGCAGCATTACCGCAGATGCGCTGCTGACGGCCGTGGAGATGAGTACCTTCGACCTCGCCGAGATCACGTTCTCAGTGCAAGCACCCTGACGAGCGACGCACGTTCCCACATCCCACAATCTGAACCTGTGAGACTTGGTGCATCGACCGCGCACTGTCCTTGCTCCCCGTCGCCCTCTGCGAAATCGACCTTGATGGTCGGCTGACGACCGCCAACGACGCTTTCCGCACTCTCGCTCTGAGTGGTGCACCGCTCACCGTCGGCGTTACGCCATGGTCCCACGCCGTGCCGAGTCGACGAGCCGAACTCGAGGCGCAGTGGATCGCAGCACGAGCCGCCGATGCTTCGTTCGTCGCCCACTTCCGCGTCACGGGTACCGACGGCAGCGACGTGGTCATTGCATTCGCGGCGCATCCAATGCGCGACAACGACGGACGAGTCAATCGCTATGTCGGAACCGCCCACGACATGACGTCACTGGTGACGACCGATCAACTGAACGACCAGCTCATTGGAGCACTCGATGCTGCGAGCGACGCAATCGTGGTGTACGACGCACATACGAGATTGGTGTTCGCCAACCGCGGAGCTGCAGAACTCCTCGGTGTATCGGACGCAAACGACGCCGACCAAGAAGCTGCCTCCACCTTCTTTGACGCAGTACGCAACCAAGTTCCGCGCGAAGTACTCACCGATTCCGCACGGAGTTCGTGGTCGGGTGAGCTCGGCCACCGAAGCCCGGACGGATTCATGCGCACGCTCGCTCTCACACTGCATGTCGTACGAGGTACCGATTCGACCGTCGACCACTACTCGGTGATTGCCCGCGACGTCACCGAGAACAAGCAACTGCAGGCTGAACTGCAGCGACAAGCCACGCACGACGAGCTCACTGGGCTACCGAATCGCACGCTCTTCCTGCGACGTGTCGCCGAGGCGCTCGACCGCAGTCGCACGTTGCGTCGCGGGGTCACGGTGATGTTCCTCGATTTCGACGGCCTGAAGAATGTGAACGACACCGTCGGCCACCGATTCGGTGACCAATTGATCGTGAGCGTCGGCAAACGCCTCGTCAACGCCACGCGACCGTCGGATGTCGTCGCGCGTTTGAGCGGCGACGAGTTTGCCGTACTCGCCGAGGGCGTCGGTGACGAGTCTCTTGCCCTGGAAATCGCCGAGCGATTGCGCGCCAGTATCACCGGTCAGCACGTCATTCAAGGTGTCGAGGTGACGTCAGGTGCGAGTGTCGGTATCGCAATCGCGACGCAGGCCCTGCTCGCCGAGCAATCCCCGGCGGATGCGGCACTCACGTTGCTGGTCAATGCGGATACCGCGATGTACCGGGCGAAGCAGCGCGGCAAAGGTCGTTGCGAGATCTACAGCGAGGCAATGCGCACACAGGCCCGTGATCGTCTCGTGCTCGGTTCGCAACTTGAACGCGCTCTCGCCCGGGCGGAACTCGCACTGTTGTATCAGCCGATCATCTCCATCCACACCGGTCGTGTGGTTGCCGTCGAAGCGTTGCTCCGCTGGCAACACCCGGAGCGCGGCGCGCTGACTCCCCCCGCGTTCATCGACGTCGCCGAGGAAACCGGCGCCATCGGTCCGATCGGCGACTGGGTAATCGCCACGGCAGCGCAAACTCTTCGGCGACTCATCGATGACTCGACCCTCGAACGTTCGGTCACCATGCACGTCAATGTTTCGCCGCGACAACTGAGCGATGCCGGCTTCGTCGAGCGCACGACAGGAGCGCTCACCGCCGCGGGAGTCGACCCGAAGCAACTCGTACTCGAATTCACTGAGGCCACCGCGCTCGCAGGCAACCCCGCAGTGACCCGCAGCCTCAATGCACTCGGACGACTCGACGTTCGACTTTCCATCGACGACTTCGGCACCGGCTATTCGTCGCTCGCCCACCTACGCGACTTCCGCGCCGCACAACTCAAACTCGACGGTACGTTCATACGCAACATCGGACGAGACGGGGCTGACGACCCGATTGTGCGGTCGATCGTGCAGCTCGCTCACTCACTCGACATGTCGGTCGTCGCCGAGTGGGTGCAGTCGGCCGAACAATTGCAACGCCTGCGCCTGCTCGGTTGTGACCACGCCCAGGGCAACCATGTGTGCGAGCCGGTCGATGCTGATTCTCTCCGGGATTTCGTGCGCCGTAGCGCGTCAACAGAACGTTCGCGTCACTCTGGCGGCACGGGAGCCGGACCAGCCCCCGAGTAGAACGCAAGCACCGGGCCCGACGAATCGGCGAGGCGCAATACCGAGTTTCCGCGGACGGTGTCACCGTAGGTATCCAGCGCGAATCGACGCAACTTGCCCGTCGCCGCTGGCCGCATGAGGCGAGCGAACTCGAGCATGTCAAGACGCTCGTCGACGAGCAACGCCGACGTCGCACCCTGCATGATCGTGCTCGCCCGGAAGGGGTCACCGAGCGTGCGGTTCACCGCGGTTTGCATGAGCAGTGCGGTGAACAACCGCTGTCGCTTACCGCGACCAATGTCGGACGTGCCGTCGATCTGCCACTGTCCGTCGATCTTCTCCTCGAAAAACCGACTGCGTGCATAGGCAAGCGACTGCACACCATCGAGGTTCTTGCATCCCGGGCGGATGTAAAGACCCGTGTTGCGATCGCGCGTCGGATACTCGACGCACACCGTCACGCCGCCGACCGCATCAACCAAATCCTTGAAGCCCTGGAAGTCGATCTCCAGATAGTGATGAATCGGTATCCCCAGCGCACGAGTCACGGTGCGAACGACGACCGGGGCACCTTCGCGATACGCGACATTGATTCGCTCAGAGTTCTCGGAGTCTCCGATGTTCACCCAGAGGTCGCGTGGAATCGACAGCAACGAGATGATCCCCGAGGACTTCTCCACGTTGACGACGATCAGTGTGTCGCTCCGGCGACCTTGCACTTCACCCTCGCCGCCCACGTTCGCGAAGTCCGGATCCGTCGGGTCGGCACCCGCACGCGAGTCGGATCCAACGATGAGAAAGTTCACGAACTGCTCGTTCGGCTCGGCAAGCACGGATGTCAACGAGACTTCGCGTCGTACGTCTGCAAATCGTGAGTCGAGCGCCCGACCAACACCGAGATAACCCGCCGCACTCAACGCGACGAGTACGGCCGCGGCAACCAGCCACACTTGGCGACGGTCACGTCGGCGTCGAGCGACCACTTCGCCATTCATGGGCAATACACCGCCAGATTCACCGTCGACACTCGCTACGACGGTAGTGCGGTCAGTGTGCTCGCAAGTGCACCACGTCACCGACATCGATCACATGTCGGAGACCCGAATCATCCTGCACCACCAACCGAGAGGCGTCGTCGAGATCAACGGCTCGTCCGACGAGCGATTCACCTTCGCGTAAGTCGACTCGCACACGAGTGCCGAGCGTCGCCAGCACCGACTTGTGTTCTTCCCGCAGTTCGGCATCATCTCGTTGGCGACGCACATCGACGTTCTTGAGCATCAGCGCCAAGAGTTCGTGCGGTGTCGGCACGACTCTCTCATCCGGCTCGGGGAGCGAGCGACGCACGAGCGACGCCTCGGCGAGCGATATTGCGTCGCTCGGCGCCCACCGGACGTTCACTCCGATGCCGACGACGACGAATCTCTCACGCGGCGAGGCGACCGCGAGCAGCCCGCCGAGCTTTCGTTGGTCGACGACGAGATCGTTCGGCCATTTGATTCTCACGCCGACCCCCGTCAACGACTCACACGACTCGCGAGCAGCCAGTGCGACGATCCGCGAGAAACGTGAAGGCTCTTCGTTCGAGTAGCGAAACAACAGTGACACCAGCAAGTTGCTGCCTCGTGTCGCATCCCAAGAGCGATCAAGGCGCCCTCTGCCCGCCGTCTGATAATCCGCAACGATGACGGTGCGGTCAACCGCACCTGCGCTCGCCGCGGTCACGAGATCGTCGTTCGTGGATCCCGTCTCGGCCACATGGCGCACCGTCCACCCGATCGGCCAAATCGGTGCCGAACTAGGATTCGAAGACGTCATTGCCCTCACAAGATAGGTGTTCGTGCCGAAGAAAATCCTGATCGCCAACCGCGGTGAAATTGCCGTACGAGTCATCCGTACCGCACGCGAGCTGGGTATCGCAACTGTCGCCGTCTACTCCGAGCTTGACCGCGAGGCCCTGCATGTGCGACTCGCCGATGAGGCGTACGCCCTCGGTGGCGAGACGTCGGCGCAGAGTTACCTCAATACCGACGCCATCCTCGATGCCATTCGCAAGAGTGGCGCCGATGCCGTGCACCCCGGCTACGGGTTCTTCTCCGAGAATGCCGATTTCGCACAAGCGATCACCGATCTCGGCGTGGCGTTCATCGGCCCGCCGCCGGCGGCAATCGTCGAGATGGGTGACAAGGTGTCGTCACGCAAGGCCGCGTTGCGCGGTGGCGCACCGATCGTTCCGGGAACGACCGAGTTCGTGAACTCTGCCGCCGAGATCACCAAGTTCGGCGACGAGCACGGATGGCCGGTTGCAATCAAGGCAGCGTTCGGTGGTGGCGGGCGCGGCATGAAAGTCGTGAAGGATGCCGCGTCGGTACAAGAAGCGATGGACTCCGCGAAACGCGAGTCAAAAGCGTTCTTCGGTCGCGACGAGATCTACGTCGAGCGATATCTCACCTGGCCACGACACATCGAAGTGCAGCTCGTCGGTGACAAGCACGGCAACGTGGTGTGGGTTTCGACACGCGATTGCTCCGCGCAACGGCGCCACCAAAAACTCATCGAAGAAGCATCTGCTCCGGGCCTGCCCGACGGCGTCGAAGAGGCGATGGGAGAAGCAGCAGTAAAGGCGGCACGAGCGGTCGGCTACTACAACGCCGGCACCGTCGAGTTCATCTACCAGGACGGAGACTTCTTCTTCTTGGAGATGAATACGCGCCTGCAAGTCGAGCATCCGGTCACCGAGATGATCACCGGCATCGACCTCGTCGAATGGCAGATTCGTGTCGCAGACGGCGAGAAGCTGCCAATGACACAGCAGCAGGTGAACGAACTGCGACGCGGACATTCAATCGAGATACGCATCAATGCAGAGAATCCGTCTGGTGGCAAGTTCCTCCCGTCGCCCGGCACCATCAGCACGTTGAAGGTTCCCGACGGATTCGGTGTGCGTTTCGACGGTGGCTACGAGGCAGGCGACACCGTAAGCCAGTACTACGACAATCTGATCGGAAAACTCATCGTGTGGGGCAAGGACCGTCCCACTGCGATTGCACGAACCATCCGTGCACTCGAAGAGATGAAGATCGAAGGCGTGCACACCACGATTCCCGCCGATCTTGCAATCCTGCGCCATCCCGATTTTGCGGCAGTGCAACACAGCACGAAGTGGGTCGAGGAGAAGCTTGATTTGAGCGGAGTGAATTCGCAGATTACGCCGGCAGCCCCACCGGCCGCCGGGTTGGTGGAGAAGACCACCACCGTTGAAGTCAACGGCAAGCGCTTCGAAGTAAAGGCCTGGGTACCCGAATCGGGTGGTGCCGCACCGGTCGCCCGTCGCGCACCACGCGCCTCCGCCGCCGCGGCCTCGGCGTCGGGTGCGGGGGATGTCGTTGCGCCGATGCAAGGCACCATCGTCAAGGTGCTCGTCGAAGTCGGCCAGGAAGTGAAGGCTGGCGACGCCGTCGTGGTGCTCGAAGCCATGAAGATGGAGAACCAATTGCAGGCCGACAAGGCCGGCACGGTGAAGTCGGTGAACGTGAAACCCGGCGACAAGGTCGGGTCGGGCGACGTGCTCGTCGTCATCGCATGAACGACGAAGCGGGCGCACCAACCGACAACGGCGATGCCGAGACCAGTGGCACGAACCTCGCTGCTTACCGCGAGCGCCGCCTCGAGGAGATCGCCTCGCTCAAGGATCGCGGCATAAATCCATACCCGTATCGATTCGACCGCTCGCACACTCTCGGCGAGATTCGCGCGACCCACGGCTCGCTCGAGGCAGGTACCGAGACCACCGAGTCTGTCGCCGTGTGTGGTCGCATCATGCTGAAGCGCGATCAGGGGAAACTCATCTTCATCACGGTGCGCGATCGCAGCGATGAGATCCAGCTCTTCGTCAGCAAATCGGTGGTGGGTGACGAAGCATTCGACCTCATCAACTCCTGCGACATGGGTGACTGGGTCGGGGCACGCGGTCTCGTGATGACCACGCGCAAGGGCGAGCTGTCGGTGAAGGCCAATGAGGTGCAGCTGCTCTCCAAGGCCCTGCGGCCGATGCCCGACAAGTGGCACGGGTTGGCCGATGTCGACACTCGTTTTCGCCAGCGATACGCCGACCTCATCGTCAATGCCGATGCCCGACGCACCTTCGAGATTCGCCACGCGATCATCGCCAGCATTCGCAAGACCTACGGCGAGCGTGGATACGTCGAAGTCGAAACACCGGTACTGCACGTCGAAGCCGGTGGTGCGCATGCACGGCCGTTTCTCACGCATCACAACGCGCTCGACATGCCTCTCTTCTTGCGCATCGCCCTCGAACTACATCTCAAGCGACTAATCGTCGGCGGCATGGAACGAGTGTTTGAAATCGGTCGCGTCTTTCGCAACGAGGGCATCTCCACGCGACACAACCCCGAGTTCACGATGCTCGAGTCGTACCAAGCATTCGCCGACTACACCGACATCATGGATCTGACACAGGCAGTCATCGTGAATGCGGCGCGTGACGCACTCGGCACCACGATCATCGACATCGCCGGAACCCCGTGCGATCTTTCGGCACCCTGGCCACGGACGCGAATGGTCGACTTGGCTGGTGCCAAGGTCGGTCATGAACTGCACCCGTCGCAACCAGTCGCCGACGTTCGCAAGATCGCCGACGACAACGGTGTGAAGTGGGAGAAACACTGGGGCGCGGGGCGCATCATTGAAGAGATCTTTGCTGAAAAGGCAGAGAGTGAGTTGTTGATGCCCACCTTCGTGACCGGACACCCCGTCGAAATCTCTCCACTCGCCCGCGTCGACCGCAACGACCCGCACCTCACCGAACGCTTCGAACTCTTCGTGCAGGCTCGCGAGTTGGCCAACGGTTTCAGCGAGCTCAACGACCCCGTCGAGCAGCGCGAGCGCTTCGAGGCCGAACAGCGGGCCAAGGAAGCCGGCGATGCCACTGCGGGCACCGTCGATGAGGATTATCTGCGGGCCCTCGAGTTCGGTCTGCCCCCAACTGGTGGTCTTGGTATCGGTCTCGACCGTCTCACCATGCTCTTGGCCGGTGTCTCGACGATTCGTGAAGTCATCCTCTTCCCCACCTTGCGACCCGAGGTGATGGAATGACCGCTCCGGCCTCGACCACCCGGGCATGGGGCGTCGGTTCGGCATCGGTCTCGTCGAGCGGCGTCGTGCTCGACGCACACTTCCGCCGACTCGGCTGGGGCGACACGACCCCGACGCACGAACGAGATGCTGCTCCCCCGCGTGCGATCGACGATCGCCGCGGTGTCGAGATCGTGCCAATCAGCATCGAGATCGACACGTCGGCTGCACCCCGCGACGCCATCGATGTTTATCTACGGCTGCATCTTCTCTCGCATCGCCTGGCCAAGCCTCGCTCACTGAACCTTGACGGAGTCTTCGGACTGCTCACCAACGTTGCATGGACGAGCATCGGCCCGGTCGCACTCGACGTGCTTGATGAGGTTCGCGACGCACTGCGCCGCCGAGGCGAGCACCTGACCGTAAACGGCATTGACAAGTTCCCGCGCATGACCGACTATGTGACGCCCTCTGGTGTGCGCATCGCCGACGCCAGTCGCGTGCGACTCGGCGCCCACCTCGCAGAGGGAACCACGGTGATGCACGAGGGCTTCTGCAACTTCAACGCCGGCACACTCGGCGCGTCGATGGTCGAGGGGCGGATTTCCGCCGGAGTGATCGTCGGCAACGGCAGCGACATCGGTGGTGGCGCATCAATCCAGGGCACGCTCTCGGGTGGCGGCACGGAGATGATCACCATTGGCGAACGGTGCCTGCTCGGTGCGAACAGTGGCCTGGGCATCAGCCTCGGCGACGACAGCATCATCGAGGCGGGCCTCTACGTCACCGCCGGCACGCTCGTTCGCTTGCCGGATGGCAGCACGGTGAAGGCACGCGAGATGTCTGGGGTCTCCAACATGTTGTTCCGCCGCAACTCCACAACCGGTGCGGTTGAAGCCGTCGTTCGCAAGGGCAGCTGGGGCGGGCTGAACGCCGTCTTGCACAAGAACTGATGCAGCGAACCGCCCGTCGTATTCGGCCATGAACTTCGACGACTTCTCCGCGCTGGTGCGTGCACGGCGCACCAACCTGATGGTTGATCGCACGCGAGATGTCGAGCCGACGATCGTGCAACGACTCTGCGAGCTCTCCACGTGGGCCCCCAATCACAAACTCACCTGGCCGTGGGTCTTCGCCGAGGTGCGCGGCGAATCACGTCTGCGACTCGGCGAGGTGTGTGCTGATGTGATGTCGGCGCAGGGCGAACCCGAACCGCGTGTTGCCAAGACGCGTGGCAAGTTTGCCCGAACGCCGGTGGTGCTCATCGTCGGTTCCGAGACCGGTGATTCTGAACTGCGCACCGCCGAGAATCGCGATGCGGTCTCGGCTGCAGTTCAAACGTTGCTGCTCGGTGCCACGTCGCTCGGACTTGCCAGCTTCTGGTCGTCGTGCCCGAAGGGTGCCAACGACGCGGTGGCGAAATTCTGCGGATTTCCGAACGAAACGACGATTGTTGCGATGGTGTATCTCGGCTGGCCTACCGACGTGCCGCAAGGCTTCGAGCGTCCCGCACCTCGAATCAATCGCCTCGCCTAGCGACAAGTGCGGCGCAAGGATCGCCGGTCAACTGGGTCGATAGACGCCGAATACGTCGCGTAACGCGTCGCTCACTTCGCCGAGCGTTGCGTTCGCCTTGAGTGCCGCTTTCATCGGGTACAGCACATTATCGCTGCCGCGCGCTGCGGCGCGTACCTCGTCGAGACGCGCAGCAACCTGGGCCGCATCGCGCGCGGCCTTGAATTTCTTCAAGCGTTCCACCTGATTGCGCTCGCGCTCAGGGTCGATCTTGAGCACGGGAGTTTGCGACGTTTCATCCACCGTGAACTTGTTGACGCCCACGATGGTTCTCGAGCCATCGTCGATTGATTTCGTGTACGAATACGCGGCTTCCTCGATCTCCTCCATCTGGAATCCGGCCTCAATTGCGTTGACCGCCCCGCCCATGTCGTCGATGCGCTTGATGTACTCCCACGCCAGTCGCTCGACTTCGTTGGTAAGTGATTCGACGTAGTACGAACCCGCCAACGGGTCGGGAGTGTCGGTAACGCCGCTTTCGAAGCCGATGATCTGTTGTGTGCGAAGCGCGATACGGGCCGCCTCCTCAGTGGGCAAGCCGAGGGCTTCGTCGTATCCGTTCGTGTGCAAACTCTGTGTGCCACCCATCACCGCCGCCATGCTTTGCACCGCCACGCGAACCACGTTGTTGAGTGGCTGCTGCGCGGTCAACGTGGCCCCGCCGGTCTGGGTGTGGAAACGCATCAGGTGGCTGGCCGGATTCTTTGCACCGAATCGCTCGGTCATGATTCGGTACCACATGCGACGACTGGCACGGAACTTGGCGACTTCCTCGAAGAAGTTGTTGTGACCGTTCCAGAAGAACGAAAGTCGTGGCGCGAACGTGTCGACATCGAGGCCGGCGTCGACGGCTGCCTGCACGTATGCAATCGCGTTGGCAAGCGTGAAAGCGAGTTCCTGCACCGCGGTGCTCCCCGCCTCACGAATGTGGTATCCCGAAATCGAGATGGTGTTCCACTTCGGCACATGTCGACCGCAATACGCAAAGATGTCGGTGATCACCCGCATCGACGGTCGCGGCGGGTACACGTACGTTCCTCGCGCAATGTATTCCTTCAACAAATCGTTCTGGATGGTTCCGCTGATCGCACTGGCCGGAACCCCGCGCTCTTCGGCGACCAACTCGTAGAGCAGCAATAAGATTGCCGCGGTCGAGTTGATGGTCATCGACGTCGTGACCTTGTCGAGCGGCAGGTCGGCGAGCAACGTGCGCATGTCATCGATCGAGTCGATTGCCACGCCTACCTTGCCAACCTCGCCGGCGGCACGAGCATGGTCGCTGTCGTATCCCATCTGCGTCGGCAGGTCGAAGGCGCATGAGAGACCCGTCTGGCCCGCTTCAAGCAAGAACTTGAATCGGGCGTTGGTGTCCGCCGCCGTTCCGAAACCGGCATACTGCCGCATCGTCCACAGACGGTCGCGATGCATGGTCGGGTAGATGCCGCGGGTATACGGTGCCGATCCGGGTGCGCCGAGTTGTGCCGCCGGTTCAAAGCCCGACAATGAAGATCCGTCGTAGAGGGGCGCTACCTCGATACCCGAGTCGGTGCGCTTTTCCGTCATGCGAATCCAAGGCTACGAGACCTGCCCCGTCGGACCGCCCTGCGTAACCTTGAGGCATGGCCATCACCGAGCATGCGGGCGCCACGAAGTTCATCGACGGCGTGCCGCTCACCCCGAAGGACCTCATCGACATCGGTCCGCAGACCAAGCGCACCATCGAAGAGGAACGTCTCGAGCGCAAACAGAAGCTTGCCGGTGCGTTGCGCATCTTCGGACGACTCGGTTTCGGTGAAGGCGTTGCCGGGCACATCACGGTGCGCGATCCCGAGTTCCCAGATCACTTCTGGGTGAATCCGTTCGCCCGCAGTTTCCGTCTCATGCGCGTGTCCGATCTCATCCTCGTCAATCACGACGGTGACGTCGTATACGGCAACAACCCGGTCAACCGTGCCGCATTCTGCATTCATGCAGCGATTCACCAGGCGCGACCCGACGTCATCTCGGCTGCGCATGCCCACACGGTGTACGGCAAGGCCTGGGCGTCGCTCGGCCGCAAGCTCGACCCGATCACTCAGGACAGCTGCTACTTCTATGACGACCACGTCGTCATAGCCGAACAGGGCGGCGCCGTCGTTTTCGAACCGGAAGCCGGACGAGAGATCGCAGCGAAGTTCCCGACGGGCAAGGCGGCGATCCACCAGAACCATGGCCTCTTCACCGTCGCCCCGACGGTCGACGCCGCCGCCTACTGGTTCTTGTCGATGGAGCGCACGTGCATGGCGCAGATCATGGCCGAAACCGTCGGCACACCAAAACTCATTCCGCACGAGATGGCGACGTACACCCGCGATCTCACCGCGCACCCGATGGCAGGTTGGCTGAACTTCCAGCCGCTGTGGCAGGAAATCTGCCGCACCGATCCGGATTTGTTCGACTGAATCAACGTCGCAACCCGCTAGAAACCGCGCCACCTGAGGCGCTGTTCATTCTCTCGGGTATCAGTCAATACGTCGGTGCGGTCATCGCCGTCCGGCTCTTCGAACAACTGGCCCCGGCGCCTTCTGCCTGGTTCCGCGTCATCGGTGCAGCCTGTTGGCTGTTGCTGTTCTCGGTGGGCGACCTGCGCCGCAACGGTCCGTTCACGGGTCAACAACTGAAGGCGGCGGCACTGTTCGGTGTCGCGACGTCGTTCATGAACCTCACGTTTTATTTGGCGATTGATCGTCTCGATCTCGGCAAGGGTGTGGCCATTGAATTCATCGGTCCCATTACCGTCGCCGCGCTCACCACTCGCACAAAACGAAACGCGGCCGCACTCGCTCTTGCCGCCGTAGGGGTGGTGGTGCTGTCCGGCATCGAGATCGACAACGAACCACTCGGCTTGCTCTTTATCTTCCTTGCCGCACTGTGCTGGGCCGCATATATCGTCGTCGGCGCTCGAGTAGCGCAATACAACCGTGGTGTCGCCGGCCTCGGTGTTGGGCTCGCGATTGGCGCGGTGGTGTTGACGCCGTTCGGCGTATGGCAGAGCGGCCCCGCATGGAGCACCCCGTCGCTCATTGGTTTGTGCCTTCTCATTGGCTTGTTTTCCAACGCCGTTGCCTACGGCATCGATCAATACACGTTGCGCAGAATTCCCGTGCGGCGATTCTCCGTGTTGCTCGCTTTGCTGCCTGTGACGGCGACCGTGTTCGGATTCTTGTTTCTGGATCAGACACCCTCGACGATGGATCTTCTCGGAATAGCGCTCGTTCTCGCCGGAGTCGTCATTCAACAACGCGACGTTCTGCCGCGTGCCGAACCGTTACGCGATTGAGAAGCATGTCACGCTGAGTGCGCACCACCAACTCGTTCCACAAGTAGACTGAACGCAAGCGGGCGAAGGAGAGATCCACTTCACCATGCGTTCCCCCACATTGAGGCGTTGCCTCGCCTTTTGTGTCGCTGCGTTGACCCTCGTCGTCTCGGCACCCGTGGCCGGCCCGGCGCGCGCGGCCGAAGGCCAGCTCCCCGCGAGTTACGTGATCTACGGTCGCGGTTTCGGACACGGTCGCGGACTCAGCCAATTCGGCTCGTTCGGCTGGGCAACGGTGCATGGATGGTCATGGCAACAGATTCTCGATTTCTATTACGGGGGCCCCACGGGCAACGTAGTCGCGCCAATCGACAATCCGAACGACATCATTCGTGTATGGCTGAGCGCGATGGGCTCGTACCAGACGGGTGTCGTCGCCGACGCTCAGAACGCGGTGTTCCTTGAAGATCCGGTGCCCGGGCGCACGTGGACATCACTCGTTGCCCGAGAAGTGAGTGAGAAGGTCTATCGCGTGTGGGGTTCCCCGACGCGGCGTTGCACGCTGCCCAGCCAAGACCCGGTCGGGGTCGGCTTCGAGCTGATCGGGGACTTCAACGACGCAGTGTCCTTCACGACCCAAGTCGGCCAGGATCCGGCAGCGGCCGCGACCCAAACCATCGGGTTGTGCGTGCCCAAGTCGGAGCGGGCGCACCGAGTGCGCTACTACCGCGGCATCATTCGCGCCGTCAACAACTCGCGTAACGAAAACCGAACGATCAACGCCGTTCCGATGGAGAGCTACTTGCGCGGCGTCGTCCCGCGAGAGTCTCCGGCATCGTGGGGTGACTCGGCAGGTGGCGCAGGCATGAATGCACTGCGCGCACAAGCAGTTGCTGCGCGAAGCTATGCGTCCACCGAGAATCGCTACGCCGGTCTCGCCAATACGTGCGACACCCAGGACTGCCAGGTCTACGACGGAGCAGCGGTACGCGAGGGCGTAAGTGAGCAGCCATATGTTCTCGAGGATCCGCGAACCGACCTCGCCATCGCCGAAACGGCGGGCGTCGTCATCCGTGGAAGGAATGGTGCCGTCGTGCGCACGGAGTTCTCTTCGAGCAACGGCGGTCGAACCGCCGGTGGCGTGTTTCCGGCGCAGGCAGATCCAGGGGATCTCTCGGCAAATTCCTCGCTGATGGTGTGGACCCGCAGTGTGAGTGCCTCACAGTTACAGCAGCGCTACCCGCAGATTGGCACGCTCACCAGCGTCACCACTGCCCATGACGGTCTCGGCGGTGACTGGAACGGCTACACAACCGAGGTCACGATTACGGGCACCAATGGCAGCGTGAAGATGTCGGGCTGGTCGTTCCGTACCGCGCTCGGACTACCGGCGCCGTGGTACGGCGTCACACCCGTCTACCCCGCCGACTTCGAGGCAGCCCCAGTCGGTCGCATTCTGCTCATCGGCGACTCCGTCGGGGCAAGCATCGCCACCGAGTTCCAGAGCATCGTGAGTCCGGCGTACACCAACGTCGATTTTCAGGCCGTCCCCAACCGTTGTCTCGTTGGTTCTTCCTGCGTCGAGCCGTCCGTTGGTTTGCCGGACGCACCTGCAGTCATCAACGCACTCACCGCCGAAACGACACCCACGGTCGCGGTGCTGCAACTCGGTTACAACGACAATCCGGCGACGTTCGCCCAGGACATCGATCAGGTGGTGTCGGCACTGAATGCTCGCGCAGTGCAACGCATCGTCTTCGTCAATCTCTCCACACGGCGACCCTCTGTCGACTACTCCGCATCCAATGCAGCGCTGGCCTTGGCCGCACAGCGGTACCCCAACGTGACGGTGCTGGACTGGAACTCGTACAGTTCGGGGGCGGACAAGAACCGATGGTTCAGCGACACCGTGCACCTCACGAACACCGGACGAGTGGAGTTCGCGATGTTCTTGCGCAATCAACTCGACGAACTCCGTCGGGCCGGTGTCATCTCGGTTGGCGCAGGCGGCATCATTCCAATGGCCGTGCCGATGACCCAGGGCGAACGGGGCGAACCCGTGAAGGTGCTCCAGTCGGCGCTCAATGCTGCGCTGGGACTAAAGAAGCGACAGCGACTTGCCGCTGACGGAGTGTTCGGCAAAGGCACGACCAACGCGGTGACGAAGTTCGAAGAGTCCGTGGGTCTTCCCGTCGACGGCATCGCCGACGAACAAGTCATTGCCGCACTTGGCATCGACCACACCACGCTCACTCTGGGTCGCGGATCGCGACAGGCATCTGTTGTCTCGATCCAGAAGGCGCTCGCAAACGTGCTCAAAGTGAAGGTGCGACCCGACGGATCGTTCGGCAGCGGTACCGACCGCCTCGTGAAACGATTCCAGAAATCAGTGGGCCTCAAAGCCACCGGTGTGGTCGATCGCACGACCTGGATGGCGTTGCTCAGTGCCTCGGCACAGCGTTAAGCCTCGAACTTCGCCAGCCATGCGTCGTCGCTGACGAGGCCGGCATAGGCGTCGCGGTACTCGCGCTTCAAGCGACCGTATGACACGGCGAGTCGACCAAGAACCGAGAACACATCACGCCACAACGCAAAGAACCGTGACCGGTCACGCACACAGACGAAACCCTCGGGAAGCCGATCATGTCGGTACAAGATGCGATCGTGTCGCAGCGCGAGCCCGACTGCACGCGAGTCGATTGGGGCGGTTCGCAGTTTCTTGCTTCGCCACGAGCCCGGTATGAAGAAGCCGCCAAGGAGCGGCAACGAGAGCAGGAATCCGATGAGCCGTATCGCTTTGGGAAGCGGGCGCGAGATTGCAACCGCTGCATGCTCAGCCGACAGCGGTGCAGGCTTCTCTTCGTCGACTTTTCGCAACTCGTCGTGCAATGCGGTGTGGTCGATCTCGGCAAGCGCCCGTGGTCCGGCGAGATACGCACGCATGCCGCGAATCATGTACTCCGCGCTCGAGTAACGAAAACCAAAGAGATTGCGGAAGCTGAGCGCCAAGAACCGACGACCCAGGTGCCACCAGCGGTGGCGATCGAACACGAGTGTGTCGATCATTGCGAAGTTGCGCATCTCATAGAAGAGACTCGACGGATTGTTCTTCAGATGAAAGTCGGCGTGCCACACCACCACACCATTGAGCGTGACCGTATGGCGCCCCGTGTGCATCAATCCAAAGGCGACGTCGTCACCGCGTACAAAGACAGGAAGTGGGTTGTCGGTGGTGATATCGATCGGGAACGCGGTGTACCACCACGCCGAATATGCAAAACGGCGTTCCTTTGCATCACGAACGGCCAGTCGACGGTCACGAAGGTCGTCTTCTTGGCCGAGTGCACGTAGCGGATACAGGGATCGCCACAGATAGCGGCTGCCGGCCTCGAACTGCATCCACTGACGTTCCTCACTGAGCATCGCGCCGTGCACGCACAATCGGTGATCCCGTGCATAGGCAAAGAGCGATACGGTGCGGACGAGTGACTCGGCTTCGAGATTGATGTCGTCGTCCATGAACAGCACGTGCGTCGCCCATCCCTGGTTGCGCAGCCAGATGAGTCCGCGGGCGAATCCTCCGGCACCACCGAGATTGCGGTTCGGCACCACGGCCAGATCGTCAGCCGGGGCTTCGTCGAAGTTCACGTTGCTCGCGTTGTCAACGACGAGTACACGCACTCGACCACGCAACGCATCGAGCCCCCGCACGAGTGAGAGCACCTTCTTCACCGTCGGAATCACGTAGGCCTGACGATTGAAGGTCGTTATCGAGAGATTGAGTCGCACATCGTGTAAAGGAGCCGTCGTAGTCAGCCATTCGATTCGACTCACCGAGCACTCGCTTGTCGCTACAAGACGAACCCACAGCACTCCCCAATCTGACTTCTGCAGCGAGCCAAGGGGGATTTCAATCGGCCCATTGCCGACTTCGGCAGTTGCAATCACGTGTTCGCGTCGACGACCCGACGCAACGACCTCTGCACGGCCCCGACCCTGCGCGACGATACGCACGGAGACGTCTACAACGGATGTGAGCCGCCGCCACCGACCCGCGTGAAACACGCCGAACGACGTGTCGAACGAGAGCGTCGAACCAGCGGCGAGGCGCAACGCCTCACCGACGTGATTCGTATCGCCGCTCGTCCGAACATAGAGCGTCGGCTCTGTGAATCCAGGCGCAGGTGGAAGAGATCGCTGAAGGAGATGCGTCATTCCGAGTACTTCACAAGGACAAGGTCATCCGAGCGGGTCGGCAACGAACGCCGGTATCGGCGAACCGTCGAGGATCGACTGCTTGGCGACATCGGCGACCTTCAACGCCTCGTGAATCGTCACATCCATATCCAGATAACGGTAGGTGCCGAGCCTCCCCAAGAACGTGACGCCCTGCTGGGCCCGCGCCAGCTGCACATACTCAAGCAACTGGGCCTTTTCTTCCACCAAGCGCACCGGATAGTAGGGCGTATCACTTTCTCCGCACAGTCGACTGAACTCGCGATAGATCACCGAACGATCGTGCCGTTCCCATGGCGCAAAGTGTTTGTGCTCCGTGATACGGGTGTACGGGACCTCGGCGTCGCAGTAATTCACGACTGGGCAACCTTGGTAGTCCCCTTCGACGACCTCCGGCTCGAAGTCGAGCGTGCGGTACGCCAAGCGACCGTGTTCACAGTCGAAATATGCGTCGATGGGACCACTCCAGAATGCATGGTCGAACTCGGCAAGTTGCGAGCGTGAGACTCGTGTCGACAAATTCACGGCAATCCGTGGATGATCGAGAATGGCCTCGACGAGGGCGGTGTATCCGTGCTCTGGAATTCCCTGGAATGGGTGACTGAAGTACGAGTCATCCTCCGTGAAGCGCAACGGCAATCGGGCGAGGATGCTGGCCGGCAATTCCTTCGGGTCGACTCCCCACTGCTTGCGGGTGTAGCCGGCGAAGAAGGCCTCGTAGAGTTCGCGACCAACGAGGCGTAAGCCCTGCTCCTCGAACGACTTCGGATCGGTGATCGATGAATCGGCACGCGATGCCACGAACTGTTCGGCTTCCTGGGGCGTGAAGTTCGTTCCAAAGAAGGCGTTGATGAGTCCGAGGTTCATCGGCATCTGAAATGCCCGGTCCCCCACCATTGCCCGCACACGGTGCCGATACGGCTTGAACGTTGCAAAGCGTCGGACGTAGTCCCACACGTGCTCGTGCTGGGTGTGGAAGATGTGCGGGCCATACACGTGCACCATCACTCCACTGGCGTGGCGACTCGTATGACAGTTGCCCGCAACATGGTCGCGCGACTCGTAGACCTCGATGTTGTGGCCGGCCTCGGCTAGTTCTCGAGCAACGACCGCACCAGAGAAGCCCGCGCCGACGACGGCAACGCGGTGTGGCACGCAGTTATTCTACGAGCACCACCCTTTGGTCTCGTTCGATGCAGGTGAATCAGTGCTGTGGCGTCAGTGCAGCCACGGCGCACATACACCGTCGAGATCACGCACTTGAATTCGCTCACGATTCTCATACGTGACGAGATTGGTCGGATCTTTGCGCAAGTTGAACGTGCGGAACGTCATTTCTGTGGTGTCGATCGCCAGGATGCGACCAATCAACGAATCACCGAGGTCGAGTAGCAGTTTGATCGTCTCGAGCGCCTGGATCGATCCGACGATGCCTGGCAATACCCCGAGCACGCCGGCTTCGGCACAGCTCGGCGCCATCTCCGCCGGGGGCGGCTCAGGCACCATGTCGCGATAGGTGGGGCCACGCAGCGGATGAAACACGCTCACCATGCCTTCAAAACGGAAGATCGAGCCATGCACGACGGGAATACCGAGCTTCACGCTTGCATCGTTCAACAGGTAGCGCGACGGGAAGTTGTCGGCACCGTCAACGATGACGTCATAACCGGAGATGATGTCGACGATATTGCTCGCAGCCAGCCGAGTGTCGTAGGTGACCACGTTGATATCGGGGTTCAACATGGTGAGCGTCTTCTTTGCCGAGTCGACTTTGCGTTCGCCGACACGGTCGATGTTGTGCAGGATTTGGCGCTGCAGATTGCTTGCGTCGACTTCATCCATGTCGACGATGCCCAGGGTGCCCACTCCGGCAGCGGCAAGATACAGAGCAGCGGGCGAACCGAGACCGCCCGCACCGAGCAACAACACCTTGCTCTGCAGCAGTTTTGCCTGACCCGCGACTCCGACTTCGGGCAAGAGCAGGTGGCGTTGGTACCTGTTGCGTTGCTCGGCACTCAGTGCAATGGGCGTCGTCCATGCACGACCCTCGTCCTTCCACTTGCCGAATCCGCCCGCCATACTTTCGACGCTCGTGTAGCCGAGTTCCTGCAGGGTCTTGGCGGCAAAAGCGCTGCGCACACCGCCGGCGCAGTACACCACGACCGGCGTCGACTTGTCGACGATGCGCGTCTCTACCTGCGCCTCGAGATGTCCGCGGGGAATGTGAATTGCATCAGCAAGAGCACCCTGCTCGTACTCGTCGGGCTCGCGCACATCGAGCACGACGACCTTGCCGCTGGAGATCTTCTCGGCGGCACCCGCCGTGTCGACTTCGGTGATCTGCGATTTGGCGGCAGTGAGCAAGTCACGAAATGTGGGCACAATCAAAATGCTATCTACCAGGTCGGGTTTTCGGTGGTGGCGGTGACTTCTGGAAGTCGCGCCTCGGCGACTCTTTGGCTACTCGGTGACCACGCCGCACAGCCGTGGTAACACGGTGTTGATGTCCCCGGTGACGATCTCATCGGCTATCGAGTCCATGTCGGTGACACCGCCATTCACGATCACGACGCGCGCACCTGCCGCCTTGGCACGCGGCACACAATTTGCGGCCGGGTACACACTGAGGGTCGATCCAACGGCGAGTATCACGTCGCACTCCTCGCTTGCCCGAAACGCGGCATCGATCACCTCGGGTACCAAAGCCTGCTCGAACAAGATCGTGTCGCTCTTCAGGATTCCTCCGCACTTCACGCACTTTGGATCAGGGTCGCCGTCGATGACACGCTGCAAGGTCTCGCCCATTGGCCTCGCGTCGCCACAACCCCAACAACGCGAACGATGGATGTTTCCGTGTACTTCGTGCACGAGTCGTTCGTCGATTCCGGCTCGCTGGTGCAGACCGTCAACATTCTGAGTGACGACCGCACGAAGCTGCCCACGTTCTTGCAGACGACACAGAGCCCGGTGCCCGTCGTTGGGCTGGGGATCGTTGCCGATCCACGTAACTCGGTTCTGCCAAGCCCGACGACGTAGCTCTTCGTCTGCCAGGTAGTGGCTCAGCGTCGCCGCTCGTTGTGCATCGGGGTTCTTGGTCCATGTGCCGTTCGGTCCACGAAAATCAGGGATTCCCGAGGCGGTGGAGATTCCGGCCCCGGTGAGCACGGTGATGCGATTTGCGGCAGCAAGCAAGACCTCGACACGGGCGACTGCATTGGTGTCGTCGCTCAACATGCAAGAAACAGTGTGCCATTCCGACCCGCCAGCGCACACACCAAGGCATGCACCCAACACCTTTTAACCCCACCGTCATCCCTTGGCATGACGAGACGACCATGGACCAGGGCTTCTCCGCGCGCTCCGAATACGTCGAGTGGTACTGGCTACCCGTACTCGGCCCGAGCGCCACATGGTTGCTGCGACGAATCGATTGTGGATTCGACGAGTTTCCGAACGGGTACGTGCTCGACTCACTGGCAACCGCAAAGGCCCTCGGAATCGCCGCTCGTGATGCTGCCGGCACGATCTTCTCACGCGCCATTGAACGTCTCCAGACGTTCGGCATCGCTCAACAACGAAGCGAGTCGTTGGCCGTTCGTCGCATGCTGCCCTCGGTATCTCAACGCCAAATCGAGCGGCTACCAGCGCACCTACGCACGACCCATGCCGACTGGTTACGCGGCCGAGCCCTCACCAAGTGAGAGCTCGTCGTGTGCATAGCGTGACCGAGCAGACACGAAGTCGATTTCATCGGGCATGTTGGCGTGTGGTCGGATGAGTGATGTCGTCAGTGACACGAGATCCTGGCCGACTTCCCCCACGAGGAACTCGCCGAGGCCCTCCACCACCGCCTGCGGATGCTGGAGAAGTCGCTCATAAGACACCACGATGAGCGGTGCATCAACGTCGTGAACGAAGTTCAAGATTGCATACTTGCGTCGTATCGCCTCTTTAAGTCCGTCGAAGAAGCCAACACCCGAAACCTCTTCCCGCTGGGCGGTGGCGTACACGTCGCGGGAGACGGCCACAAGTACGGGCTCGGGAATCAGGCTCCAATAGTTGGTGAGATCGTCGATGATCGTCGGATCTTTCAGCCCGGCGATGTCCCGACCTTCCCGCAAGCGAGAAAAGTAATCACTCATCTCGCCGTGTGTGGCGCTCGCTCGGCGACGTCGGAACTCGAGATCCTCCATGTTCGAGCGGTCGATGTCAAGGCCCATCGGGATGCCGAGCATGTGACAAATCCCGGCCACCACCGAGGTTCCACCTCGCGGCGTGCCCAGCACGAGCACAGTGCCCTTGCCAGGATGCGGATTCGGTCGAATTGCTGTGCAGGGGTTAGGCAGCATGTGTCGTTTCAGGTTTCGATGTGTAAGTGAGATGTTTGTGGTACACCATGCTGTGTTTCAAGCCCCCCAACATTACAGGAGCCGACTCGGTACCTTAACGCATTCGGTCGCCCACGAGACTCTTGTAGTGGCGTCATTCACAAAGTCGATGAATGACGCCACTTGGCGAGGCGTTATCTCGATGGCCTGACCGGACGCTCGCCCAGTGCGGCGAGTGCCGCATCAAGTTCAGACTTCGATGCTTCGCGTGCGGCCTTGAATGCTTCCATCGCGGCCTTGCGCGCTTCTCGGGTGGTTGCTGCAGCCAGCGATGTCTTGAACGTCGCCGACGCACTGGCAATTGCTTCACGATGATTCGTCAACGCAGTGGCGCGACCGTTCAGCCAGGTGCGCGTTGCCTCTTGCCAGGCCTTCATGTCGGCCCGAAACTGGGCGGCCTTTGCCGCGTCACGGCGGACTGGAACCGTGGTCGAGGTGTCCGTCGATTGAATGCTTGACGCTGCATCATCGGTGCTCGCCAACGCATTGCTTGCCGGAGCAAGAACTGCGAAAACTGCGATACCAGAAATCAGGGTGTTGCGAAACTTCATGTGATGGTCTCCTTCTGATCTGGCCGAGGGATTTCGACCTGACTCTTTTCTAGGCGGTGAACTTGTGAGAATCATGTGAGTTCGTCGTGAGCCACCTGTGAATCACGGGAACTTGGATACTGTCGTCCCGGGGCTGGTCATGACAATCAGAAGAGTGCTCGTAGTCGATGATGATGCCGCCGTGCGATCGACAGTTGCCGACTCATTGCGGGTCGCGGGATACGGCGCAGTAGAGGTAGCCGACGGCGCTGCCGCGATTGACAGAGCAACCAATGAGTCGTTCGCCCTGGTGATTCTCGACGTAAACATGCCCCGCGTCGACGGGTTTACCGTGTTGGAGAAGATTCGGAGACGTAAACCGGCGCTGCCGGTCATCATGCTGACCGCCAGGGATGAACGTGACGACGTGGTGCGCGGACTTCAACTCGGAGCCGACGACTACGTTCGGAAACCATTTGGATTGGAAGAGTTCCTCCTCCGTGTCGCAGCCGTTCTTCGCCGAGCAGAAGGTCCCGAGAGTTCGTCGGTCGTGGTGTGCGGCGACGTCGAAATCAACCTGGAGGCATCGCTGGTCACGCACGCAGGAACGCCGGTGGCGCTCTCTCCCACCGAGTTTCGATTGCTTCACCGATTGATGCTGCATCCCGGGCAAGTCTTGTCAAAGTCGCATCTGCTCGAGTCCGTTTGGGGCATCGACTACGACACTTCGTCAACGGTCGTGGAAACGTTCGTCTCATACCTGCGAAAGAAGCTCGATGGTGGCGGTCACGAACACATCAAGACGGTGCGGGGCTTCGGCATAAAGTTTGATCCGCTCACATGACTCTTGCTCGCAGAATCTCCATCATGGTGAGCCTGGTAATCGGTGCCACCGCGCTTGCCATTGCAGTTCTGGCCGCTTTCTCTGGCCGGGCATCAAGCCTGCAACGAATTGATGAGCGACTGCTCAAACTCCGTGATGCGGCAACGGCGAGCGACGACCCCGTGCGGGCGCTGTTGACTCTCCTAGACGCAGCCCCGTCCGACCTCGTTGCCTATCTGCAGGTCGAGGACGAACCTCCGATTTCGCTGGTGGATGGGCCGAGCTTGGCAACTGACCGACCGTTCGGGGCCCTCACCGACACTGAACTTGATGCCGCCGCGAGCTCGCCGATCACGAGAGGCGACGGGTCGACATCGAGACTCTTTTCGATCTCGCTCGGGGATGAACAGTGGCTGGTCGTCGGCGAGTCAATCGACGACATTCTGAGCCAGTTCCAGCGACAGCTTCTGACGAATTCGCTGATTGCCCTGGCGCTTGCCCTGATGGGTGGACTACTCGCTGCGACGCTTGCTCGACGAGCGCTCGCACCGCTGCAGGGCATCGTCGAATATTCGGGTGCGGTCGCCTCGGGTCAACTGGAAGCCAACCTCTCAGATGACGCAACCTCGCGGGAGGTTCGCGAGTTGCAGACCTCGATTGGCACGATGGTCACGAGCCTGCGTGAAGCCGCCGAGCGTAAAGCCCGCTCAGAGGCCGACATGCGCGTGTTCCTCGCCGATATTGCACACGAACTTCGAACACCTCTCACCACCGTACGCGCCTACGCCGATGTGCTCGCGTCAACAACGCCGGCAGACCCCGAAGTACGAGAGCGTGCCCAACAACGAGTGGCGCAAGAATCAAAACGAATGTCACGACTCATCGACGACTTGCTCCTGCTTGCACGCCTGGCGTCAACGAAGCTCGGCGAGACTTCGGCATTCGATCTCGGCGAACTGGTTCGCGACCACTTTTCTGACTTGAAGGTGCTCGACCCTCACCGACAGATTGACGTCACTTGTTCCGAGTGCCAAGTCGAAGGTGACCGAGCCCTGTTGGAGCGGGTGTTTGCCAACTTGGTCAGCAACATTCATCGACATACACCTGCAAATGCCGGTGTCGTTGTCTCGTGCACCCGCGGAGATGACTTCGTTACCTGCCTCATAGAAGATGCGGGTCCCGGGCTCGACGATCCACAACTTCGCGAACTCGCAGAAGGCGCACAGCGATTCGGAAGGTTCCGATCGGATGACCGTCACGGCACCGGACTCGGTCTACATCTCGTTGCCTCAATCGTGAGATCACACGGAGGTTCAACGTCGTTCGAACGAAGCAGTCTTGGCGGATTGCGCGTGACCGTCAGCCTGCCGCGACCTTCGTCGCGTAGTCGCTGAAGGCACGGCCCAACGCCCGAGCCAGGTCGCTCGATATGTACGACTCCTCACCCGTTTCTGTCGCGAGCACGTCGGCGGCTCGACCGTGCAACCACACTGCTGCAACCGCTGCGTCATACCCGCTCATTCCACGAGCCAGCAGGGCACCAACGATGCCGCTCAAGACATCGCCACTACCCGCCCTCGCGAGTCCGGCGTTGCCGGTCTCGTTGGTGCGCGTGGGCTTTCCTTGCCCCGCAACCAGGGTGCCTGCCCCCTTGAGCACGACGGTTGCGCCGGTAATCAAGCACAGTTGGCTGATTGCCGCTTGACGAGATGCGTCGACCCGGACGCGATCATCTCCCCAGCCCAGCAATCGTGCGGCCTCGCCGGAGTGCGGTGTAAGGACGCAGTCCGATTGCAATGACATCAGCAACTCTCGACGGCGCGCAAGTGCGTTGAGTGCGTCGGCATCGAGCACCATTGGAGTCCGTTCGCACCTCCGCAGAAATTCTGCGAGCCAAACCTCGACGCCATCGCCGAGGCCCGGACCGATGACGACGGCATCTGCGATGCGTGCAGCATCGACCAACATCGGCACGTCTTCCCACGACAGCTGGGGGCGTTCTCGGTCAATCGTGCAACGCAAGATTGCCGAAGGCACGGCCGCAGTGAGCTCGGGGGAAATCGCTCCTACGGTCGCGACGTAGACATACCCGCACCCTGACCGCATCGCGGCCTCGGCGCTCAATGCCGCGGCGCCCGCCATGCCTCGTGAACCGGCGATGATGAGCACACGACCCATGCGCGTCTTGTCAGTGTCGTGCGGCCGCGGCGGAAGCGGCGGTAACACGACGTTGTTGCGGCGGCGGTTTAGCGGCGGCGGAAGTTTTCCGCGAGATTCACCAGCAAACGAGTGCCGTAGCCAGTGGCCCCGCGCTGCAACCATCCGGCATCCGAGTCAGCCCACATCGGCCCAGCAATGTCGATGTGTGCCCACGGATGACCACCGGTGAACTCGTCGAGGAAGAGCGCAGCCGTGATTGCACCTGCGTCCGGACCGCCGACGTTCTTCATGTCGGCGATGTAGGAGTCGAGCAGGCGGCGATACGAACGCTCGAGTGGCAACTCCCACGCTTGTTCGTCGGTCGAAGATGCAGACTCCAGCACTTGTTGCACGAATCGCGAGTTGTTGCCCATCACACCCGACATCTTCGGACCAAGGGCTCGTGCGCAGGCACCGGTGAGTGTCGCGATGTCGACGATCGCGTCGGGCTTCTGCTCGGCAGCGAGCGAAAGGCCATCGGCGAGGATCAAACGGCCCTCGGCATCGGTGTTGTGAATCTCGACGGTCTTCTTGTTGCGCATCGTGAGCACGTCACCCATCGCCATTGCGCTTCCCGACGGAAGGTTGTCGGTGCACATGAGGTAGGCAGTGACTTGGTTCTTGCAACCGAGTGCCTTCAGCGTGCTCATTGCTGACAACACTGCGGCCGCACCCGTCATGTCGGCTTTCATCTGTGCATGCGACGGGTCACTCGGCTTCAGGCTGATTCCACCCGAGTCGTACATCACGCCCTTGCCCACCATGATGAGATGCGGCAACGACGACTTCTTGCCTTTGCCGGCCGACTTGCTCTTGAGCGCGGCCTTGCCGGGGCGGTACGACAGCTTCACCATGCGTGGCGGGTTGACGCTGCCGCGGTTTACTCCGACGATGCCGCCACAACCCATGGCGAGCAGACGATCCTTGTCGTAGACCTCGACACGAAGACCGGTTTCCGATGCAATCTCTTGTGCGCGATCGGCGAACATCTTTGCTGTCAGGTGCGCCGGCGGCATGTTGGCGAAGTCGCGAGCCATACAGACGGCTTCACCGATGACACTGCCGCGACGAGAACCATTGGCAACTGCGCCGAGCGACTTTGCATCAACGACGAGCACGGCCGACTTCAATTTGGAGTTGAACGACTTGTCGGACTTGAGCGCACCGTAACGATGTGACGCGAGCATGAGACCCTCGGTCACCGCTTGTGCGATTTCGGCACGGTCACCACGGCCCACTTCTGCAAGCGTCGTCGAGAGAGACGCGTGCTTGCTGGCAGTACGGGCAAGTGCTGCTGCCGCATTGCGCAGATCGTGGGCTGTCGCAGAGTTGCCTGCTCCGACGCCTACTGCGATCATGACGGTCTTGCCACTCGACGGAACGACGAGCGTCTGACCGACGTTGCCGTCGAATCCGGCGGCAGAGAGCTGTGTGCGTGATACGCCGAGCTCAGCGGGTACCGCTTTGTCGGAGGTTACGGGGACGCCGATGGCATCCGAGTTGGGTGTTTCGCGGGCGACGGTGACGACGAGTTGAGCGTGTTTCATACGCGCAAGGCTAGTTGCGCAGGCTCGCCGCTAGTCCGTGACGCTGCGGACCGGCAACGACTCACCTTCTTGCCAGCGGGCCAGTGTCCACAAGAGGTCGCTCAGGCGGTTGAGGTATGGGCCCGCCTGAGACGGCGCGGGCGCGGCGGCAATGGCATGGCGCTCGGCGCGACGCACCACGGTACGGGCGACATCGAGCAGTGCCGAGATCTTGTTCTGACCGGGTACCACGAATTCCGACGGCGGAGTGAACTTTTCGTCGAGATCATCGATCATGTGCTCGAGTTTGACGACCATCTCTTCGGTGATTCGTGACTTTCCGTCGGTGAGTTTGTGACGATTTTCCGGCAAGGTGGCGAGTTCGGCCATCAATACCCAAAGGTCGCGCATGATGTGCACCAGCGCATCGTTCAGTTCGTTCTCTCGACCAAGTTCGGCCCGCACAAGCCCGAGTACCGCTTGCGCTTCGTCAACGGCTCCGTATGCTCGCGGAAGAGCCGAGTCTTTTGCCACTCGACCGCCGTAGAAGAGTCCCGTCGTACCGTCGTCGCCGGCGCGGGTGTACACCTTCTCTCTTGCCATGAGCAACCGACCCTACTTGTCTTAGCCTGAAGATGACGATGCAGGCCCGCAAGAGACCCGGATATCTCGACACGGTGAACGAGCGCGTCGTCGTCTTCGACGGGGCTTTCGGCACCTACGTGCAGGGCAAGAATCTCACGGCCGACGATTTCGGTGGTCAACACCTCGAGGGCTGCAACGAGTTGCTCGCCGTCACCCGTCCGGATCTCATCGCCGCGATGCACGAGGACTTTCTCAAGGTTGGAGTCGACGCCCTCGAAACGGCGACCTTCGGCTCGTTCAGCACGGTGCTCAATGAATATGGAATCGCCGACCGCGCCTATGAGATCACCCTCGCGGCCGCGCGCATCGCTCGCGACGTAGCCGATTCATTCGAGGGCGATGGTCGACCGCGCTACGTGGCAGGCAGCGTTGGACCGGGCACCAAGTTGCCGAGCCTCGGGCATATCTCATTCGCCGAGTTACGTGATACGTACGAAGAACATGCGCGCGCCCTCATCGAGGGAGGTGTCGACCTTCTGCTCATTGAGACCTGCATGGACTTGCTGCAGATCAAGGCCGCGATGCAAGGTGGGCGACGAGCGATGAAGGCGCTCGCGCGCGAAGTGCCGATCCAGGTGCAGGTGACGATGGAGACCACCGGTCGCATGCTCGTCGGCACCGAGATTGGTGCTGCGCTCACCGCGCTACTGGCAATGAAGCCGGCCGTCGTCGGCATCAACTGCGCGACCGGCCCGGCCGAGATGCAGGAGCATCTCCGTCACCTCGCCCAACACTCCCCGATCCCGATCAGCGTGTTGCCGAACGCCGGTCTGCCCAGCGTGGTTGATGGCAAGACGCACTACGACCTGACACCGCCACAGCTTGCCGAATTCCATCGTCACCACGTGCAAGACCTCGGCATCACCGTCGTGGGTGGATGTTGCGGCACCACACCCGAGCACCTGCGCCAAGTGGTCGAGGCCGTACGCAACGTGACGCCAGCCAAACGTTCTCCACAGCAAGAACCGAGCGTGACCTCGCTGTATTCACCGGTCACGTTGAAGCAGGACAACAGCGTGTTGTACATCGGCGAACGCACCAACGCCAATGGTTCGCGCGCGTTTCGCGACGCGATGCTGGCCGGTGACTGGGATACCTGCACGAAGATGGCCAACGAACAGATTCGCGAGGGTGCCCACGTGCTTGATGTATGCGTCGACTATGTCGGACGCGACGGCACACTCGATATGCAAGAGGTAGCGGGTCGCTTCGCCAGTCAAGCCAGCGTTCCGCTCGTCATCGATTCGACCGAGCCGCAGGTAATGGAAGCGGCCCTGCAACTGGCCGGCGGTCGATGCATCCTCAACAGTGCCAACTTGGAAGACGGTGAAGAGTCAGGCCGGCGCATGGACCGCGTCTTCAAACTCGCCCAGGAATACGGCGCGGCAGTCATCTGTCTGCTCATCGACGAGCGTGGTCAGGCGCGTGACGTCGAGTGGAAGATGCAGATTGCGCATCGCATCCACAAGATCGCCACCGAGCGCTACGGCCTGTCGGCCAGCGACCTCATCTTCGACCCGCTCACCTTTCCGCTGACCACCGGCGACGCCGACCTGCGTCGAGACGGCATCGAGAGCATCGAGGCGATTCGCCGCATCAAGTCCGAGATCCCTGGCGCACTCACGGTGATGGGCTTGTCGAATGTGAGTTTCGGTATCAACCCAGCAGCTCGCCAGGTGTTGAACAGCGTGTTTCTCGACGAATGCGTGAAGGCCGGACTCGACGCGGCAATCGTGCATGCAAGCAAGATCCTCCCACTCGCTCGTATCAAGCCGGAGCACGTCACGTTGTGTCGTGACATCATCTTCGACAAGACCACCAACGACTACAACCCCTTGCAGTTGCTCCTCACTGCATTCGAGGGCGTGAAGTCGACCAAGCAAGAAAAGCCCGACCGCAGCGGCTGGCCCGTGCGCGACCGTTTGCGCCAGCGAATCATCGATGGCGACCGCGAAGGATTGACCGCCGAACTTGACGAGGCCCTCGCCAGTGGCTTGAAGGCGCTCGAGATCGTCAATGATGTTCTGCTCGACGGCATGCGAGAGGTCGGTGAGCTGTTCGGCTCGGGCCAGATGCAGCTGCCGTTCGTGCTGCAGAGTGCCGAAACGATGAAGACCGCAGTCAGTCACCTCGAACCGCACATGGACAAGATTGCCGGCTCCACGAGCAAGGGCAAGCTAGTCCTCGCCACCGTCAAGGGTGACGTGCACGACATCGGCAAGAACCTGGTCGACATCATCTGCACCAACAACGGCTACGAAGTGCACAACATCGGTATCAAGATTCCGATCAGCGAAATGATCGCCAAGGTGCAAGAAGTCGATGCCGACGCACTCGGCATGAGCGGTCTTTTGGTGAAGAGCACGCTCATCATGCGCGAGAACTTGGAGGAGCTCAACACCTCCGGGCTCTCCAACATTCCCGTGCTCCTCGGCGGAGCTGCACTCACTCGCAGTTATGTCGAGCGGGATTTGCG
>JBJTOX010000089.1:0-12460 GCA_046074785.1 Actinomycetota bacterium
GAAGCGAGATTGCGGGCTTTTGCCCATGCCCACTGATGACGCTTCAGCGCCTCGCCCACTCCGATTGACCCGTGTTGAGGCACGACTCCGGTGACATGTGAGTGCAGCGTGCGCTCACCCTCGTGGGAACCAAGGAACCCCCAGCTCGCTCCGACGATTTCGTCCCCCAACCAGGCGAGTGATGCGTACCCGCCGGCGTGAACCGTGGCGATGATGACCTCGTTCGGCACCATGCCCGACATCCCCCACACTTGGTCGAACAGCGCACCAGCTGATTCGCAGTCTTGTCGTGTTGAAGCGGTGGCGACTCGAATGTCGGTGGCCACGCGACGAAACGCTAGTTCGCATGGTTGCAGCCGTCTGAGCAAGTATGTACGCATGCCAGTTCAAGTCACCGTCGTTGATCACCCCGTCGCCCAAGAAGCGCTCACCCATCTGCGTGATCAGGACACCTCCAACCAGATCTTTCGAGCCGAGATGCGCCGTCTTTCGCTTGTCGTCGTCACCGAGGCAACTCGCCGGATTCCCACTGCTTCGCGCAAAGTGACGACACCACTTGCCACCACTGACGGCGTGCGCCTCGCACATCGCCCCGTGCTCGTGCCCATCCTGCGTGCCGGTCTGGGCATGTTGCCTGCCGCGATGGAACTGCTGCCCGATGCCGACATCGCCGTGGTGGGCGTGCAGAGAGACGAAGAAACTCACGAGCCCAGTGAGTACGTAGCGAAATTGCCGCAAAACTTGCAGGGCCGCACGTGCGTGGTGCTCGACCCGATGTTGGCGACCGGCGGTTCACTGGCGCATGGTTGCAAGATCTTGGTCGATCGCGGCGCCAGCGACACGATCTTCGTTGCCTGTGTACTTGCAGCACCCGAGGGCATCAAGCATCTCGAATCAACGGGCATGAATTTGCACGTCATTACTGCCTCGATTGACAGTCATCTCAACGAACGCGCATTCATCGTGCCCGGCCTCGGCGACGCAGGCGACCGTCAGTTCGGCCCACCCAACTGAGGTTGAGTGGCCAACGGCGCCACTCTCGAACCGTTACCGCGACGCTTTCCCGCCAGAAGACAACGAGGTGAAGGGGATCGCCTGGTTGCCTTCCGGCAGGAAGCGCTGCGGTGTCAGCTACCGATGACTCCGCCGTCCTTGCGGGTAATCACGATCGTGCAGTCCCGCGGAACGGGGCCAGTTTCGCCGGTGAACTTTGCCGGGAAGTTCGTACGCTTCGGATCACCGTCACCGGGGTGCTGCAAGTTGACGAACATCGTCTTGCGATCCGGAGTCACGGCCACGCCAGTGACCTCGCATCCAGCAACACCGGTGAAGATGCGCTTGATTTCTTTGGTCTTGGCGTCCGCAACGAGCATTTGATCGTTGTTGCCGCCGGGCTGCGCACCATCGGTCTGGACGAAGATGCGACCGTCCGGGTCGGCCCAGATG
Source organism: Actinomycetota bacterium (assembly GCA_046074785.1). Classification (GTDB taxonomy): domain Bacteria; phylum Actinomycetota; class Acidimicrobiia; order Acidimicrobiales; family Ilumatobacteraceae; genus F1-60-MAGs027. Next base: position 1,447 of record JBJTOX010000089.1, read on the forward strand.
CCGTCGGGCGAACCGTACATCTGACCGCCCTCATCGAACGTCTCCTGCGAGATGAGGAAGAGATTCCACTGGAACGTGCCGCCGAGGTTGCCATCGGAGTCCTTCCAACGGATGATGTGTCCATCGGTGTTCTGTCGAATCGGGTTGGCGGCGTTCACTCCGGGTTGACCCGTGCGCCCACGGTTCGAGTTGTTGGTGAGCGTGCCGTACTGCCAGCCGTCGGCTCCAGTCGAAATCCACTCGGGACGATCCATCTTGGTGGCGCCGGCGAGGTCGGCGGCCAAACGCGTGTGCACGAGAATCTTGTCGATCGACCACGATGAGAGTGCCGGGTTACGCGGGCTCAGCTCGAGCCACTCACCGGTGCCGTCATCGTTGAAGCGCGCGGCGTAGAGCGTGCCTTCGTCGAGCGGGCTCTTTCCTGCAGCGATCATCTTCTTGTAGTCGCGAGCCGAGACGAACTTGTAGATGTAGTCGAAGCGCTCGTCATCGCCCATGTAGACCACCACGCGGTTGCCCTTGCCGACGACGACCTCTGCACCTTCGTGCTTGATGCGGCCGAGCGCCGTGCGCTTGATCGGCTTGGCCTTCGGATTCTCCGGATCGATTTCCACGACCCAGCCAAAGCGGTTGATTTCGTTGGCGTAGCCGGGTTGTGAACGATCAAAGCGCGGGTCGAACTTGTGCCAGTCGTAGCCGAAGCCGTTTGCGGAGACTCCGTAGCGAGCCTCTTCTGCGGTTGCTTTCCACGACGGGTTCGTCGAACCGAAGTAGCCGTTGAAGTTCTCTTCGCAGGTGAGGTAGGTGCCCCACGGTGTGTAGCCATTGGCGCAATTATTCAACGTACCGAGTGGCTCATTGCCTGCGGTGTTGACGAGCAGTGCACTGCCAGCCGCCGGACCGCTGAACTCGACCGGGGTGTTTCCGTGAATTCGACGGTTGCGCTTGTCGCGCTTCAACGACCAGCCCTTTGGGCCCTTTTCGACATACATGATTCCGACGCCATGCAAGTGCTGCGAGACGCGCACTTCTTCCAGGCTGGTCGGGAAAGCCTTTCCAGAGAAGTGAGTGGTGGTGCCGTACTCGAAGTTGATGGCGAGCATGCCCTTGCGGTTGTCACCGAAGTACCACATGCCGTCATGACCGAGACCGACTGACTGCGCTTGTTGCTCGGAAGTGAGGCCGTAGGCGAATTCTCCCTTGCCGTCGAGTCGTGTTCGCCACGGGATCATGACGTCGTACTTGTATTCGGGTGCGATGGTCGGCATCGGTGAGTTCTGCAATGGAATCGAAGTGAAGTCGATCTTTGGTCGCGCTTTAGCCGCAACTCCACTCGCTGTTCGCTTGGTGGGCGTGACGGCTGAAGCCTTTGCTCCTGAAGCGCCGGCGAACATGAACGCCGCGGTGGCAAGACCGCCGGCGATTACTGCTCGACGCGATGTGTAAGCAGTAAGCACGTCGTCAAACGTGCGGTTATCTGATGTATTGCTTCCGATGTCCTCGGAATCGAAGTTGATGGTCATGGTCCCTCTGTTGGTGATTTTTTGTAACTGTCTGTTACTCCAGACAGCGTCGACGAGTGCTTCGGCGACAGGCAGAGAATCACAAACCCAAGTGAACGACCGTTGAACTACAGGAGTGACGCAGTCGGACGAAAAGTGAATTCTTGAATCCGACTTCGACGACACCTGGCTTCCGAACACCGCCGTCAGCCGGGACGCCGAATGAACTAGGCGTTGAAAGCGTCGCTATCGGGGTACGGGAACCATTCGGGGTCGGGCTGCGCGATGGGCGCAATCATCACCATCTTCGAACGTCGGAACTGATCGAGGCCTTCCGACCCGAGCTCGCGGCCTGAGCCGGTGAACTTTCGACCGCCGAAGGGAACCGCGTCGTTGTCGTTCAACGGCGTATTCACCCAGACGATGCCGCTTTCGATTTCGTTGACCGCGCGAAAAGCTTCGGCCAAGTCTTCGGTGTAGATGTTTGCTCCAAGCCCGAGCTGTGAGTCATTGGCGAGAGCAATCGCTTCATCGAGATCGTTCACGCGACACACCGGAGCGAGCGGCCCGAAACATTCGCCATGCATGATGTCGAAATCGTGCTTCACTTCGAGGACGGTTGGCTCGAAAAATGCACCCGTCGAAAGGTGCGCCGGTCGACGCCCGCCGGTCACGATCTTCGCCCCTTGTTCCACGGCTCGCGCGACGATGCGCTCGACACGATCACGCTCGCGAGTCGATGCCATCGGGCCGACATCGATGGCGTCGAGACCGCTACCGATCCGCAGTGCGCGTGCCTGCTCGGTGAGTGCGGCAAGAAACTGGTCGTAGATGTCGGTATGAACATAGAACCGCTCTGCCGAGGTACACACCTGCCCGCAGTTGAGGAACGCAGCGAACGCAGCACCGCGAGCAACAGCGTCGATCGGCGCCGACGGCATCACGATGAACGGGTCGTTACCCGACGCCTCGATGAGCACGGGCTTGAATCGTGCCGAGGCCGCCCTCGCGACCGCCTGCGCTGCGGGCACGCTGCCAGTGAACGCGACCGCGTGCGTGTGTTCGAGGCGACGAGAGTCTGTCCGACCTCGGCTCCCCCGGTTACCACCTGCACGAGCCCGGCCGGCAAATGATCGAATGCCTGCATCACGGTGAGCAACGTGAGCGGCGTGAGTTCCGACGGCTTCACGATGATTGCATTGCCTGCTGCCAGTGCCGCCGCCGCCTGCCAACCAAACAGCAATACCGGAAAGTTGAATGGCACGACCGACACCACGGTGCCAAGTGGCTCTTTCAACACCATGTGCATCTGGCCGGCGAAGGCAGTGCCGGCGACGCGACCTTGCTCATTGCGGGCAATCTCGGCGTAGTAGCGAAAGGCGGATGCCGATGCCCCACCTTCCCAATTCGACTCTCGGAACGGTTTGCCCATCTCACGCGTGAGTACTTCGCCCGTGGTGCGAGTCATAGCGAGCATTCGGTCGGCAATCTGGTGCATTGCGTTGGCGCGGTCGAGCGCGCTCATCGCCCACCACTCGCGTTGAGCATGCGACGCAGCAGCGAGTGCCTTGTCAATTTCATCGGGAGTGGCGTGTGCGAATTCGCCCGACGGTTGCTCGGTTGCAGGGTCGATGACGGGTGTTCGTTTGCCCGAACCCTTCACATATTCGTTGGCAATCCAATGACGCCCGGAGATCTCGCGCATCAGTTCCTGCACTGGCGTGACGGCACTTGGCATGTACAAACAGTAGACCTGCCGTGCAAGTCGTCTTGGCGCCGATCAACAGGCGCGGCGGCTACGACCGCCCGAGGTCAGCCGAAGAACGACTGGGCGACATCGTTGAAGAGGTCGAGGTCGATGGTGCGAGTTTTGTTGCGCGTTACCTGCATCGACACACGTTCAATCTGCCCGCACTTCAACACCACCATGTCGCCGAACGCCTTCTCATAGACGGCATCGACGGCGGCCAGCCCAAACCGAGTGGAGAGCACCCGGTCGTACGACGTTGGCGTACCACCTCGCTGCACATGACCGAGTTGTACGACTCGCGACTCGTAACCCGTGAGACGTGACAAGGCAGGCGCAATCACCGTGCTGATGCTGCCGTGCTGCTCGCGACCGTACTTGTCGAGTTTGGGTTCTGGCACTTCGAGCGTGCCCTTCTTCGGTTTGGCACCCTCGGCGACGACGACGAGCGACGCGTAGCGGCCGCGGTCGTGACGCCGAGTGACGATCGTTGCGACTTCGGCGATGTCGAACGGCACTTCGGGCACGAGGATCGCGGTGGCTCCGCCAGCGATGCCGGCTTGCAGTGCGATCCAGCCTGCATCGCGACCCATCACTTCGACCACCATTACGCGGTCGTGCGACTCAGCCGTGGTGTGCAGACGGTCGATTGCATCGGTTGCGATCTGCACCGCAGTTTGAAAACCGAATGTCGCATCGGTGCCGACGACGTCGTTGTCGATCGTCTTGGGCACACCGACGATCGGAAGGCCATGATCGTCAGCCAGCATCGATGCAACCGTCAGCGAACCGTTTCCGCCGATGACGACGAGACCATCAAGTGACAAGTCCTTGAACGCCTTCTTCGTGCGTGCGACACCATCCGGCGAATCGAACGGGCTACCACGGCGAGTACCAAGAATCGTGCCGCCTTTGGGCAGGATGCCGCGCACCTTGCCGATATCGAGTTCGTCGTAACGCTGTTCAAGCACACCGTCCCACGAGTCATAGAACCCGAGCACTCGGTGTCCGCCAACCCCATGCGCCTTGCGCACGACGGCGCGGATGACGGCGTTGAGGCCGGGGCAGTCGCCGCCGCCGGTGAGTACACCGATGTTCACCTCGTCAAGGCTAAGAGCGGTTCGTGAACCCCGGATGCATCACTTTCGTGGCACTCAGTGGTCAGCGCCGAGCTGTGCGGTCGACGCGGTACTCAGTCACCGACGCGACGTGCGTTCTCGACCAAGTTGATGCGGTAAATCACTTCGTCGAGTGCATCACCGGCGGTGACGGTGGGATATCGCAACGGGTTGTCATCGGTGATGCAGGTTGGCAGCGGTGCGAGCAATGTGGACGGGCGGGGGTGGCAGAACTGCACGATGCTGTAACGCTCGCCGTCGTAGTCGGGGTCAGCCACCACTCGGTGCCAACCCACTGGAATCACGCCGTTGGTGAGACGTTCGAGCATGATGCCCGTGTTGAGAATGACGTGCCCGCTTGGTGGCACGGCGTCGATCCAACGACCTTCGTATTTCACCTGGAGACCCTTGGCCGTTGCGCGTGGCAGCGCCGTGATCAGATCGATGTCCCCATGTTCAGCAGCCCACACGTGTCCGGCTTCGGGAACGTTCTTCATGCTCGGATACCGAATGGCGCGATTCAACGCACAGCCATCGTCGACCATGCCGTCGAAGAAGTACTCCGAGCAGCCGAGCCCAACGGCGATGATTCGCAAGAATCGGGTTTGCAAACCGATCATTGCGTCATGGAACGCATAGAGCACCTTGCTGATGCCGGGCACTGATGCCTCGGGCAACAGCTGATCGGGATACGCCTGTGGAAACTTGCGCTTCATCGGATGCCCCGACGGCAACTCTTTGCCCCAATTCAACATCTCTTTCCAGTCGGGCTTGTCGCTGACCTCCGCCGTTTCGACGAGCACACCGGTGTATCCGGTTTGCCCATTGGCGCCTGCGGCGATGCACCGTTGCTTTTCCTCGATCGGCTTGTTGAAGAACTCGAACAACATCGCATACGTCGTGTCGAGCATGTCTTCCGACAGGTCGTGACTGGTGTAGACGAAACCAGTTCGTAGGCTTCGCATCACACCATCGACGACTGCTTTGCGTTGCTTGGCGCTGCCCTTTTCGAACGCCAGCAGGTCGACATCGAGAATGTCGTTGCTCATGTATTTCACTGTATTGCGCTTACCGATATGGTGACGTTCACCGTGAGTGACGCCCTTAGCCAGCAGCCTCGCGGCAAGAACAGCGTGACGTCACGACTGGTGGATATCGGCGGCGTCTCTCTGCACGTTCAGGAGCGGTCACAACCCAATGCCCTGCCGTCCGTGCTTCTCGTTCACGGGCTCGCCTCAAATGCTCGACTGTGGGACGGTGCTGCCGACGCACTCGTCACATTGGGTTACCACGTCATCGCGGTCGATCAACGTGGTCACGGGCAGAGCGACAAGCCCGACGACGGATACGACATGCAAACCGTCGCCAACGATCTCGCATCGCTGATCACATCACTGCAACTCGATCGACCTGTGGTCGCCGGACAATCCTGGGGTGGCAACGTGGTGGTTGAATTGGCCCACCTGCACCCCCACCTCATTCGCGGGGTGTGTGCGGTGGATGGTGGACTCATCCAGTTGCGCGACCGCTTCGACGATTGGGATTCATGCGCGAGCCTTCTTGCACCACCGCCCCTAGCCGGCACACCGTTCGAGCGATTCGAGACGATGATTCGCAATGCGTACCGCGGCTGGCCTGACACTGCGATTCATGGAACGCTCGCCAACATGGAAGTGCTCGCCGACGGCACCATCCGCCCGTGGCTCTCGCGTGACCGCCATATGAAGGTGTTGCGCGGTCTGTGGGATCACCAACCACAGACAGTCATTCCACGGTTGTCACGACCGTTGCTCTTTACCCCGGCCGACTCCGACGACCAACGGTCGGTAACGAAGCGCGAAGAATACGAACGTGTGACGAATCAGCATCAACATGTGCGTGTCGAGTGGTTCAGCCCGGCCCATCACGATCTTCATGCGCAATACCCTGAACGCTGGGCGAATGTTCTTCACGCCCACATCTCCGGAGGCTTTCTCGCATGAACTCACTGCCGCGAATACTCGCGATCATGGGGTCGGGCGAGACCGCACCAACGATGGTCGGCACACACCGGCGACTCACTGCACTCTTGCCACAGCCGGTGCGCGCCGTGGTGCTCGACACTCCGTACGGGTTTCAAGAGAATGCGAATGAGTTGGCGTCGCGAGCCGTCGACTATTTCAAGACGAGCGTGAACGTCGACCTACGAGTTGCCGGGCTCACCCGCATCAAGCCGCGTACCGACGGTGATGCCCCCACATCGGCGCAGATCGAGAAGGGTCTGCGCGCCGTCGAGGACGCGAATTACTTGTTCGCCGGGCCCGGATCACCGACGTACTCCATTCAGCAGTGGAACGACACTCCGCTACGAAATCTGTTGGCAGACAAACTGCAACGCGGTGGCATCATCACGTTTGCCTCGGCCGCGGCACTGACGCTCGGTACGCGAACCGTACCGGTGTACGAGATCTACAAGGTGGGCGTCGACCCTTACTGGCATGACGGTCTCGCCTTGCTGCGTGAATTGGGCGTGAACGCGTCGGTGATTCCGCACTACGACAACGCCGAGGGTGGATCACACGACACTCGTTTTTGCTACCTCGGCGAACGCCGGCTTCGAATGCTCGAGTCGCAGATGTCAAGTGAAGAGTTCGTCATCGGCGTCGATGAACACACCGGTTTGGTGATCAATCTCGACGACGAACGAGCCGAAGTGGTCGGCAATTCCACCGTCACACTGCGCAAGGGCGACCGGCAAGTCGTGTTCGCGACGGGCGAATCATTCGCACTTGACGTCTTGCGATCACCCGAGTTTGCTGCAGGCGCCGCCGGTGGTTCATCGAAGAGATCTACTACCGACTCGTCGGGCACCCCAGCCAATGGAGCCACGAATAGGTCAGATGCATCACCCAACGTGGCAACGTCCCTGATTGGCTCAGTCGAGTCGTGCCGAGCCACTTTCGATGCTGCAATCGAACGAGGTGACGCCGATGGCGCAATTGAGGCGGTACTCACTCTTGAGTCGTCGATTCGTGCCTGGTCGGCCGACACTCTGCAAAGCGACGAACGCGACCGCGCCGTTGCGACGCTTCGTTCGATGATCTCGCGTCTCGGCGAGATTGCGACGACGGGTCTGCGTGACCCACGTTCAGTGGTCGCACCGTACGTCGACGGCATGCTCACCATTCGCAAGATCGTGCGAGCAGAGAAGAGATTCGATCTCTCCGATGTGGTTCGCGACCAGTTGCTGGCTGCCGGTGTCGAAGTTCGTGACACCAAGGACGGCGTCGAGTGGGTGCTGCGCTCTCAGACGTGATGCAATGACGCGACACGCACGCGTGCGCGTCGACCCGCCATCAGATACACGCCGGTGAATACCGTGGCAGCAACCAGAATGATCGTGGCGCCGGCACTCGTGTCGAGGTGATACGACAAGTTCATTCCGACGAAACAACTTGCTGCACCGAGAATCGGCGAGACGACCAGCATCTTGGCGAACGAATTCGTCATCATTCGAGCAGTGGCTGCCGGGATGACGAGGAGTGCCGAGATGAGCAGTGTGCCGATCACACGCATGGTGACGAGAATCGTGCCCGACAACATCACCATGAGAGTGATCTCAATGGCGGTCACGCGCTGACCCGACACCGCCGCAACCTGCGGGTCGAACGTGGCGAAGAGGAACGCGCGATACGCCACCAGCAACACGACACCAACCAACAGCGACACGATGAAAATGGCGAGCACATCACCCCAGGAAACACCGAGCACGCTGCCAAAGAGCACCGCTTCGATGCTCTTACGCGCCTGTCCGTAACGGTTGAGCAAAGCAATGCCACCGGCGAAGCTGGCCGTGGTAACGATGCCGATTGCCGCATCAGCTCCGAGGATCTTCTTGCGAGCTATTCGACCAATCAAGACGCCCGAAACGACACCCCAGATGCCCGCCCCGACGAAAAAGTTCACCGACATCACGGCGGATGCCGCTGCCCCACCGAACACGGCGTGTGAGAGACCGTGCCCGATGTAGCTCATGCCTCGCAACACGACGTATACCCCAAGCACACCACACAGAGCGCCGGCGAGCGTGGCGGCCACCAGCCCGCGACCGAAGAAACCGAACTCGTACGGAGCAAGCAGGTCGAGTGCCACGAAGTTCGACATCATGATTCGCGCTCGGCCTGATTGCGTCGCAACGATGCAGCTCTGCGCACACTGCGCAGACGGTGCGCTTCGGCACGACTCCCTTCGGTGGCTTCGTAGTCGTGATCGAGGACGATCGGCATTCCGCCGTGCTCGAGCACGTGTAATGGAGCGCCGTAGGTGCGCTCGAGCACTTCGGGTATCAGCGTCTCGCGCGGCGGACCATCGGCGATGACCTCACGATTGAGGCACACCAACCTGGGGAGATGGCTGGCCAAGCCGTTCAGATCGTGTGTGGTGAGCACGATGGTGCTGCCGCTGTCGTGCAGATCGTGCAGAAGGTGCAGCACTTCGTGTCGCGTGCGCACGTCGACGCCCGAGGTCGGCTCGTCGAGCAACAGCACGTCGGGCTTACCAAACATTGCACGCGCCACGAACACGCGCTGCTGTTGTCCGCCGCTCAATTCACGAATGTGCCGATGCTCGAGACCCTCGAGACCCAGGCTTGCGAGCACGCTCGCCATCTCTTCTCGCTCTTGTGCGGTAATCGACGGCCAAAGACGACGGGTGCGCGTCATCGTCAGCACTTCAGCGACGGTGATCGGAAAGTTCCAATCGACCGATTCGACTTGCGGCACGTAGCCGATGCGCGTACCAGGTTTTACCTCGACGCTGCCCCGCGCCGCAGGAACCGAGCCGGTAATTGCACGCAAGAGCGATGTCTTTCCTGAACCAGACGGCCCAACGATGCCGACGAACTCACCTCGACGCACATGGAAGGTGACGTTCTCCAGCGCGAAACTCGAGCCATACGTGACGCTCAGCGCATCACAACGAATGAACGGCTCGACCGTGAAGTTGATCATTGCGGATAGAACGCAGCGTCCTTGACTGCGGGAACGAGCTCGAGCGACTTCAGAACATCGGCGTTGCCACCCAGCGCCTCAACCATCGTGACGAAGTTGAAACGCATCAGCCCTTGCCACGAGTGGGCCGACTCACCCGGGGCTCCGGGCAAGTCGTCGTCGCGCAACACGTCGATGTATCGAGCGCCGGTCTCGTTGCCAATCTGCTCCAGGACCGATGAGGGGAACACTTCGCTGCCGAACACCGCCGGCACATCTTGTGCGCGCACCTGCTCGATGAGTTCGGCGATGTCTTTCGGTGTCGGCTCTTCGAACGACGACGGCTGAATTGCTCCGACGACGGTCCAGTCATAGTGCTTGGCGAAATAGGCGTACGCGTCGTGGTACGTGAGTAACAGTCGACGCTCGGCAGGAATGGTTGCTGTCGCCTGCTCCATCGCAACATCTAGACGGTCGATTGCCGCTGCGAGCAGATCGAAATTGGCCGCATAGGTACTGGCATTGGCAGGGTCGATTTCTACGAGCACATCACGAATGATCTCGGCATACGACTTGGCCATCGGTGGATTCGTCCACAAGTGCGGATTGGGCTTGCCGCCCTCCTTTGGGAACGAGAAGTCAAACAGCCACTCACTCTCCGGCAGAATCGCCGTGCCGAGTTCGCAGATCGTCGCGGTGCTGCCGGCATTCGCAGCCGCAAGGTCCTTGGTTGGCTCTTCCAACACGAGGCCATTCATGAACACCACATCGGCCGATTCGAGCACTTCGGCGGCGCTGGGTGGTGGTTCGAATGTATGCGAATTGGTGCCCTCCGGCACGAGGCCGGCGATTTCTGCTCCGGAGGCGCCGACCACCTGTGCAACCAGGCTGGTAATCGGAGCCACGGTGGTAACGATGCGCAAGGCACGACCCTCAACGGGGCCTGCAACCGCACAATTTTCGGCCGATGCCTGCGGTGTCTCATCGGCACCACATGCGGCAACGAGCAAGAGAGCACACGCCATCAGCGACTTACGAAACATCTCGATACACCTTTCGGTTGGGGGAACCTGTATCTACGACCAAGGGTACCCAGCACGAATGCTGGCAGGATGTCTCCATGACCAAATACGACAAGATCTATGTGAACGGCAAGTGGATTGCATCAACGAGTAAGGACACGATCCAAGTCTTCGACTCCACCGACGAGTCGGTGATGGCAACGATTCCGGCAGGAACTGCCGCGGACGTTGACGCTGCAACGAAGGCCGCACATGCGGCATTCGCGACGTGGTCCGGCCTCGACGTGCAAGAGCGCGCAAAATACATGTCACGCATCGGCGACGGACTCGCCGGTCGCATGGACGAGATTGCAACCGCCATCTCGCGTGAAACCGGCATGACGAAGATGTTGAGCCAGCTCGTGCAAGTTGGTCTTCCGATCAACTCGTTCAAGCAGGCTGCAGCGATCGCCGAGAAGTACTCGTACGAAAAGGAAGTCGGCAGTTCGCTGGTCGTGCGCGAACCCATCGGTGTCGTCGGTTGCATCACTCCGTGGAACTACCCGCTGCACCAAATTGCGGCGAAGGTTGCTTTCGCAATGGCAGCCGGATGCACGGTGGTGCTGAAGCCGAGCGAAGTTGCACCACTCGATGCCTTCATGCTCGCGGAAATCATCGA
>JBJTOX010000090.1:0-8127 GCA_046074785.1 Actinomycetota bacterium
CATCGCGCGCAAGATGGCAGCGAAGTCTTCCTTTTGTACCGAGCGAAGTTCTTCGAGCGCGGCGGTTTCTTGTGCCGGGGAGTCGGCAAGAATCATGCGTCGCACGACCGGCAAACGGTCGGGAGCCAAGAACATGTGCTCGGTGCGGCACAAGCCGATGCCTTCGGCACCGAACTCGCGGGCGACTTTCGAGTCGTCTCCGGTGTCGGCGTTGGCTCGCACCGCGAGCTTGCCCTTACGAATTTCATCGGCCCACTTGAGAATGGTGTGGAACTCTGCCGGCGGTTTTGACCCAGCCATGGCGAGCGCGCCGAGCATGATTTCGCCTGTCGCGCCATCGATGGAGATGGTGTCGCCCTCGCGCACCGTGGTGTCGCCCACCGCGAACTGCTTGCCATCGATCTTCACGGCTTCGGCGCCGACGACGGCCGGGGTTCCCCAACCGCGAGCGACGACCGCTGCGTGGCTGACCAAACCACCGCGCGCGGTGAGGATGCCTTTGGCCACCATCATGCCGTGTACGTCTTCGGGGCTCGTCTCGTTGCGCACGAGGATGACGGCTTCGCCATTCTTCGCCGCGCGCTCGGCGTCGTCGGCCGTGAAGTACACATTGCCGACTGCGGCACCTGGCGATGCAGCGAGGCCTTTGGCAATCGCCTTGGTCTTGTTGGCGAACTGTGGGTGCAACACCGAGTCGAGGTGGTCAGCGGTGATGCGCATGAGCGCTTCTTTCTTGCTGATCTTCCACTTGTACTTGGCGGTGCCGCCGTTTTTCACCATCTCCACTGCCATGCGCAGTGCGGCCGCACCGGTGCGCTTGCCGACGCGGGTCTGCAGCATCCAGAGTTTTCCGTCTTCGATGGTGAACTCGGTGTCGCACATGTCCTTGTAATGGCGTTCGAGGCGCGCAAAAATTTCCAACAGCTGCGCATGCACCTTGGGGAACTGGCGCTTGAGGGCGTCGAGGTCTTCGGTGTTGCGAATTCCGGCGACCACGTCTTCACCTTGCGCGTTGATGAGATAGTCGCCGTACGGCTTGTTCTCACCGGTTGCCGCGTTGCGAGTGAAACCAACACCGGTGCCTGATTGCGTGTTGCGGTTGCCGAACACCATTGCCTGCACGTTCACGGCGGTGCCGAGGTCGTGGCTGATCTTTTCACGCACACGGTAAGCAATCGCGCGGGCACCGTTCCACGAACGGAACACCGCTTCGACTGCGCCACGCAACTGCTTTGCGGGTTCTTGCGGGAAGTCCTTGCCCGTCTCACGCTTGACGATTGCTTTGTACTGCTCGCTCAGTTCGCGCAACTTCGAAGCGGGAAGATCGGCGTCGTTCTTCGTGCCGACCGCCGCCTTGGCTTGCTCGAGCGGATGCTCGAAGTGGTGCCCGTCGACGCCAAGCACGATGCGGCCGTACATCGCGATGAAACGGCGGTAGCTGTCGTAGGCGAAACGTTCGTCGTTGGTTGAGCGAGCGAGACCCTGCACGCTCGCATCGTTGAGGCCGAGGTTGAGAACGGTGTCCATCATTCCGGGCATCGAAAACTTGGCACCCGAACGCACCGACACGAGCAACGGGTCTTTGGCGTCGCCAAGCTTGCGGCCCATCTTCCTTTCCAGCGACGCAACGTGCTGGGCAATTTCTTTGTCGAGGCTCTTTGGCCATCCGCCGCGCATGTAATCACGGCAGGCGTCGGTGGTGACGGTGAAACCGTGCGGAACGGGCAACTTCAACACCGTCATCATTTCGGCGAGGTTGGCGCCTTTGCCGCCGAGCAGATCTTTCATGCTCATCGGCGCCTTGCGGTGCTTGTGGTCGAAGGCGTAAACGTACGTCATAAGTTCGTTGAAGTCTACGGAGATGCGAGTGCTTCAGCCTCGCCGAGTTGCGTTCTCGTCACCATGACGAGAGCAAATTCGCCCGCCACCGAGGTGCAACGACCGAACGACACGCCGCCGACCACGTATGACTCCCCGACCGTGGCTTTGAGCCCGTTGACGGGGTGCGCAGGCAAACGCATCAACTTGCGCGGCGCCGTGCTACCCCGGCTGTCCATGCGTTCGACGAGTTCCTGGCCGGGATAACAACCTTTGGTGAACGACACGCAAACATCGACCAACGACGACTCGGCGGGAATGGTGTCAGCGTCGACATCGATGCCAAAGACCGGCCAAGCACAACGCACTCGCTCGGCGTGATATCGGGTGAGGTCGGCGGCGGGTGGTAACGCCGTGTGATCGAGCGCCCCCGCTTGGGTGTCGTTTTCAAAGATGTCGACCGCCCCGTCAACGTCACGCCACGACGCCACTGCGCCTGGTCGTGCGAGCGCGTCGGCACGTGCGGCAGCGTCGAGACCGCGCAATGCGATGACGCTTTGCGTCGACAATTGAAACTCGCACTTCACGCGTATCTTGAACTTGTTCATGCGAGCCAGAGCTTGCTCGCCGCAACCCTCGTCGACGTCGATCACGAAGAGATCGTCGGCTATGCATCGCACGCGCAAGAACGCGCTCAGCTTGCCCGCGGGCTCGAGCACGAACGAATAGCGCGATGAACCAATCGCCATCGATGCGATGTCGTTGCTGAGTTGCGAATGCAAGAAACTACGAGTGTCAGAACCACGTGCCGTAATGACGTCACGATCGATGCGAACGGAGAAGGCGCCGGTCACACGCGATCTGCTTTGAGCCGTGTGCTCACTTGCGACTCAACCGGCCACTTGACTTGCGTTGTTCGGTCATGCGCCGTGCGGCTGGCACCGCAGCAAGCAGCGCCGCCGCTTTGTTGTGGCATTCAAGGTTCTCGTCGTCTGGGTCGCTGTCGGCGACGATCCCTGCACCAGCCTGGAACCACGCGTCGTTGCCTCGCGCAAACATGGTGCGGATTGCAATCGCAGCGTCGAAGTTGCCGTTGAAGTCGACGTACCCGACCACGCCGGCATACGGGCCACGCCGCATGGGCTCGAGTGCGTCGATGATCTGCATCGCGCGAACCTTCGGAGCGCCACTCACCGTGCCGGCTGGCAAGGTGGCACGCAATACATCGATCGGGCCGAGACCTTCACGCAACTCCCCCGACACCTGCGATGTGAGGTGCATCACGTGGCTGTAGCGCTCGAGCGTCATCAATTCGTCGACCTTCACCGTGCCGAACTTGGCCACCCTGCCGACGTCGTTGCGCGCGAGGTCGACCAGCATCACGTGTTCGGCGCGCTCTTTGGGATTCTCCTTCAGCTCACCGGCAAGCCGGCGGTCGTGATCGTCGTCGCGCCCGCGTTTGCGTGTGCCCGCTATCGGCCTACTCGTCACGCGGCCATCACGAACCTGCACGAGCGGCTCGGGCGAACTGCCGGCGATCGTGAGAGCCTCGTGGCGCACGAAGTACATGTACGGACTCGGGTTCACCTGTCGCAGCACTCGATAGAAGTCGAACGGGTCGGCGTCGAGTTGCACGTCGAATCGTTGCGACAACACCACTTGGAAGATGTCGCCGGCGAGGATGTGCTCTTTGGCGACACGAACGGCGTCCTGATACTTGCCGTTGGGCATCGACGATGGTGCCGCAATCGGCGTATCGCTACCGAGTGGCGGAGCGACCGAGTCACCGGGTGTGGCTCGTGCGAGATCGTCGGCCATGCGCTGCACTGCGAGCGCCGCCCGGTCGTAGCCAGCATCGAGTTCGGTCGTACTCAAACCGAGCGTGGGAACACTCTCGATGAGGTACGCGCGCTGACGCCAATGGTCGAAGGCTGCAAGTGAGCCGATCATCGACATGATTGCCGCGGGGATTCCCCGGTCGTCGCGCGGTGCATCGGTGAGCCGCTCGACTTCGCGCACGATGTCGTAACCGATATGCCCGATCATGCCGCCTTGCAGTGGCGGCAACTCAGCAATCACCGGAGCGCGATGGGCTTCGAGCATCGCCTCAAGCGCGGCGAGAAAGCCCTTGTCGCGCGGCACCGACGCCGGCACGGCACCCGTTGCGCGAACCTCGCCGTCGATAAGCGCCAGCTCGGCACGCGGGCGACATCCAACGAAACTGAATCGGGCCCAGCGTTCTCCGTGTTCGACTGATTCGAGCAAGAAGCCTGGTTCGTCACCGACGAGCGCAAGGAACGCACCGACCGGAGTGTGCCGATCGGCGAGCACTTCGGTCCACACGGGAACCACGCCGTGCGACGAGGCAAGTGCGATGAATTCGTCGCGGCTCGGCGAGATACGCACCGGCGACCTCAGAGGTAGAGACCGGTGCTCGCCTCGATGCGCGAGGCAGCCACGGCGTGCAGGTCGCGTTCACGCAACATGATGTAGTCGATTCCGCCGACTTCAACCTCGTAGCGGTCGTCGGGGCTGAACAACACTCGGTCACCGACTTCGGCGGCGCGCACGCTCTGGCCGAGCGCCACCACTTCGGCCCACACGAGACGTTTGGCAACTTGTGCGGTGGCAGGAATCAGAATGCCGCCCGATGATCGTCGCTCGCCGTCGGCCGACGGGATGCGCACCAACAACCGATCATTCAGCATTTTGATCGGAAGTTTTTCGTCGCCCGACATTTGGGTCAGGCTACTGATGCGGGGCGCACTCGCACCCCGCGCGATGCCATCGCATTCTTCGCTTGCGCGACCGAGAACTCACCGAAGTGGAAGATCGATGCCGCCAGCACGGCATCTGCCCCGCCGATGAGCACACCATCAGCAAGGTGGTCGAGCGTGCCGACTCCGCCGCTGGCGATGACCGGCACATTCACCGCGTCGACGATCGCTCGAGTGAGTTCTAGGTCGAAGCCATTGCGCGTGCCGTCGCGATCCATCGAGGTGAGGAGGATCTCGCCGGCACCGAGCGCCACGACCTTCTGCGCCCATTCACGTGCATCAATACCGGTTGGCGTGCGGCCTCCGTTGACGAAGACTTCGTAACGAGCCGTGTCAATTCCGGTGGTACCGGCTCGCTCGTCATCGGGTGAGGTAGTTACACGCTTGGCGTCGATGGCACACACGACACACTGGTTTCCGAAATCACCGGCGATCTCGCGAACCAACTCGGGGCGTTTCACCGCTGCGGTGTTGACGCTCACCTTGTCGGCCCCCGCACGGAGCAGCTCGCGTGCCGACGCCGCGTCGCGTACGCCACCGCCGACGGTGAGGGGAATGAACAATTGCTCTGCCGCACGCGTGACGACATCAACCATCGTGTTGCGCTTGTCGCTTGACGCAGTGATATCGAGAAACACGACTTCGTCTGCACCTTCAGCGTCGTATCGCGAGGCGAGTTCGACCGGATCGCAGGCATCGCGCAATCCGACGAAGTTCACCCCTTTGACGACACGACCGTCGGTGACATCGAGAAATGGAATCACGCGGGCGAACCTCGCTGAGTTGACGGCGACCGCATCGAGAGTCATGAACGCAATACCTTCAGGGCCTCGGCTACGGAGAAGCGCGCCTCATAGATCGCCTTGCCCACGATCACTCCGCCGAGTGCACGCGTCGTGTCAGAGGACGAACTGGCAACTCGCATGTCTCGCAGGGCACGGATATCGTTCAACTCAGCGACGCCACCACTTGCAATCACGGGAGTTGACGTGATTGACGCCAATTCACGCAAGCCATCGATGTCGGGCCCCGACAACATTCCGTCACGTGAAATGTCGGTGACGATGAATGCACTCGCAGTGGGATACTGCGCCACGGCAGCGGTGAGCGTGAGCGTTGAACCACGCAACCAACCATCGGTCGCCACCTCACCGTTGCGATGGTCGAGCCCGACTGCAACATCGACCACGCGAGACACAGCGTCAACGAGCCCCGGGTCGCGTACGGCGGCAGAACCCATCACCACACGTGCCACCCCCGCATCGCTGAGTTGTTCTGCATCATCGAGGCTGCGCACGCCTCCCCCGGTTTGAATCTTGGCTTGGCCGGCGAGCGACTTTGCGATGCGCGACACCACGTCACGGTTGTTGCCGTCACCCTTGGCTGCATCGAGATCGACGATGTGCACCCACGCCGCGCCCGCCTCGACGAACTGCCGCGCAACGAGCAACGGATCATCGCCGTACACGCGCTCACGACCGAAGTCGCCTTGCTCGAGCCGCACCACTCGACCATGCCGCAGGTCGATTGCCGGAAACAGATCCACGTCAAACACCAACCGATGCAACGAAGTTGCGCAGCAATGCAAGGCCGTCCGCCGCCGACTTTTCAGGGTGGAATTGCACGGCGAACACATTGCCTTGGCGGACTGCAGCGGTGACACTGCAGCCGTACTCGGTGGTGGCCACCACGGTTGCTTTATCAGATGGCACGCAATGCAACGAGTGCACGAAATACATCCATGCTTCACTCGGCAAGCCGTCGAACATCGCGTCGCTACCACGTGTCACGAGTCGATTCCATTGCATCTGCGGACGCTTCACCGTGTCGGGCAGGTAGCGCACCGAACCACAAATCACACCGAGCCCCGACACGGTGGGGCTCTCTTCGCTTGCATCAAAGAGCATCTGCATACCAACGCAGATTCCGAGAAATGGCGAGCCGTTGCCCACACGCTCGTGCACGAGATCTTCGAGCCCGCTCTCGCGAACTGCGTTCATACACGCCCCGAAATTGCCGACGCCGGGCAGTACCGCTGCGTGAGCGTCGCGAATCAGCGCTGGGTCGTTGGTGAGTCGTGCGTCAGCACCGACTTTCTGTAACGCCTTCTGCGCCGAGCGCAAGTTGCCGATGCCGTAGTCGAGTACCGCGATGAGCGGTGCCGACATCAGAGCGTTCCCTTGGTGGAGGGCACTCCTGACGACTCGACTCGAACGGCATCACGCAGGCACCGCGCGAGACCCTTGAACGTCGCCTCGATGATGTGGTGCACGTTGGTGCCCGAACGCTTGCGCACGTGCAACGTGATCGCGGCGGCGTTGGCGAACGACGTAACGGCATGCTCGGCCAACTGCGGGTCAAACGGCGGGTTGCCAAGCGGCAAGCACTCGGGCAGCGGCACGTCCCAAGCGACGAACGGCCGCCCGCTCAAGTCGAGCGCTACGTCGATCAATGCTTCGTCGAGGGGAAACGCGCCACTGGCGAATCGTCGAATGCCCGTCTTGTCACCGAGCGCCTCGCGGAACGCCTCACCGATCGCAATGGAGACGTCTTCGATCGTGTGGTGGGTGTCGATGTGCAGGTCGCCCTTTGCGCGAACATCGAGACGAAAACCGCCGTGCTTGCCCAGTTGATCGAGCATGTGGTCGAAGAACGGAATGCCCGTGTCGACGTTGCTCGCCACCGGCCCGTCGAGGTCGATGTGCACGTCGACCGACGTTTCTTTGGTGGCGCGTGAGCGTCGTGCCGAACGGGTCATGTTTCTAGTCTCGCGCCATAACTGCGCCGCGCAACGCGGTGAGGAATGCGTCGTTTTCGGCGGCCGTGCCCACGGTGACACGCAGACAATCGGTAAGCCCGTCCCATGACGAGCAGTCGCGCACCAAGACCCCGGCATCGAGCATCGACTGCCATGCCACGCGACCAGCCACTTGGTTGGGTCGGAACAGTATGAAGTTGGCTTGGCTCGGCCACACGGTGAGCGGCAAGGCGCGCATGGCGGTGACCAGGCGTTCGCGTTCGGCAATCACCACCTTGACTCCGGCTTCCATGTGGCCGATGTGCTGCAAGGCAAGCAACCCGGCGCGCTGCTTCAGAGCGTCGAGGTGATAAGGCAGGGTGACGATCTCGAGGTCGTCGATCATCCACTTCGGTGCAACGAGATAACCGAGTCGTGCGGCTGCCATTGACCATGTCTTTGAGAAGGTGCGGCTCACTGCAACGTTCGACGAGTCATGCACGTGGTCGAGTGCGGAGTGGGGCGAGAACTGCGCGTACGCCTCGTCAACGACCACCACACCCGGCGCACTCTCGACGGTGGTCTTGATCACCGCCGGATCTTCGGCCATGCCGGTTGGGTTGTTGGGCGAGCAAAGGAACGTGACGCTCGGCGAATATTCGCTGCACACGCGGCGCACCTCGTTGACGTCGAGCGTGAAGTCGGCATTGCGCTTGCCGTTGACCACGTTGGCACCGGCGATGCGTGCGATGTGCGAGTGCAGTTGATAGGTGGGCTCGAACGTGGCAACGGTGC
>JBJTOX010000091.1:0-9583 GCA_046074785.1 Actinomycetota bacterium
TCAAGATTCCGATCAGCGAAATGATCGCCAAGGTGCAAGAAGTCGATGCCGACGCACTCGGCATGAGCGGTCTTTTGGTGAAGAGCACACTCATCATGCGTGAGAACCTCGAAGAGCTGAACCACCAGGGTCTGGCAAGCATCCCGGTGCTGCTCGGTGGTGCGGCCCTCACCCGCAGTTACGTCGAACGCGACCTTCGCGAGGTGTACGACGGTCGCGTGTTCTACGGCCGCGACGCGTTCGAGGGTTTGCACACGCTCGACAGATTGATGGAGATGAAGCGCAACGGCGTCGACGATCCCGAGTTCGGGCGGGTTCCGACGGGTCGATCGTTGGCCGAGCGTCGCGCACCCAAGGATGCACCGACCGATTTGCCTCGTCGTTCACCCGAAGTCGTCAGCGACAACGAGGAATTCGTGCCGCCGTTCCTCGGATCGCGCGTCGTGAAAGGCATCAGCCTCGACGAAATCGCCGAATACGTAAACGAGACCGCACTCTTCCGCAACCAGTGGCAATACCGACCGCTCGACGGAGAAACCGACGACGACTTCAAAGCGCGCATTCGCCCGGAATTGCGCGAACAACTGGCACAAGCCAAAGCAAGCGGCATTCTCGTGCCACAACTCGTCTATGGCTACTTCCCCGCCAACGGCGACGGCAACGACGTCGTCATCTGGACCGACGAGTCACGCACCACCGAGCGCATGCGGTTTTCGTACCCGCGTCAGAATGAAGCGCCATATCTCTGCATCGCCGACTTCTTCCGACCGGTAGAGAGTGGTGAAGTCGACTACGCCGCGTTTCACATCGTGACGATGGGGGCAAAGGTCAGCGAAGCCGCCGCCGAGCTCTTTGCAAAGAACGAGTACCAGAGGTATCTGGTCGTGCACGGTCTGGGCGTCGAGATGGCCGAGGCGCTCGCCGAATACTGGCATCACCGAATCCGCACGGAGTGGGGTTTCGTCAACGAGGATGGCCCGACACTGCACGGGCTTTTCCGTCAGCAGTATCGCGGCGGCCGCTATTCATGGGGCTATCCGGCTTGCCCCGACCTCGAAGACAACGCCAAGGTCGGCGAATTGCTCGAAGCCGGACGAATCGGAATCACCGTCAGCGAAGAAACCGGCTGGCAGTACCAGCCCGAGCAGACGACGTCAGCGATCATTTGCCATCACCCGCGCGCAAAGTATTTCGTCGCGCGTTAGATCGCGTGCGATCTTTCCCACGCGCGAGCGAGGGCTGCGTACTTGCCGCCGAGGGCGAGGAGTTCGTTGTGCGTTCCCACCTCGGCGATCCGCGACTTGTCGACCACGAAGATACGGTCGGCACGCTGCACGGTGGTCAATCGGTGCGCCACCACGATCGTGGTGCGCCCCTGCATCAATTTCTCGAGCGCCGCCTCGACTTCGGCTTCGGTTCCCGGGTCGAGGTTCGATGTCGCCTCGTCGAGCACGAGCACCGCGGGGTCGACGAGTGCCGCACGACCAAGTGCGACGAGCTGTCGTTCACCGGCCGACAGCCGTGTGCCGCGCTCGCGCACCTCGGTATCGAGACCTTCTGGCAGACGGTCGAAGTGTTCAAACACGCCGAGTCGTTGCAATGCTGCTTCGACTTGTTCGTCGGTCGACTCGATTCGAGCCAGTCGGACGTTGTCGCGAATCGTGCCGTTGAAGAGGAATCCTTCTTGCGGCACCACGACGATGCGCTCACGCAAACTGGCGTGCGTAGAAAGACGTAGGTCCATTCCGCCATAGGTGACGGTGCCCAGCGAGGGGTCATACAGCCGAGCCATCAACTTGGCGAGCGTGCTCTTTCCGGCACCGGTCGGCCCAACCAGAGCAATTCGCTCACCGTCTCGCACCACGAGGTCAACTTCTTCGAGCGCCGGCGACGAACCACTCGCATATCTGAACGTCACATGATTGACCGCCAAGTCACCACGCGTGGGCAGCGACGTGGCGTCAGGAGACTCGTCCACCTCGGGTGTCGCATCGAGGATTGCGAACAACTTGTGCAGTGCCGCCGCCGCAGACTGCACACCGTTATAGAGCTGCGACAACTGTTGCACCGGATCGAACAGGCTCGACAACAAGAGAATGAAGGCAACGACCGTGCCAAGCGACACCGTGTCGCGGTGGACGAGCCAACCACCGATTCCCACGACGAGCGACGTGGCGATCACGCCCGAGAATTCGACCAATCCGAAGTACCACGTACTTATGCGAATGCTGCGCACATGACTGTCGAAGAGCGAGCGATTCGACCGCTCGAATCGCTTGATCTGGTGTTCCTCTTGTGCATACGCCTGGATCACGCGAACGGCTGCGATTCCCTCCTGCAATGTTCCGAGGTTCTGGCCGACACGTTCGCGCACGGTGAGGTAGGCCGTGTTCGAGTCGCGTTGAAACTTCACCGAGGCCACGACGATGACTGGAAACACGATCAGCACCACGAGGGTGAGCTGCCACGAGAGCGAGAACAGCACCACGAAGGCCAGCACGACGAGAAAACCGCTCGCCAGAAATTGCAGCAATCCCCACTGAATGAGCTCACCCATGGTCTCGATATCCGCGGTCATTCGTGCAACGAGCACTCCGGCCTTGTTGCGGTCGTAGAACTCCATCGACTGGCGTTGCATCGCCGCAAACACCTTCAGACGCAACTCACGAAGGAAGGCCTCACCGGTGCGGTTGAGAAACACGTATTGCATGCGGCCGAACATGTACGCGAGTGCAGTGATCGCGAGATACAGGCCGACGGAGAGATTCAATTCAAAGAGGTCGCGCGCCCGGATTCCCGAGTCAATGCCGTGGCGCACCAATATCGGGGCCGCGAGCGTCGCACTCGTCGTCACCACCACACAGCCGAGAGCCGCGTATGCGGTGCGCTTGAACGGGGCCGCCATGCGCAACACACGGCGCATCACGGTTCTCGTCTGTGTCTTGTCGAGCTGGTCTTCGGGCGAGACCGCGCCTCCCATATGGAACATTCAGTTGCCTCCCGCGACGGGCACGTCGTCGGTACGCGAAACATCTTCGGTCACCGTTGACTCGTCGTCACGAGTTGCCCACGCTGCGAGCACTTCGCGATATCGCTCACTCGACTCCAACAGTTCACGATGTTGTCCCGAGGCAACGACCCGACCCTCGTCGATCAACACGATGCGATCAGCCAGCGCGATGGTGCCCGGGCGATGCGCGATCACGACCGTCGTTCGGCCCGCCATCACCGTGCGCATCGCATCACGAATCTCGTGTTCTTTGGTCGGATCGACCGCGCTCGTTGCATCGTCGAGGACGAGCACCCTCGGATCGGCGACGATCGCTCGCGCGATTGCAACTCGCTGACGCTGACCACCGCTCAACGAGAATCCCCGCTCGCCGATCGGCGTGTCGTAGCCCTCGGGCAATCGGAGGATGAATTCATGTGCGCCGGCCAGTCGGGCGGCGCGCTCGATGGTCGCCGTATCCGCGTCCGGTTTGGCGAAAGCGATGTTGTTTCGCACCGTGTCGTTGAAGAGGAACGTCTCTTCGAACACCACACCAACGTTGCGACGCAGCTCCTGCACGTTCAAGCGACGCACGTCGATGCCATCCAACGTGATTCGCCCCTGTGCGACGTCGTAGAACCGCAACAACAAGCGCACGATGGTGCTCTTCCCCGAGCCGGTTGCGCCGACAAGGGCAACCGACTCCCCTGGCGCTATCGAAAGGCTGAGGCCCTTCAAGATCGGGTGGTCTTCCCCGTAGCCGAAGTGCACGTCCTCGAATTGAACGGCACCGACGCGCGCACTTGCATCACGCACGGGAAGCACCTTCGGTCGATCGGGAGTTCGCACCTCAGGTTCGGTGGACAGCACCTCGTGCACGCGCACCAACGCCGCTGCTGCTCGTTGCCCCAGGGCAACCATCATTCCGATGTTGCGCAATGGCCAGACCAGCATCGTGAGATACACGTTGAATGCCACCAGATCGCCGATGGTCATGTCTCCGTTCACCACGCGGTGCCCGCCGTAGCCGAGTACGGCGATCAAGCCGAGCGATGGCAACAGGTCGATTGCCGGCAAGAAGCGGCTCCGGATTCCCGCCGCCTTCAACGACACCTGACGGATGTCGTCGGCTTCCTTGCGCAATTTCTCGAATTGCACGCGCTCAGTGCCGAGTCCCTTCACCACGCGAACACCCGACACGCTTTCCTCTACGACACTCGCCAATTGCGCCTGCTCGTTCTGTACCGCGAGCACGGCCGGATGAATTCGTGACGAGAATCTTCGCGATGCCACGTTGATGAACGGCAACGGTGCAAGTGCCACCACGGCCAGGCGCCAGTCGGTGACCGAAAGAATGATGGTCACGGCAACGAGCTGCGCCACGTTGCTCAGAGTGATGGGAATCATCACCACGAACTGCTGCACTTGCTGCAGGTCGCTCGAAGCGCGGCTCATCAGCTGCCCGGTTTGGGTGCGATCATGAAATCCGACGTGCAAGCGCTGAATGTGTGCGTAGATGCGCTCACGGAGCACGGTCTCAGTCCAACGACTCTCACGAAACGCGAGGTAACGACGACCGGCCGTCAAGAGCCCCGTCGCGAGCCCCGCCAATGCAATGAACGACGACCAGGCAATCAACGGCCCGTTTCTCTCGATGCCGTTGTCGATTGCCACCTTGGTCAACTGCGGCACGGCAACCTTTGCCGCCGTCCATGTGACTCCGATGGCGACACCGAGCACGAGAGCGCGCTTCTGTTCGGTGAGCGTTCGCCAGAGTAACTGCCAGCCAAAACTCCGTTGAGCGCGCGCCTGCTCCTCGGCCTCGCCCTTGGCAGTTGCCGCCGCGTCCGGGTCGAGCGGGGCCGTCACGTTGCCGATGGCGCCAACGATTCGACGGCGGTCCAGAAATCGACCGCAGGGTCGAACGCCAGGATTGCAAGCGACGACGTATTCACTCCGTTTTGGAAATAGCGGTCGATCTTCGCCCGACAGTCGGCGGGCGAACCGTGCACCACCAAGTCGTCGACGACCGAGTCGGGAATCGCCGCCAACGCTGCCTTGCGGTCACCGGCCTTCCACGCGTCCCACATGCCCTGCAGAGCATCACCACGACCGAGCCATCGATGAAACTCGGCGTACACCGGCACGTTGAGGTACGCCGCAATGGCGAATCGCGCACCGGCGCGCACCACATCGGCATTCTCGCTCGGGCACACGAAGATGCGCGCGACGATCTCCTTGGTCGCCGGGTCTTGGTCGGCCTTGCGTGCCGAGTCGTGCACCACCTTTGTTACGGTGCGCACGTCATCAGCCGACAGCCAGTTGATGATCGCCCCATCGGCCTCGCGGCCAGCGAGACGCAGCATTCCCTCACGTAGAGCGGCAACGAGTATCGGCGGCTTCACCTCCGGTCGCACCCCCAGGCGAAACCCGTCGACTTTGAACGTGTCGTACTGTTTTGAAATCTTCTCGCCCGTCAATGCGTCGCGCAAGAACCGCACGACGTCTCGCGTCTTTTTGTACGGCTCAACGAACGGAATGCCGTTCCACCGCTCGACGATGACGTTGCTCGACGAACCGACGCCGATGGCGAATCGCCCGGGTGCGGCATCGGCCAATGACGCGACGCTCTGAGCGAACAAAGCGGGGCTACGCGTATATGCCGGCACGATCGCCGTTCCGAGTCGGAGCCGGGGTTCCCACGCGGCCGCCAATGCCAGCGGGGTGAATGCGTCTGACGCATCCGCTTCGGCCGACCAGATGTCGGTGTAGCCGAGATCGGCGAGCTGGTGGAGTTGCTTCTCATGCGCATGCAGGTGCCCGGGAAGCGGCACGGTCATTCCGTCGCGGCGTTGCACGGACTAAGTCTTCCACTTTCGGGCAATGCAACTTTGACTGGCGGTGGCCAGCAAGGTGCCGTCTTGCGCGAACATCTGGATCGTGCCGTGTGCGAATCCACGCTGGACCGACTCGATTTGAATGTCGAGCAGCACCCAGTCGGTGGGCACGAATCGCGAGAATCGAATCGTGTTGTCGAGACTGTTGCCTCCGGCCCGCAGACCCACCGCCTGACCCGAGGCCATCGGCACGAAATCGCCGAGAATGCCGAGTGCCGGCGAGTCGATGCCATCCACCAGCGACTTGATCCGCACCCACATGATGGTGCGTCCATCGCTCGGCGTGCCATCCAGCTCGTCGAGGTCACGACCTTTTGCGATCCGCATGTCGAGCGCTTCCATGATGGAGTTGGCATGTGCGGCGCGCAACGTGCGCGGTCGAGATTGGTCGGGTGGCACGGCGTTCGGCATCTGCACGAATTGACCGCTGGCATCGAACGCTCGATCTCCGAGTGCGGCGTTCACGGTCAACACTTCGCGGTCACCGACACGGCAGACCGCACGAGCCTGAGTAACGCTGCTGCCTTCCACCGCAACGGTGACGTCGATGTCGAGACGTTCGCCGAGTCGCGCATAAGAGAGGTATTGGGCAGTCGCCCATGTGCACGGCCGTCGTGTCACCGTTTCGAGCGCGGCGATTCCAGCACCGAGACCGGCGCCGCCGAAGAGGAAACTGCCACTCGTTGCCAATCGCGGCACTACTTCGAGCGAGAAACTTCGATGAGATTCCTGTTTCAATCCGAGGAACGCACGGGAATCCATCGACTGCAGGCTAATGATGGGCGCGTCGTACGCTTGGGGCGTGGGCGACGTTCCGTGGCAAGGTGACGCAATCTCGCTCGTCGAAGCATTCCGTCGAGGTGAACGGTCCCCCGTCGAGGAGTTACAAGCCACCTACGACGCGATTGACCGGAGCAACCTCAACGCATTTTGTTTCCTCGACCGCGATCGAGCACTCGCCGCAGCGAGCAGAGCCGACGTCACGCTGCCGTTCGGTGGCATTCCACTCGGCGTGAAGGAACTCGAACGCAACACGGGCTGGCCCGATACCGATGCAAGTCTCGTCTTCAAAGACCGCGTTGCAACCACCACCGACACGATGCTGAAGCGAGCATCGAAGGCCGGCGCCGTTCTCGTCGGACAAACCACCGCCAGCGAGTTCGGTGGTGTCAACGTCACACGAACGTTGTTGCACGGTGCCACGCACAATCCGTGGAAACACGGTCGCACACCTGGTGGGTCCTCGGGTGGCAGTGCAGCGGCAGTTGCCGGTGGACTCGTCACCATTGCAACCGGTGGTGACGGCGGCGGATCGATTCGTATCCCAGCGGGCTTCACGGGCCTGGTGGGTCTGAAGGCCACCTATGGACGAATTCCTCGTGGACCCGGTGCGCCGCACGGCAATCTCACCACGGTGGTCGGTTGTCTCTCGCGAAGTGTTCGCGATACTGCGCGCTGGTTCGACGTATGCAACGGACACGAAGGCAACGATTCGCTCAGCTTGCCGCGAGTCGAGGGATGGGAAGCAGGACTCGGCACGGTACCAACACGAGGTCTGCGTGCGGCGGTGGTAAGCGATTGGGGTTCGGCCGTCGTTTCACCGGCGATGTGGTCGGTGCTCGAGGATGCAGCAGCCCACCTCATCAAGATTGCGGGCCTGCGACGCGTTGACGGGGTCGATACCTCGCTACCGCGCCTCGGTGCAGCGTGGTCGATCTCCGGTATGGCCGCCTTGGCTTTTGAATTGCGTGATCACTGGCCGGCATGTGCCGACATGTTGACGCCCGAGATTCGATACGGACTCGAACGTGCGGGCAGTTTGTACGGCACTGAGGCCCGCGGAAAGTTCGAGATGCGTCGCGTCGAACTCAACCGTCGCATGACCGAGATCTTCGACGAAGTTGATGTCGTCATCACGGCCAGCAATCCCGACGTTGCCTTCAATGCCGAAGGCCCGCTCCCCGATACGTTCGGTGGCGTCGTCGCTGGTGCAGGCAACAACGGCGTGCTCACGTTCCCCGCCAATGTTTATGGCAATCCCGGCATCTCGATACCAGCCGGCATGGTTGACGGTCTGCCGGTCGGACTACAGGTCATGTCGAGACACTTCACTGAGCCGCTGTTGCTCGAACTCGCACTGGCTTTCGAGCGTTCGCGGCCCTGGCCGCTCGTTGCGCCGCGCGTCTGACGGCGCAGAATACCGCGAGTTAGACCATCAACAGTGCGCGAGCAATCAGGTCGGTGCCGAAGCCCGTCAAGATGGCGAGATAACTGAGTCCTGTTGCGGCCATCACCGCGGAATAACTGCGCTCGCGCAATGCGGCACGTGTGAACCATGCCAACACCCCGGTGAGTAAAGCGCACGCAAGCCAGAACCAACCGAGCACACCGTTCCAACCGTCGTCGACGGTGCCGTTGAGCACACTGATCATGCCGACGGGCAGCAAGAACACCATCACTTCAATGGGCCACACCACGAGCAGAACGTTCGTCAGTTGATTGAGTAACTTGCGCGGCATTCCGGGTTGCACCAGGTACCAGTGACCCAACAGCATCGCGTCGCTCACCGCACCAAGGAACACGGCCCCAACGAGCAGTCGCAACAACCACAACGCATCATCAGGGTGATCGGTACCGAGAGTGGCGAATACCACGCCGATTAGCCCGATACCGGCAGCCAACAGGTCGATCGTGTTGTCACGGCGAGCAAACGAAACAACGGCGAGCACCACCAGAACGATCGCCGAAACTTCTCGCCCCAGGATCGATCCGAACGCAAAGCCCAAGATCGTGCCAATGAGTGCGAGTGCGGCATATACGCCACGCAACAATTTCCCGTATCCGACGGAAATCTCGCCCGAACGCATAGTGAACCACAAGAACAACATTCCGCCACTTGCCCACTGCAACATCACGGTCGCGGCGTCGAGCTTCATTGCGGCACCACAACCGTGTAGATGAATTCTTGCGACATGTCGGATGCCGGGCTGCTCACAACACGATCAGATCGCGAGCCGCCGAGTTCATGCGCCGAGGGCCCGCATCGGTTGCCACCACGATGTCTTCCAACCGCATGCCCCATTTGCCCGACACATAGATGCCGGGCTCCACGCTGAACGCATGACCATTTGCAATCGGAAGCGAGTTACCACTCACCATGTACGGCTCTTCGTGGGCTTCCATCCCGATGCCGTGTCCGGTGCGATGAATGAAATAGTCACCCCAGCCTGCGGTAGCAAGCACCGATCGAGCGGCGGCATCGACGCTCTCGCACGACTCCCCGATTCGCCCTGCGGCGACACCAGCCTCTTGCGCTCGTCGCAGGTCGTCCCACGCTCGAACGATCTCCGTTGAAGGTTGGCCGATGTGCACGCAACGCGTGATGTCGCTGCAGTAGCCGTTCATGGTGCCCCCAAAGTCGCAGAGCACGATGTCGCCCTTCTTGATCACGCGCGAACCCGGGTGATGGTGCGGGCTGGCTGCGTTCGCTCCTGCGGCCACGATCGCAAAGTTCACCACGTCGTGTCCTGCATCGAGTAGTCGCGTCGAGATGTCGGCTGACACCTGGGCTTCAGTGCGCCCGACAAGTGAGATCTCGCCACGCTGCAATTGCCCGGCGACTCGATCGGCGGCTGCTCCTGCGGCGGCGAGTGCGTCGACCTCGGCTGCATCCTTGCGAATGCGCAGTGGTCCGACG
>JBJTOX010000092.1:0-4262 GCA_046074785.1 Actinomycetota bacterium
TGACGGTTTCGAGGATGAGGTAGTCCTGTACGACATCGAACGCACGCATACGTTTGATCGCCTTTACGGTGCAGGCACCATGCTGGGGGTAAATGACGGTGTCGCCCTTTTTGAACTTCTTCACTACTTCCCTTCCTTCAGACGGACGTTTTAGACTAAGGCGTTGTTACGCACGAACCATGGATGACCGTGAGTTCTTCGCCCTATCGATTCGTCCGATATCGCAATGGCTCGTGGCCTTGCACGGCTCTCAGTCACGATTCTGATTTCTCACTCCGTCGCCGACGAGGCCGCAAGAGATAAACGAATGCCGTTAATCCCGCGATAACGAACCACCAACCCACCTTCTCCGATGCCGTCCAGCGCATCGAACCAGTCTCTGGCAGAGCCTCGAGTGTGGTCGGTGCCCACACGGGCTTGACCTCAAATGTCTCGAGGTCGACCGAAAGCAGCAGACGCTCCATCTCACTTCCCGAACTGATCACCGCATAGATTTCGACCTTCTTCGGGCCATCCTGGCTCTTGGGTGGTGTTACGTCGAACGTGAGTGGCAGCCGCTCCTTGGGGACAACTGTGGTCGTCACACCACCCACCACAGATGTCGACGACACACCACCCACCGTCGTCGTCACACCACCCACCACAGATGTCGACGACACACCACCCACCGTCGTCGTCGTCGACTCTGTGGGCACCGGGCAAGCGTTCTGTTGGGTGGCCGCGACCGATGTGGTCGTGACTCCGTCGGTTGCCGGAGTGATTGTTGTCGTTGTGGAAGAAATCTCTTCATAGTCGCTGGCGCCAACGCAAAGAATGATGTGACTAATTGACTTGTCTCCGAGCAAACCGCCTCCCTGACCACCCGGATCCGAGATTCCATTGCGATTGACATCCGCAAAGACATCGCTACCCCCGCTTGGAGCGAGGAACACCGTGTTGACTTGGAAATCCGGATCAGAGTCCCTAATGGAGCCCGCTTTGACAATTACGGCACTGTACGGCGATCCACGGAGCCGTGAATCTGGTGGATTGCTCGGCAATGGGAGCGTGTACCGGTAGTCGCTGCTTGAGAACGGCTCAATCTTCCAACAAAAATCACCGAAGCCCTCCTGCTGCCAGGTGACCGGTTTGTTGTAATCGGAGCCGGTAGCAGAGAGCGACACCTTGATACTCGGGTCGATCGCGGCTGCTTCGAGAAGCTGGAGTCGAGGCGCGTCATTGTCGGGGAGAAGAGTCACCGAACCACCGTTATTGGATCTCTTGCCATTCACAGAGACGAGCTGATGCAAATCCGAATGAAGTGAGTCGTTACGTAGCTCATTCAATCGATTTTGAGCTCGTGTGATCGGCGCACGAAGATCAAGGGCGTTGCGGAAAGTTTGGTCGATTGCCGAGCAGCTACAACCAGCGGTTGGTGCGGGCACGATGTCCGCATCGTGGTCTTCATGTCCGTCAATTTCGTCTCGCCGAACTCGCATAGCCACATAGGGGCGCGTCGGGTCTCCCGTCGCATGACATATCTCAAACTCCTCCGGCTCTCTGATGTCCAGCTTCTGGAACTTCTGCTCGATTGATTTCTTGCCACAGCCCCCCTCGGGCGCCGGTATCACATCGAGTGGATTTCGCCGTGCGTATGACGCAATGACATCGAGATCGATGAATAGTTCGCGATACTCGGTTGCGAGCGCGTCCGTCGCTCTGCAGATTCGAATCTTGCCGTTCTTGATAGGAGTTGATTGACCTTCGCGAGGTACGCGCTGGGGACAGCCGCCCTCTGGTGAGGGAATGAGATCGTCTGCATGAAGCGAGTGCCCAGCGAGTCCCTCCACACCCAGAGTGATTGCATCGTAGGGACGTGCCGCACTCCCTGTCGCATGACAAATCGTGAGGTTCGCGCGCGAGTACTCAATCCGCTTTGCCAAATTGCGCTCTTCGGTGGCCCTCTTGATGGCCTGGTAGCTACATCCGTTCTCTGGGGCTGGGATTACATCGTCACCGTGTTCAGCGTGGCGAGCCAGAGCCGAAAAGTCAACGGTCAGGACCACGTAGGGTTCTCGCGGGTCACGGGTCGCGTGGCAGATCGTGATTTTGGTTGCCCCGATTTCGGCCTTGACACGGCGGACTCCATCGCCACAGGATCCATCTGGATTCGGAAGTCGATCATCTGCATGCGCTCCATGTCCAGACAATCCGTTGACGGAGACCTCAATCAACTCAAATGGCGAATTCTTGCTATTCGTAGCGTGACATATCCGAATTCGCTGCGCCTCGTCCCTTGTCCATTGTGCAAACAGTGTGGTGTTCGATTCAAGGACAAACGAACTCGTGCCTCCCGTAAAGTTTGTCCCCAATCCGTCAGGTCTCGAGTTCCAGCCACCGAACACATGGCTCTCACGAGCAAGTGACCCTATGTTCCCCTGCACCACGTATCGGGAAAAGTGCTCTCCAAACCCGTCTGCGGGCGTAGACCCTGAGTCGTTGCCGTTCCCGTCGTATGTGACTACGTAGCGATTGACAGTCCATCGCCCGATCAGTGTGAAGTCACCAAGCTGACCGTGTGTCCACGGAAACACAATCAGACTCTCGGGCGATCCAGGCAGAGTCCATCCGTCGAATCGGTACCCCACTCGGGTTGGCGTTATTGAAGGAGCCAAAATCGTCCCACCAGTTGTGGTACTTCCGGCAACCAAGGGACTGGCTGCACCAGCGTCGTAAGTCACCTGAATACGATTTGGAATCCACACGGCGTAGAGCGTGACGTTCGAGTAGAGACGAAATGATGAGTTGCCGGCTTCATATTGCGTGCCCGACCCGTCTTGCGCAGTATTCCATCCACCGAACGAGTACCCAGAACGAATCAGCCCTCCCGCGTTAATTGCAACTTGATGAACGGAGTTGTACCACCCGATCGACGATGACGGTACGGTGCCACCGGTACTGCCGTTTCCGCTATACAGCACCGAATAACTTGCCTCATTCCATCTGGCGTACAACGTGACTGGGGCAGCCGTGGCATAAGTTGAGCTTCCATCCGCCGCGTACGTCGAACCACTGCCATCAGAGTTGGTCGACCAGCCAGCAAAAGAGAATCCGGTCCGTGTCAGCGCTCCTGTATTTGAAGCAACGTTCACCGGCGTACCGCTTGTTGAAAAATTCGTGACGACGTAGTTTGTTGACGATGGCACGGAACCTGCAGTGTTCCCGTTTCCGTCGTAGGTGACGGCGAAAGTTCTCTCGGCGAGGTAGTTGCCTTGAATCTCCGCCTGCGAGAGTGCCCTCGAATAAATCAGAAGTGATCGCAAGTTGCCATCAAAGTCAGGATCAATGTTCCAGTTGCTTCGACCCACATAGTTAGAGTCGCGAACGACGTTTAGAGGCATCCCAGCGAAGTCAATCGTCGAGCCCGTTCCCGGACCACTGAGCGTGATATCGACTCCGTTCTTGAAGATCTTGCAAATCCCATCAACGTCGATAGTCACCGCGTAATTCGCGACCTCATTTGCAATTCCCGTAGTTGACTTGCAGTACCCGAGAGACGCACCACCGTTCCAGATTTCAAGGGCAATACGATCCTCGTTTGCGAATCGCCCCCAGAGAACGTTGTCGCTGGTGTCGGCGCTGCCCCAAAATGGCAGGGAGCCATCGGACTTCCCAAAATCAATGATTCGCTCCCAGTTGGTAAGGGCTCCGAAATTGACCGTTGCTTGAAGGGTGAAGCCGCCCGAAAAATTCGGACTAAATCCGTGCAGCGTCGCGTATTTTCCCGCGCTTGTAGCCAACGATCTGGGGGCCGAGGCAGATGGACTTACCAGCGATGGCGAACCAACGACTGTCGCATGTCTTCCATTTCCTGAGATGTCAGACCACTGTGTACCACTGCCCGAAAAGGACGAATCTGATGCGGCATCAAGCCAGAGCTGGAGCCCCGTTGTCACCGTTGCAGCCCTAACTACTGGTAGTCGGTTGACGTGACTTGGGACAAGGATGAGGGACCCGGCCGCAAACACAAAGACGAGAAGCCAGACGCTGAGTCGGCGATGCTTGGCCGTTCGTAACAGTTTCGACACGAGGAGCCTCTCTCGGAAGTTACCTCGCTCCACGAATCATGGGCTTGCAGCTCACGCAGTGAATGCGACCCCGGCAGGAATCGAACCTGCAACCTACGGATTAGAAGTCCGTTGCTCTCCCAATTGAGCTACGGGGTCTTGGTGGGCCCTCAGCGCTAGCTGAACGCCCCTCTTCACGGTAGGGAGGCTCGGGCA
>JBJTOX010000093.1:0-24263 GCA_046074785.1 Actinomycetota bacterium
ATCACCACCGACAGCTCTGACACCACGATTGTGCTCACCTATGACCTTGCGTGGCTTGCGTCGCTCAAATTGAGTGACGAATGCCCGACGATCGCGAACACTGCTGAGGTGTTCGGCGTAGACACGGGAGCTGACGAGTCACTCGATTCAGAGACAACGGAAGATGAAATGACCTGCCCTGTTCTGGTGTTGAGCACAACTCACAACCCTGGCTACACACACACCTGGGACACCACCTATTCGTGGACGCTCGACAAGAGTTTCGTCGAGTTCGATTCGAACACGTGGCAGCCCAAATACACGGTGACGGCAACACGCGCCGCCGGAACGGAAGCGAATTTCTCGGTGGTGGAAGGCACCCAAAAGGTGACCGGCACGTTGACGTTGGCTCTTGATCCAGCGACCAGCATCCCGACTGCAGCAGATGCAGAGGCTGCGCTGACGCTTGATGGGCTCGATGAGTGCGTGATTGGAACGGAGACAACCGCGGGCACGTATTCATTCACCTGCACGGTTGTTGACGAAGCTGGGATCGAGGCAAAGGACGGCTTGGCGAACGTTTCGTACGAACTCGCGTGGAGCGGGAGTGCCTACGGAGCTGCCGAAGTGACCGGAAGTGATAGCTCCAAGAAGTGGGGCACCGCAACCGATTACGAGGAAGGCGACGATGTCAATGCATCGGCCACGATCACGGACGACACGGATGGCATTGGCGCCGTCGGCATTGTCAATGGCACCCAAAGTGGAACGACGTTGACGTCAACCGACAACAAGACGTTTGCGATGAGCTACACACTGAATTGGCAGTGGAATAACGGAAACGGCTGCGGTCAAGAAATCGTGAACACTGCGACGCTCGATGGCAGTACCGATGAGGGACTTGCAACCGATTCCGTCACCACAACCGTCACGTGCCCGAACTCGGTTCCGGCCTTCACCATCGGTTACTACGGCAACAAAGCCGGCGGAACCCAAGTGGTGAAGAACAAGGGACA
Organism: Actinomycetota bacterium; assembly: GCA_046074785.1. Lineage (GTDB taxonomy): Bacteria > Actinomycetota > Acidimicrobiia > Acidimicrobiales > Ilumatobacteraceae > F1-60-MAGs027. Next base: position 996 of record JBJTOX010000093.1, read on the forward strand.
ATGGCGCACAAACAAGCCTGGTTGGGCGCCTGCTTGGCACAATGCCCTGGGAACTGGAATCTCGTCGACATACGGCTTGCCCGACTTCCGAGATGATTCGGCAGTGCGCACCTACATGACCAACGCCAACTGCAACAGCGGTGGCGTCAACGCTGGTGGCAAGACATGCCAGACGATGTTCCGTGCTCAGGCACTGGCATCAGCGAACAACGCGATTCGCGACGGTAAGCCACTGACGAATTACATGGTGAGTGGCGACACGATTGGCAAGCAGTTTGCAAATCAACATGTGTTGTTCCGCGACCCTCAAGACGGTGTGGCGAAGTGCTGGAAGGTCCACGACATCTTGGCCGTGCTGACAGCAACGGGCACGAGCTCAGTTGACGGTGGCCTTGATGTGGCGTTGATCAATCGAAGAATTGCCTACAAGACGATCTTCGACGATCTCAACAATGCACGCGCCACGCGTTGCCCGACCGCACCGTAGTAACATCACCAGACTGAATTAAAGGAGTATGTGAAATGAGATCCGTCCGCATAGCACTGGCAGTCATTGCCGGCACCATCGCAACCTGGCTACCTACACAGGTGTCAGCGTCGAACGATGAGGCCCGCAAGGACTACATCATCGTCTTCTCCGATCGCGGCAACCCCGCAGCGGAGCGAGCGGCGATTGCCGGGCTGGGCGGACGGATCTTCTTCACCTACGAAAACGTGTTCAACGGCGTGGCGGTCTCACTGCCCGAGGCGGCGTTGAATGGTCTGAAGAATCGCCCTGGCATCGAGTTGATCGAAGCCGACGGCGAAGTTACGACCCAGGGCACTCAATCAGGTGCCACATGGGGTCTCGACCGCATCGACCAGCGAGATCTCCCCCTATCTGGAACGTATACCGACAATTTTTCAGGGTCTGGCGTTGATGCCTACATCATTGACACGGGAATCCTCTCTGGTCACACGGAATTCAGTGGTCGCATGGCCGCCGGATATACCGCCATCGCTGACGGTGGGGGAACCGAAGATTGCGATGGCCACGGAACTCACGTGGCGGGTACGGTCGGCGGAACGACGTACGGCGTCGCTAAGTCAGTAACGCTCATTCCCGTGCGAGTGCTGAACTGTTCTGGTTCAGGTACTTGGTCGGGCGTTATTGGCGGCATGGACTGGGTCGTTTCGAATCACACCAATAGACCAGCTGTCGCCAACATGAGTCTTGGTGGCGGTGCAAGTAGCGCTGTTGACGCTGCGGTGCAACGCATGATCAGCGACGGTGTGGTCGTCGCGGTAGCAGCAGGAAACTCGAATCGCGACGCCTGCAACTTCTCTCCTGCTCGTGCAGCCAACGCTCTAACGGTTGGCGCAACCACCAGCACTGATGCTCGAGCGAGTTACTCGAACTTTGGAAAATGCCTCGATATCTTCGCACCGGGGTCGTCAATCACCTCAGCGTGGCATACATCGAATATGGCGACGATCACGATCTCAGGCACATCGATGGCATCGCCACACGTGGCCGGAGTCGCCGCACTGATCCTGCAAGAAACACCCACTGCTTCGGTGAGCACGGTAATTTCCACCATCACGAGTCGTGCAACTCTCAACAAGGTCACATCTGCGGGTAGGAGCAGCCCCAATAGGTTGCTGTACTCACTGAGCAACGGCTGATTCGTTCCGGCGAATTCACAACCAAGGACACCGCCAGCAGCGTGAGGCGGTCACATCGACCGAAGTTGAACGTGGCAGTCGCCCTCGTGGCAGCGCTATCGCTCTTCGGATGCGATGCACCAGAGGATGGAAACCGCGGGGAGCCCTCGGCGGCAAGCGTGACGGTGCAGGTGTCGTCGCCGCCTGTTGAAACGGCTGACCTCAATGTGGTGGCCGAGCGGTTCAACTACGCGTCAGAACTACTCACGTTGTTCATCCGCGAACGCGAGGGTCTGCGGGCCACGGTCGGAACCCTCTTCGTTCCGCTCGACACCGCCCTTGCCACGGCATTGGCATCACAGCAACGAAGCCTTGCTGATCTCAACTCGCCATCCCGCTACAACCTGCTGCTACTTCGGGCGCACGCCTCAAACGCCAGACTCGCCTTTGCCGAATTGGCCGACGGGGTCGGCCAGAAGATCCGATTGCTTTCTGGCACCGAGGTCACGATCGTCACCGACCCTGCAAGCGGCGGACTCTTCCTCGAGCGAGCCGACGGGTCGCGAATCAAGATCATCGCAACCGACGTGTTCACCGGCGATCTCGTGGTGCACTTCGTTGACCAGCCTGTGTCTCTGCCGTTCGGATCGTGAGTCAGGGCCACCCGGTAACACCTGAAGTACAGTCAAAGGTCATGACCGCATCACGAACACCGTCCTCTCGAACCACTCGACTGATGGCACTCGGTGCCGTGATACTGGCAACAACGCTCGTTGCGTGCAGTGACGACGCCACCTCAGACACCGCCACCACCATTGCCACGACCACCACGCTCGGCGTGGTCGAGCCGATGCCCGGTGACATCGTGCAGGTGGCCAGCACCACCGACGGATTCTCCACGCTCGTGCAAGCGGTGACCGCCGCCGGCTTGGTAGAGACGTTGCAAGGTGCCGGGCCGTTCACCGTGTTTGCCCCGACCGACGACGCATTCGCCGCGCTGCCGAGCGGACTACTCGACAAGTTGTTGCTCAAAGAGAACCGCGACGTGTTGGTGGCAATCCTCACCTATCACGTGGTGGCAGGCAAGGTGACCTCAGCCGAGGTGGCCTCAGGGGCTGCCCCGACCGTCGAAGGCTCGAACATCGAACTCACGGTGGGCAACGGCATCAAAGTGAACGGGGCCACCGTGGTGCTTGCCGACGTGGAAGCGTCGAATGGCGTCATCCACGTGATCGATCAGGTGTTGCTGCCCCCGACGGTCGACGTCTCGAAGCTCTGACGTTTGCGGGCGGCCGCGACCGCCCACCACACCATCGGCACCTGCAGCGGTAGGCGGCCGTAGGCAACGAGGCGTTCGCTGAGTTCGCGGTTGCGCCAATCCCACGCCATGTAGAGGTTGGCGGGGAACACCGCCACGAACAGTACGGCAGCCGACCACAGCGCCAATCGGCGGGTGCGTGCGAACACGATGCCGAGCCCGACGAGCACCTCGGCGACACCACTGGCATATGTGGCGAACCGCTCCGAGCCCGGGGCCCATGGCGGAACGATGGCGTCGAAGAACTCGGGGTTGACGAAGTGCATGATGCCCGCACCAAGCAGGAACGCAGCGAGTAGTTTCTCTGAGCGAGTCATGCGCGAAGACTAGGTCGTCGTGCGCGACCCGCCGACACGCCACCGCAACATCCACCGCCGAACGAGCCCATGACCGACCACATCGACACCCGCACCAACTGGCTCGACCCACGCCAACTTGACGCCGTGCGCGGTCAGGTGCCGCTCGTGTATGTCGACGCCGTTCCCGTGCGCATCGACGACATGGGAAACGTCACCCACGTCGGCATGCTGCTGCGTCAGGCGCCTGACGGCACGATCTCGCGCACGGTGGTGTCGGGGCGGGTGCTGTTGAACGAGCGCATTCGTGAAGCGCTGTTGCGGCACCTCGAAAAGGATCTCGGCCCGCTCGCACTCCCCAAGATTCCACCCGAACCCGCCCCGTTCACCGTGGTGGAGTATTTCCCGGATCCGTCAATCTCCGGGTTTCACGACCCGCGCCAGCACGCCGTGAGCCTTGCGTTCGTGGTGCCCGTGTCGGGTGACTGTCAGCCCTCGCAATCGGCACTCGACCTGGCATGGTATTCACCCAGCGAGGCGGTGAGCGAGCAGGTGCGGCGCGAGATGACGAGTGGTCACGACCGACTCATTCGCCTGGCGCTTGCCTCCGTCGGCGCACTGCCCTAGAGCGCCGTCGCCCCGGGGGTGGGGCAAACACGTGCAGTTCTGACCCGTCGGGCTGTTCGAACTGCAGGGAGATGCCCTTGTCGATGTCCTCGGGTTCGGTTGATGCCTCGATCACCACGGCCGGCTCTTCTTTTGGTTTGCGGCCGAGCAGACGGTCGAACACCACCATGCCGCCAGCCAGCATCGCCCCGACGGTGCCATAGCGCTGTGCTGCACGACGCACCATATGCGCATCGTCGGTAACGGCCGGCTCGATCGGTGCCGGTGCGTCGGTGGGTTCGTCGCCGGCTGGACCGCTCGACTCGATCGGCTCGGTCGACTCGTTCTGCTTGTCGTCGTTCACGACCCTCAACCTACGCACAAACCACGCGGACAATCACGCGCAGCGGTGTGACCGACGCATACTCTTTTCACCATGCCAGAAGGCGACACGATCTACCGCGCGGCAGCGGCGCTGCGCATCGCCCTCATCGGCAAGAAAATGGTGCGCTTTGAGGCACCGCACCTCGAGGGCATCGAGCCGCGCGTCGGTCACGTGATCGAAGAAGTGCGTAGCCGTGGCAAGCATCTCGAGATCGTGTGGGACGACGGCGTGGTGCTGCACACGCACATGCGCATGACCGGGTCGTGGCATGTGTACCACCCGGGCGAACGATGGCGTAAACCACCGCATCGTGCGCGTGTGGTGATCGGAGTCGCCGATTGGGTGGCGGTGTGCTTCTCTGCGCCGGTGGTGGAGACGTACCGCGATTTTGATCCACGTCGACACCCGATCCTCGGCAAACTTGGCCCCGATCTCTGTCACGAATCACCCGACTTGAACGAGTGCGTGCGTCGCATGATGTCGTACGACCCCGCCGAGACCACCATCGCCGAGGTGTTGCTCGACCAACGCGTGATGTGCGGCGTGGGCAACGTGTATCGCTGCGAGTTGCTGTGGGCGTGCGAGATCAACCCGTGGGCGCGGGTGAGCGACCTCAGCGAGGACGAGTGTCATGATGTCGTTCGGCTCGCGCACGAGATGTTGCGTGCGAATCTGCGCCGTGTAGAACGCATCACAGCGCCACAAGTTGACGGCGGGTTGGCGGTGTACGGTCGACAAGGCAAGACGTGCAGCCGCTGCAATGAACTCGTGCGCGTGACGCACCACGGTGAGGCAAACCGCGTGCTGTATTGGTGCGCTGGTTGCCAGACGGCGCATACGCCGAAGGTGACTGCACCGCGACGGCTCGCCGATGACACGCCGACCGACCAGCATCCGGCTGCGTTGATCTTCGCCGAGCCGCTCGACGACCGCGAATAACGCGGACACCTCTAGCCGGCACCTTGCCCAGGCGCCTCGGGTGGGTATTTCAGGTGGTGGAGATTGCCTGCACGACGTCAACCTTCGTCGCACGCCACGCCGGGTAGATGGCCGCGACGACTCCCAACACGAACGAAACGATCACGATGACGATCGTGCTCGACACCGGGAGGCTGAACCCGATTCCCGAGTCGCCACTCAGCGCTGCAACCACGACGATGCCCATGACGATGCCGAGCGCGACACCCGCCACGGCACCGAGCAGCGACGTGATGACGCTTTCCCAGCGCACCGTGATGCGTACCTGTGAGCGGGTCATGCCGACGGCGCGAAGCAGACCGATCTCGCGGCGCCGCTCGAACACCGAGAGCAGCAACGTGATCACGATGCCGACGATTGCGATGAGAATCGAGAGACCGAGCAGGCCGTAGATGAGCCCGAGAATCTGGTTGACCTGTGCCGCCTGCTCGTCGATGAACTCGTCCTTGGTTTGCAACGAGCCGATACCAACGTCGCTACTGATTGCAGCGACTCGATTGCGAAGCACCTCGACTTCGGTTCCGGCTGCGGCCTTGATGTAGACGAAGGCATCGAAGATCGGCGTCGGGGCATCGGCGAACATCTCGCGACTTGCGACGTAATTGGCAAAACTCGTCTCACCCGACACGAACCCTCGAATCTCGGCATTGATCACCTTGCCGTCGATACGAGTGACCTGCAGGCGGTCACCGACCGCCCAGCCCTTCTCTTCGGCGTTGTCTTGTTCGACGAAGATGCCGTCGTTGCGGAGCGTGCCAAGGTCGCCCTGCGTGACACCGAGGTCAAAGAGCCCGGTGATGGTGGCCGGATTGATCGTCTGCACGAACACACCGCGTTGGGAGCCCGTCTGCGCCGGCGTTGCCGTGCCTTGGCCGGTCGCCGGTGCTGCAGGGGAGGCGGGTACGACAGGCGCGTTCGGGTCGACGATGCGAACGCTGGTGAAACCGACACCGGTTGCCTGCGCCACGCCTTCGAGACCAGCGATCTGGTCGGTGACCGAAAGGGGAATGCCACCGAAGCCTTGCGAGTCGACCGTAAGCGCCAGGTCGCCGGCAAACGCATTACCGAAGGTGTCGCGAATCTCGGTGCGAATGCTGGCTGCGAGCGCACTGAACGCGGTGACGAGGGCAACGCCGATCAACACAGGGGCGGCGGTGCGAGACGTGCGCTTCGGGTTGCGGGCGGCATTCTGCCTGGCCATTGCACCGCTCACACCGCGCAGTTTCGCCACCGGGATACCGATGGCCAGCGCAACTGGTCGAGCAATGGCCGGGCCAAGCACCAAGATGCCGGCGAACACTCCGAGCACACCAAGGCCAAGTACTTGAATCGGCGCATCGTTCATCGCCGCAACGAGACCGATGGCGCCGAGCGCAACGAGCACCAAACCTATGATGACGCGACGCGCAAGGCTGCCCGCTGTGTCGAGTGCAGTGTCACGCATGGCCGCGAGTGGCGGCACGCGTCCCGCGCGACGGGCAGGTAGCCATGCGGCGAGCACCGTGACGACCACGCCGGCGATCATCGTGTTGATGAACGAGGCGGGAGTAATGGCAAGTCCGCGTGTCGGCACCTCGAAACCCGTGGCCTTCAGCAACGCGTTCAAACCTTGCGAGAGCAGGATGCCGATGCCGAATCCGATCAATGAACCGACCACACCCATTGCGGTGCTCTCGATCAGCAGAGATCGTGAGACTTGGCGACGACTCGCGCCGATCGCGCGCATGAGGGCGTTTTCTCGCTGCCGTTGCGCAGCGGTGATTGAGAACACGTTGTAGATGACGAACGAGCCGATGCCGAGCGCGATGTACGAGAACACGATGAGGAACGTTGAGAAGATGTTCAGCACGTCCTTGATTTGGCCCTGCACCTCGGCAGTGATCTCTGCACCCGTCAAGGTCTCGAGTTTCAACTCGGGTGGCAGTGTGGCGTCGATACGTTGCGCCAATTCTTCGTCACTCACCGAGTCGTCACTCTCGACGAGAATTGCGTCGACGAAGCCCGGTTGCAACAAGACCTCCGAGGCCGTGGGTTGGTCGAAGAGCGCAAACGTTGCACCACCCGGCGATGCGATATCGCCGTAACTGGCGATTCCAACGAGCGTGAACTCCCGTGGTCCAGCGAACGAAACCACCCGCACCTTGTCACCGACGACGAATTGTCCGAGGTCGGCGGTCGCGCGATCGAGCATCATCTCTTGCGGGCCGACGGGCAAGCGTCCGTCATCCACCGTCCAGAGACTCGCCGACTCGACCGTGGCGATGCCGCCGAACGTCGGCGGACCGTTGCCCTCACTGCCGAGCGGCTTGCCATCCTTGCCGATTACGCGAGCGAACGCCTGAATGTCACCCGTCGCCGAGGTGACGCCCTCGACACCGCGCACGGTATCGATCACCGAGATGGGGGTGGTGGCACGTTGTTCACCGCCGAAGTCGAGTTCGAGAAAGGTGGTCGAACGCACATAAGCATCGACGTCGCGGAAGACGTCGGAAAACAAGCGGTCGAAGGTTTGGTTGATGGTGTCACGGAAGACGAAGGTGCCGGAGAGGAATGCCGTGCCAAGAATGACGGCGAGAGAGGTGAGCACGAGTCGCCCCTTGCGGGCGAGCGTCATCTTGAGTGCGAGTGCGAACATTGCGTTGTCAGTCGCCGAGACGCTTCAGATAGTCGAGCACTTTCTGAGCGGTCGGTGCGAGCATTTCTCCCGCGATCTTGCCGTCGGCGAGAAAGACGATTCGATCGGCGTAACTTGCGGCCACGGGATCGTGGGTGACCATCACGATGGTCTGACCGAGGTCGGTGACGGCACGCCGCATGAACTGCAACACCTCGCTGCCCGTCTTTGAGTCGAGGTTGCCGGTCGGCTCGTCGGCGAAGATGATGTCGGGTTGGCTGGCGAGTGCACGCGCGATGGCGACACGTTGTTGTTGTCCACCCGACAACTCGCTGGGGCGATGCTCGAGTCGGTCACGAAGTGAAATGGTGTCGATGACTCGGTCGATCCATGCCACGTCACCCTTTCGGCGACCCAGTGTGAGTGGGAGCAGGATGTTTTCTTCAGCAGAGAGCGTCGGAATGAGGTTGAATGCCTGAAAAATGAAGCCCACCTTCTCGCGACGAAGTTCGGTGAGCTGTTTGTCGCTCAACGACGACAAATCCACGTCACCGATGAATACCTGGCCGTCGGTCAGCGAGTCGAGACCGGCGATGCAATGCATGAGCGTCGACTTTCCCGAGCCGCTCGGCCCCATGATCGCGGTGAACTTGCCCTTCTCGAACTGCACGTCGATGCCGTCAAGTGCGCGAACCTCGCTGTCACCCGACCCGTAGATCTTGCTGGCCTTGACGGCGCGCGCAGCGGCGATGTGCGGGGAGTGAGTGGTGGGAGGCAACGAAGTCACCGCTACAACCTAGTTGTGAGTCATTCGCCAACGAGCGGGGACAAACGTCATAGATCACGGATCATGCACGAACATCAGGCGCGCTTGCCGAGCGTCGTCGGTGGTGCCTCGGAAGCGCGTGATACTTCGGTATGCGGGTCATCCAACTCGACTCCGTCGTGCACACTGGGGTGACATCCTTCGGGTGGTTGAAGAGCACCCTCACGAGTCGCCGAGCCAGGAATGGAGCGAGAGTGCTCCGTGTGTGGTACCGGGCCACCAAGCCACCAATTGTCGACAAACTTGCCATCTTGTAGTCCCGACGTCATTCGGGGCGGTGGGCCATTATTGTTCGAAACAAAACTTTTCCGAAAAGGTGCCTCGTGGTACACTCAATTGGACTAAAAGTCTGATATGTGCGATTGGCGAGGGAGAGGAGAGTCGGCAACGTGAGCCAGTGGAGCGGGATGCGTAGGGGTTTGCTGGTTTCTGTTGTGTCGGCCAGCGTCGCAGCGAGTTTCGTTTTCGTCGCTCCGCTTGAGGTGCGGGCGCGCGCGGTTACCTCGGTGCCGGTCGTCGCGCCTGTGCTTGTCGCGTCGGGTGTTGTCGCGAACAACAGTTGCAATCAGCAGGGCCAGGGCGACAACTGCAAAGATCAAGCTCCCGCGACCACTGCGGCTCCTGCGCCAACGCAGACGACCAGCCCGGCATCGAGCAGTGGTGGCACTGCTGGATCGGGCGGCATCGGAGGGGCGGTTGAGGGTGGGGCTGCTCCCGCGACCTCCACCACGCTGCCCAAGATTGCAATCTGTCATGCCACGGGTGACGCAACAAATCCATACGTTCGAGTGCTCGTTGACCCCACATCGTTCGACGGACATCGTGACCACGCCGACGATGTGATACCTGCTCCGGCAGGTGGTTGCAGTGCACGTTCCGTCGCCCGCGTTCGTGCCATAACCACCACGTCACTGCCGAGAACCACCACCATTTGTCACGCCACCGGCTCGCCGTCTGAACCGTATGTCGAAGTCACGGTGAACATCGGCGACCTCGGCGAACACGCCACGCACACCGACGACATCATCCCGGCTCCGGCCGAAGGCTGTTCTGCACGCTCAATACGTCGCTATCTGGCGACGACCACCACTGCTCCGCAGTCGGTGAGGATCTGTCACGCAACTGGTCGACCCGACGAACCGTATGTCGAGATCTCCGTCAGCGCACTCGGGCTCGACGGCCACGGCTCGCACTCCGATGACATCATTCCGGCGCCGGCTGCCGGTTGCGGTCGTCGCGCGATTCGCGAGGCGCGTGCCGCAACCGTGACGACGCTGCCTCGCACCATCGACATTTGTCACCGCAACGGAAACGCAGCGAACCCCTACGTGAAAGTCACGGTCAACGCCGACGACCTGAGTGGTCACGCGGATCATGACGGCGACATCGTTCCCGCACCCGTCGGCGGCTGTGATGAGGCCTCGGTGTCGCGTGCCTTCGTCACCACCACCACACAGCCGGCCGGCTCGTTGCGCGCAACACAGTCTCAACTCAACGACGCGCGCAACGGCGGCCAGCAACAGGATCTGTACCAGAACCTGGTGTTTGATGCCACGAAGAACCCGCGCAACCAAGACGGGGGCAGCATCGAAATTGCGCCGCAACCAAACTCGCCCGCGGTGCAGTTGTTGGCGGCGAAGTCGTCCGATCCACGGGTGAAGATCACCATCCAGTCGACTGGCTCCGACTACGCCGACCCTCTCACGTGGAGGTCGGAAGGATTCGGCTCGTATTGCTGGAAGCGTGAGCAGTTCAGCCGCACAGACTTCACGTACGTGCTGCCAAGCGTCAGCGCCGCGCCCGATGCGACGTACGCGGGTCAGCCCTACACCGCAGTCATCGTGCGGGCCGCGTCAATCGCCGAAACCGACCGCACCTACAAGGCCACCACGGTGTTCATGAATCCAGCACCAGGGTTCACGGTGTTCGCCGATGCGAACAAGAACGGCACGTCCGATCCCGCTGGGCAGACCCCGAACCGTATCGGTGACACGCCGATCAAGTTCATCATTCTCTGCGTGGGCGAAAGCGAATACCCGGACATCGGAGTGTCTGCGTCACTACGCAACAACAGCGACGACTCGAGTGGGCAATCGGCCATTGATGCGCGAGCCCTTCCGTTCGTTGCATTCGGCTCAGGTTCTGGCATTCGATTCGAGCTCAGCGCCACGGAGGATCTCGAGGATCTCGACGTACTCGAGGTAGAGATGCTTCTGACTTCGGGCTCGGAATACGAAGAACTCGTGTTGCCGCTCGTGTGGAAGAACTTCGAACCCGTCGAGCCCTATGTTGAGGCTCCGCTCGTGGTGCTACCCGAGACCGGCACGGCGCGATGGACCACGCTGCACCTCTACGGTGCGGCGTTGATGCTGATCGGGTTTGCGATGTTCGCCGTCACGCTGTCGAGGCGACCGCACCGACGATAAGGCGAAACTCAGTCGAATATTCCGGGTGACAGGTGACGAGCAACAAGTTCGACACGCCGGTCAATTGACTCAACTCCGGAATCGGATCGGTTGGCCGTTTCACCTCAACGAACGTCACGCTGTACTGCACGGTTGCACCAGTCACGGTCGTGACGCTGATGACGTCGCCGGGTGAGAGGTTGTCGAGTCGTCGAAACGGCGCACCGTATCCGGTTCGGTGCCCCACGAAGTACGTGATTCCGGGTTCGCCTGGTGGATCAGAACTCGCCATGTAGCCCACAGCAGTGCGCAGGTCTTCGTAGTCGGAATATTCCACCGCTGCGACGTCGACGTCGAGCGATGGAATCGACAACAGCGCCACGGCCACGGGAGCCTCGGCATCCTCTGGCGCAACGGCATCGTCGGACAACGGCTCGATCGCGGCCGGGTCGGTGAACAATCCGAACGTGTCGCGAAGCACCTGTTGAGCTTCGTCAAAACGCTGGTCGTCTGCGCGCTGTCGGAACTCAGCGACGACGAGCAACGCAACACCGACGGCGACAACGGCCGCCGCGGCCAACAACGCCGGACGGCGCGCCATCACTGCTTCGGGCGGATGTCAAGGCCGAATCGGGCCTCGAACTCGTCGTAGTACGCGTCGTCTTCGGCGTGGCGACCGAGCGCCACCCATTCCTCATCGGTCATCGACTCGCGTGCGCTGATGAGTTCGTCGGCACCCCACGAACAACGCCACCGCAGTCGGGGATGAGGTGTCGTCACGGCTTCGAGGATCGTTGCGGCCGCCTCTTCTGCGGGGGTCGCCTTCGCGATGCCTTCGGCGTAGAAGGCGAACAGCCGTCGGTAGTGCGCGTCGTATGCCCCCGACTGGTTTGGTGCGTCGATGTTCTTGGCAAAGATCGAGCTGCGCGTCACCCCAGGTTCGACGATTGCCACGCGAATGCCGAACGGCGCGAGCTCTTGGGCCAGCCCCTCGCTCATTCCCTCCACCGCCCATTTCGACACGTAGTACGGCGACTGCGCAATCGCCGTGATTTTTCCCACGACCGACGAGACGTTCACGATGGTGCCGCTACGCCTGGCGCGCATTCCCGGTAGCACCGCTTGGATGCAACGCACCGAGCCGTTGTGGTTTATGTTGAACACCTCGTTGTAGGTCTCGATCGGGCACTCCTCGGTGACTGCATTGCCACCGACACCTGCGTTGTTGACGAGAACATCGATGTGCTCGGCATCTGCGAAGATGCGACCGAATCCCGAAGTCACCGAATCGGAGTCTGCGACATCCATCTCGACGAGGGTGATGCAGTCGGCGACTCCGACTTCGCGAGCCTTGACGAGCAGCTTGTCGGCCTTGGCCAGCGCGCGCACGGTGCCGAACACGCGGTATCCCGATGCGGCAAAGGCAATCGTCGTCGCGCGTCCGATGCCGGAGTTGGCTCCGGTAATCACCGCGACCGGGGTGGCGCTCACGAACGTCCACCGTAGGCGTTACGGCAATCCCTTCGCCAACGGCGAGAAAGCCCGCAAAATGGGATTGCACAGCCGGAGGGTCTACCGTGTGGGGCAATGAAACCCTCAGTATCGACGCTCGCGCAACTTCGATCGTCGGGTTGGAAGTCGCGATCGGTCAAGGAAGAAATCAGAGAAAACGCCGTGCGCAAGATTCGCGCAGGCGAGCCGCTCGTTGAAGGAATCCTCGGATACGAAGACACCGTGTTGCCCCAGGTGCAAAACGCGTTGCTCGCGGGTCACGACATCGTCTTTCTCGGTGAGCGTGGCCAAGGCAAGACCCGCATCATTCGATCGTTGACCGGCTTGCTCGACGAGTGGATGCCCATCGTTGCGGGCAGTGAGATCAACGACGACCCGTACCACCCCGTCTCGCGGCACGCCCGCGACCTCGTGCGCGAGCGAGGTGACGACACCCCGATTGATTGGGTGCACCGTGACGATCGCTACGGCGAGAAGTTGGCCACCCCCGACACCTCGATTGCCGACCTCATCGGCGAAGTCGACCCGATCAAGGTTGCCGAAGGTCGATACTTGAGCGACGAACTCACGCTGCACTACGGCTTGGTTCCGCGCACCAACCGCGGAGTATTCGCCATCAACGAACTTCCCGATCTCTCCGAGCGCATCCAAGTGGGTCTACTCAACGTGCTTGAAGAACGCGACGTACAGGTTCGCGGCTACAAGATTCGACTTCCTCTCGACGTGTTGCTCGTTGCATCGGCGAACCCGGAGGACTACACCAATCGTGGGCGCATCATCACTCCGCTGAAGGATCGTTTCGGCAGCCAGATTCGCACCCACTATCCGCTCGACGTATCGACCGAGGTCGCGATCGTGCGACAGGAAGCCCGCCCCGCCACGATCGGCGACGTGCAGGTTCGTTATCCGTCGTTCATGGAAGAGATCGTGGCCGAGATCAGTCATCTCGCGCGATCGAATGCCAACGTCAGTCAGCGCAGCGGCGTGAGCGTGCGACTCTCGGTCAGCAACCATGAACTGCTCGCTGCAAATGCAGTGCGACGAGGTCTACTCGCCGGTGAGAACGTCGTGGCTCCTCGTGTGAGCGACCTTGATGCGCTCGTCGCATCGACGGCCGGCAAGATCGAGATCGAGAGTGTCGACGAAGGCCGAGAAGGTGCGGTGTTCGAGCAGATCGTGCGCGGTGCGGTGCTGCAGGTGTACAAGCGACGAGTGTCGGGCGACAAGACCAAGGAGATCGTCGCCGCATTCGAGGCAGGTGCCGTGGCCAACACGGGCGAGGACGTGTCGAGCACCGATCTAGTCAAACTCGCCACCGACGTGCCCGGATTGCGCACCGTGGCGGCGGCCCTTGTCGACGGCGACGAGACGCCGGCCTCGATTGCGAGTGCCGTTGAATTCGTGCTGGAGGGCTTGCACTTGGCAAAGCGCCTGAACAAGGACGCGTCGAGCGGTCGTGCCGTGTACCGGGGTCGCACAGCCAGCGTGTAGAGCGTGGCGACCCGCAGTGGGGTCGCAATACGAGTTGGGTGGTTAGACGGCGAAGGGCGTTCGCGTCCAATGCTCCGCGGTGTCGTTGCGATAACTCGTCGGGGCGATGCCGACGAGTCGCGACACATGAATCGGGTGTTCGAAGCCGCGCAGCATGAATTCGCCGACCGGCTCGGCGGTGATTCCCTCGGGCAGGTGCCGAGCCTGTTCGGTCGGAATCAACACCCCGTAACGGGCGGCCTCGTCGCAGAGGCGCGAGGCCAGGTTGGGTGCGTCGCCGATGTAGTCCTCGCCTTCGAACAGGATGATGTCGCCGGTCGCCATGCCGATGCGCAGTCGCAGTTCGCCGAGACGCTCGGCGAAACGACGCTGCAGTTCCATCGCAAAGACCACGCCGGCGTTCTGGTCGACGGCGATTGCCATGAAACCATCACCGAGAAATTTGTCGATTCGCACTCCGACTTCTGATGCAAGGTCGCGCGACACGGCACGAAAGTCCTTCAACATGGCCTTGGCTTGGTCGTCGTCGGTTCGCTGGATGAACGAGGTGAAACCTGACAAGTCGACGAAAAGTATCGTGCGCGGATAACGCATCGTGACCACAATGCTACGGTTCGCGTATGGCCGTGCGATTCCGATATTCGCGCTGGGACGGCACCCAGCAGGGTTTCGAACTCGACGCTGACTCGCTCATCAAACAGGTCACCGATGAGCTGATCCATCACGGTGACCCGAACGCTGCGCTTCGCCGCATCATGCAGCAGGGTCTTCGTGATCGCAACGGTCGCGACATAGAGGGACTACGCGAGACATTGAAGAAAGTGCGCGAGCGTCGCCAACAGATTCGTGAAAGCGGACGCCTCGGCGGTGAGTTCGACGATGTTGCGAGCGAGTTGAACGACATCATCGACGAGGAGCGACTGGCCATCGACGATGCCGAGCGGCAAGCGGGCGACTCGGGCGACGAGAGACGAGCAGCGGTCGCCAAAGATGCGGCCGCCGATCGGAGGCTGCGACTCGACATGCTGCCCGACGACCTCGCCCGCAAGGTTGACGAGTTGTCGCACTACGACTTTCAGTCGGCCGATGCGCAACGTCGTTTCGAACAGTTGCTCGACAAGTTGCGTGAGCGCGTGACGCAACGACACTTCGAGCAGGTGTCGAGCGCAATACAAGACATGTCGCCCGAGGACATGACGCGCATGAAGGACATGATGTCGGCGTTGAACGAGATGATCGAGCGACGCGAGAGGGGTGAGGATCCGAAGTTCGACGAGTTCATGGAGAACTACGGCGACTTCTTTCCGGAGAATCCGGAGACGCTCGACGAATTGCTCGAACTCATCGCACGACGAATGGCGGCCGCCCAGGCCATGCTCAACTCGATGTCACCCGACCAGCGCGCACAACTGCAGGATTTGATGTCGCAGATGCTCGATGACACCGATCTGCAATGGCAGATGGACCGTCTTTCGGGCAATCTGCAACGTGCGTTTCCCCAGCTCGGTTGGGAAGATTCGCAACAGTTCAGCGGCGACCAGCCGTTGCCGTTCGAGGAAGCCCTACGCAGCATTCAAGAGCTCGGGGAACTCGACGATCTCGAGAAGTTCCTCAACAACGCCACTTCGCCGTCGGCACTACAAGAAGTTGACATCGACGCCGTACGGCGTTTGCTCGGCGATGTTTCTGCGGAGTCGCTCGACCGACTTGCGCGACTCACTGAAACGCTTCGTGAAGCCGGTCTGATCGACCAGAAAGAGGGCCGCCTCGAGCTCACCCCGCGGGGTTTGCGCAGTATCGGCAAGCAAGCCCTTCGTGACCTGTTCGGGCGGCTCGAACGCGACACGCTCGGCCAGCACCGCATCGAACGTATCGGCGCCGGTCACGAACGTGCCCACGAGACGAAGGCGTACGAGTACGGCGACCCGTTCCACCTCGACCTTCAGGGAACGTTGCGCAATACCTTGCGTCGTCAAGGTGGAGGTCTGCCCTTGCGGCTCTCGCCGGACGATTTTGAGATTGATCAAACAGAACAACTCACTCGATCGTCGACGGTGGTGATGGTCGACTTGTCGCTCTCGATGCCGATGCGAGACAACTTCTTGCCGGCCAAGAAGGTGGCGATGGCCCTGCACGCACTCATCTCGTCGCAGTTTCCGCGCGACTACCTGGGGCTCGTGGGTTTCAGCGAGACTGCCCGCGAGCTCCGTCACGAGCAGTTGCCCGAGGTGTCGTGGGACTTCGTCTACGGAACCAATATGCAGCACGGGCTGGTACTGGCGCGCCGAATGCTCGCCCGCCAATCGGGAACCAAGCAGATCATCATGATTACCGACGGCGAACCGACCGCCCACGTTCAGGCGAACGGGGAAGTGTTCTTCAGCTACCCGCCGGCTTATTCGACCATCGAGGCAACGCTCAAAGAAGTGCTTCGCTGCACCAAAGAGGACATTCGTATCAATACCTTCATGCTCGACGCATCGGGCGAGTTGCGAGGTTTCGTCGAACAACTCACGCAGATCAACAAGGGCAGGGCGTTCTTCACGACACCCGAGACGCTCGGTGAGTACGTGCTCGTCGACTTCCTGGAGCACAAACGATCGCTACGACGCAGCAGTGGACGGCGCGCGAGCTGACACTCCGTGTGCCGCCCGAGCCACACGTCGGCCTCTGCACAACTTGCGCGGGTCTGGCGAACCTGTCATAATGACACGGCTGTTATTTGGGCGGGGTAGGAAGAAGGGGATAGTGAATCAACGAATCGAAGCCGCGGACGGAGACGACCGCGCCTGGCAAGACCAAGCAAACTGCTTGGGCGTCGACCCAGACTTGTTCTTCCCTGAACGTGGTGCATCCACCCGCGAGGCAAAAGAAGTATGCCGCGGTTGTGAAGTACGCGTGCAGTGCCTTGAGTACGCCCTGGCCAACGGTGAAAAGTTCGGCATTTGGGGCGGGCTCTCTGAACGTGAGCGCCGTCGCCTGCGTCGCCAGCGCGCGCAGGCCAATCGCGGCTCAATCACCGCCTGACGCCCGTCACCAGCCGTTCACCTGCGGCACAGAAACCAGTTTTTCTCGACTGCTAGGGTGCGACTATGCCCGGCGGCCCAGAACTTTGGATCATCATTGCACTCGTAGTCGTTCTCTTCGGTGGCTCGCGCTTGCCGAAGATTGCTCGCAACCTCGGGCGTGCCCAGGGCGAGTTGAAGAAAGGTTTGGCCGAGGGCAACGCCGAGGCCAACAAGGAGTCCAAGCCTGAGGGCGGCTCCACTCCGTCAGCCTGAATCCGGCGATCTAGCGATCAGCTCTCGCTGAACTTCACCTTTCGTCTGCTCACGTCTGCGAGCAGACCCTTGCGCTCATTCGCCGCATACAGATTGAGCGCAATGTCGGCCTTCTTGCCCTTCGGCTTGACGGCGATCGTGATCTCGTCGGCACCGACCTTTGCCGACACCGACTTCACTCGGCCGTCATAGGTGCGGTCAAGCCCGATGGCAACGCGCAGGAGTGCGGCCAACGAGCGGACGATCTTCTGGTCGGCGGCGGAGAGTGCCGCGAACTCGGCATGCTCGGGTTTCGGCACGCTCTTGCGGTGGTAACGAGCCACCTGCGCGACAAGCTCGACTTCGCGGTCGCTCAGCCCCATGAGTTCGGAGTTGCGCACCATGTAATACGTGTGCAGGTGATGCTTGGCGTGCGAAACGACGACGCCGACATTGGCCAGTAAGGCGGCAAACTCGAGATATCGACGCGAGTCGGTGGGAAGACCGAGCGTCTCGTCGAGTTCATCGAAGAGTTCCAGCGCCAATTCGGCGACGTGTTGCGAGTGATCCGGGCGATCGTCACAGCGATCCGCGAGTTGCTGCACGCTGCGGCGCGCAGCATCGTGCTCGTCGTCGACTTCGATCAGACCTTCGCGCCGCAGCGTGTCGAGCAACAGTCCCTCACGCAGCGCATAGTCGGAGAACATGAGTGACTTGAGTTCGAACGTGTCGACGAGACCCTCGAGGATCAGCGCACCAGCGAGGATGATGTCGGCGCGGTTCGATTCGAGACCGAATTGCTTCACACGGTCCTCGACGGTCGGCGCCGATTGCAACGCAGTGACTACGGCGCGCACCTCGTCGCCGGTGAACTCGAGACGATTCATCGACTTCGGCTCGCTCTCGCCGCGCATCTTCAAGATCATGCGCGCAACCGTCTCGGCGGTTCCTGAAGAAGCCGCCACCACCTCGAAACCGAGTTCGAGCACCTCGGGTGCAACGACCGAGAGTGTCGAACGAATGAGCGCGCGACAACTCGGAACCGCACTCGGGTGCAACGTGGAGCCAGGGAAGAAACGATCGGTGAGACGTACCGCACCGAGTTTGAAACTGCGGGCAAACAGCACTTCGTCGTCGAGGCCGACGACGACCTCGGTCGAGCCTCCACCGATGTCGCACACGAACATCGGGCGGTCGTGGACGCCGATTGCGTTGAGCACCCCGAGGTGGATGAGTCTGGCTGCTTCCACTCCCGACACCACTTCGATGTCGATGGCGGCCGCCTTGCGCACACGCTTCAAGAAGTCTCCGCGATTCTTGGCCTCACGAACCGCGCTCGTGGCGACCGCTCGCAATTCGGCATCGTGCGAGTCGGCGATCTCCGCCAAGCGAACGAGACACTTGACGCCTCGTTCGATTGCGTCCTCGGAGATCTCCTTCATGTCCCCGCCGCCATGGCCGAGCCGCACGGTTTCCTTCTCGCGAGTCACCACCTCGAAACCGCCCGGAACGGGCTTCGCGACGACAAGGTGGAAGCTGTTCGTGCCGATGTCAAGCGCTGCCACGAGGTCGCTCATTCGTTCCGACGATAGCCTTTGGCGTTCCCTGAGGAGTCCTGATGTCTGACGTCACCAAAGAGCCGCCGCGAGCGCACATTCGAATCACCTACACCGGGCCCGTCTACCCGCACTGGGAGATCATCGGCGACTACGGCGATCCCGAGCTGATCGACGAGTTCGCGCGCCGCGCGTACATGCGCCTGCTGTACATCCCGATGAAAGACAGCCAGTTCCGACGCAACCGAGAGCGAATCAACAAGGACGCCGAAAACGAGAACATCAGCGTCGAGTGGTTCCCGGTCGAAGTCAACAACTGATCCCGCCTCGCTCGTGAACGGCGGGTGAAACCTGCGTGACCACCCGGGGAATTCGCCGTCCGTCGCCGGATGCGGCAGTCAATGATGGTTACGGTGCGAGCATCGACTCGCGATTCATCAACCGCGAACTGAGTTGGCTCGACTTCAATGAGCGCGTGTTCTCGCTCGCGTCGGCAGAACAAGTGCCACTGCTCGAACGGTTCAGGTTCTTGGCGATCAGTGGCTCGAACCTCGACGAGTTCTACCAAGTACGTGTGGCCGCATTGCACGACCAGATTGCGGCGGAGATCAGAGAAGCTGGTGCCGACGGCATGGCACCGCGCCGTCAGTTGAACGCAATCTCGGCACGAGTACAAAGATTCGTCGCCGCACAGGAGCGTCTGCTCACGCACGAACTGTTTCCGTCGCTGGCTCGTGCGGGCGTGAAGGTGGTTCGCTGGAACAAACTCGGTAAGCGGGCCCGCGAAGCACTCACCACCGATTACGAAAGCCGCATCTACCCGATCCTCACGCCCCTAGCGGTAGACCCGTCGCACCCGTTCCCGTACATCTCGAACCTGGCTTTGAACCTTGCCGTCGTGGTGCGTGATGCAGAGTCGGGCGAAGAGCGCTTCGCGCGTGTCAAGGTGCCGCGCAATTTTCCGCGATTCATTCCGGTTCCTGATTCGGCCGACTTCATCCTCCTAGAAGATCTGATCGAGGCACACCTCGACCGCCTCTTTCCGGGGATGGACATCGTCAGCGTCTCGAGATTCCGTGTCACCCGCAACGCCGACTTGTCACTGGACGATGAGGATGCCGAAGACTTGCTCGCGGCGGTCGAGATGGAATTGCGCCGCCGGCGGTTCGGTCGTGCTTCGCGCCTCGAAGTGCAGTCGAACATCCCCGAGTCGGTGCTTGCACTCATGTGCTCCGAACTCGAACTCGAACCAGTCGACGTGATTCGCCACGACTCGTTCATCGAGTTGTCGGCGCTCACACAACTGGCGAATCTCGACATGCCGCAACTGCGCTTCACTCCGTGGACCCCGGTGACTGCAGGACGCCTCGCGGCCGCTTCCGAGGCCGGAAAGTCGATGTTCGAGGTGATCCGTTCGCGACAATTGCTGGTGCACCACCCCTACGAGTCGTTCACATCATCGACCGAAACCTTCGTCGAACAAGCAGCACGCGACCCGAAGGTGCTGTCGATCAAGATGACGCTGTACCGCACCTCGGGAGACAGCCAGATTGCCCGCCATCTCATTCGCGCAGCAGAGGCAGGAAAGCAAGTTGCGGTGGTGCTCGAACTGAAGGCCCGATTCGACGAAGCACGCAACGTGAGCTGGGCTCGCGAACTCGAGTTGGCCGGCGTGCACGTCAACTACGGCCTCGTCGGGTTGAAGACCCACGCCAAGTGCATCCTCGTGGTGCGCGAGGAAGCAGGTGGCATTCGTCGCTACGTGCACATTGCCACCGGCAACTACAACTCGGTCACCGCGCGCGTGTACGAAGACATCGGCTTCTTCACTAGCGAAGAAGCGGTGGGTCGCGATGCAACACAGTTGTTCAACTATCTGACCGGATACGGACGTGAGCCTCACTACGAACAACTCATCGTGGCTCCGCATCAGCTGAAGAAAGAGATCATCCGGCTCATCAACTACGAGGCGTCGTACGGATCACAGGGGAGAATCGCCCTCAAGCTCAATGCCGTGCAGGACCCGGACGTCATCGACGCCCTGTATGCAGCAAGTGCGGCGGGCGTGAAGGTCGACATGATCGTGCGCGGTATCTGCTGCGTACGCGCAGGCGTGCCCGGGCTGTCGGAGAACATCACCGTGCGGTCCGTGCTCGGGCGCTACCTCGAGCACTCCCGCATCTACCGTTTCGACCACGGTCACGAAGGTGACGAACCGCTGCACCTCATCGGCTCAGCCGACCTGATGATTCGAAACCTCGCGGGCCGGGTGGAGACCCTCGTCAGATTGACCCACCCCAAGCATCGGGCGTGGCTCGATACCGCGCTGTCGTTCTTGCTCGACGACGACAACGTTCACTTCCGTTTGCAGCCTGACAACACTTGGACCCGGGTCGGCGAGCACCACACGAAGCACGATGCCCAACGACAACTGCATGAGTGGGTCGTGGCCACGCAACTGCGCTGAAGACGAAGTCGTCTGCGTCGTGAAGGGCGCTTGAACCTTCGTCGTTCACGCAGAGTTCAGCAAGTCGTAGGGCGCCATTCACCGCATCAGGGGACCCGGAACTGCAAAAAGCCCTAGCGTGCGTACCGTAGAACCCATGGAAGAGACCCGAAAGTCGTACCACTCCGAACTCGAAGAATTGCGATCCCTCGTCGTACGGCTGGGAGCCTCGGTAATCGAGGCAATTCCTCGCTCGACGAACGTGTTGCTGAGCGGCGATCTCGAAGGCGCCGACTATCTCGTGCAGTCAGACGATGAGATCGACGCTCGTGCACACGACATCGAAGACCGCACGTTCGAAATTCTCGCGCTCCAAGCGCCGGTAGCCGGCGAACTTCGTCAGCTGGTGTCGATCATCAAGATCACGAGCGATCTTGAGCGTTCGGCCGACCTGGCAGTGAACATTTGTAAGGCGGCCCGCCGTATCTACGGCAAGGAGATCGACCCGGTTCTACGCGGTCTCATTTCGAAGATGAGCGAGCAGGCCGAGCAGCTGTTCCAAGCCGCCATCAATTCATTCGCCGAGAACGATGCGGCGACGGCCGCAGCAATCGAGGACATGGATTCGTTCCTTGATGCATTGCATCGTCAGTTCATCCAAGCGATTTTTGAAACCCACGCTCGCGAACGCATGGACTTGCAACTGGCCGTGCAGCTGGCGATCGTTGCGCGGTTCTACGAGCGCATCGGTGACCACGCGGTGAATGTCGGTGAGCGGGTGCGCTTTGCGCTCACCGGTTGGAAGCCTGAGATGCGCGCAATCGCCCGCCAGCGCCAGCGTGACGCCACGGGTGATCTCCCGATCACCCGCGGATAGGAGCAGATATCGCGATGTCGTACTCCATCGCGATAGCGACCTTCCTCATCGGTGCCGCCTTGGGTGTCACCGTCGCACGCCGTCGGCAAGCGCAACAGCACACTGCAACACCAGCGAACCACGCGACGGTGATGAGCGAAAAGCACGGAGCCCAGGCGGCCGACATTGTGATCACCGCACTCGATGCATTGCCAAGCGGCGTGGTGATCGCCGATGCCGATGGCACCATCTTGTTCAAGAACGCGGCGGCTCGTTCAATAAGCGGTGTGCGACACGTTGACGTGCTCGTCGACGAGGCCGTTGATGCGATGGTGCGTTCGGCGGTGAAGTCCGAGTCTCAGCATCGTCGGTTCGATACGGCTGGTTCACCTTCGCGCTCGTTCGACATTCGAACGAAGAAGATCAGCAACGATCGAATCGTTGCAACGGTCGAAGATGTCACCGAACAATCGCGAATCGACACCGTGCGCACCGACTTCGTCGCCAATCTCAGTCATGAATTGAAGACACCAATCGGTGGCATCGCTGCACTTGCCGACACCATGATTGGCGAAACCGACCCACAGGTGATCGAACGACTCACCGCCAGGATCGTGGACGAGTCGTATCGCCTGTCACGAATCGTCGACGATCTGCTCGACTTGTCGCGTATCGAGTTCGGTGGCACGGATGACTGGGAATCGGTCACGGTGTCGGATGTGATCAACGAAGTCGTCGCGCGGGCACAAGAAGAGGCGGCCAGAGCCGGTGTTTCGATAGAGGTGCAGAATCACGTCGGGGTCCGGGTGCTGGGCGACCGCACACAGTTGGTTTCTGCGCTGCAAAACCTGGTATTCAACGCCATCAAATACAGCGGTGACGGCAAGAAAGTGGTCGTCGATGTGCATGCGACGCCCGAGCAGGTGAGCATCGCCGTAATCGACCAGGGAATCGGCATCGCCGCCAAGGATCACCAACGCATCTTTGAATGTTTCTACCGAGTCGATCGTGCTCGTTCGCGGGCCACCGGCGGTTCGGGGCTCGGGCTTTCGATCGTGCGCCACGTGGTGTCGAA
>JBJTOX010000094.1:0-2710 GCA_046074785.1 Actinomycetota bacterium
ACCACCGCCGCGACTCCGGCAAAACTGACGAGCGAATACACCACGCGCTGTGCGGTGATCTTTTCGCCGAGAATTCGTGGGGCAAGAAACAGCAACACGGCGGGTGTGAGGCTTCCGATGAGTGTGGCGTTGGCAATGGTCGTCGCCTTGAACGAACCAAATCCCAGTGCAGTCGACAAGGCAAAGAAGATTCCCGGCTTCCACGCGACGGCGAAGTGATGCTTGGTGAACCCGTCACCCATCGTGTGAGCCAGCGTGAACAGCAACGGCAACCAAATCAGCTGTCGGTAGAACACGGTCGTTGGCAAGGAGATGCCGAGGCTCGACACGAAGATCGGACCGACGGCCCACGCGATCACTGCGACGACGACGGCCGCCAAAGCCAGGGTTCGGCGGCGTTGAACATCAGCCGACTGGTGCGAGGCCGTCATTGCGGCTCGTCAGGAACGCTTGTCGGCGGGTCGAAGGTCGATACGTAACGTGAGCACGCCGTCTTCGAGTGTGGCCTCCGCATCACCGATCATAGCGAAGTCCTGAAAGTCGGTGTTCGCCTGGGCGATGAAATGTTGACGCTCCTCTCCCGCCACGGGAGGAAGTGGTCGCTTACGCACCGCGGCTGCCCGCTCTTTGTATCGCTCGATCATCGCGTGAGGGTCGAAACTCATGGCTTCACCGTAGTTCTCGCCTGACGCAGCATCTCTTTGCGGGCGGCTTCATCGGCATCCTTGAATCTTCGGTCGCCGATGACCTCGAGGGGTCCGAGCACCGGATCGTCGCTGCGTGCGGAGCGCCAGAACCATGCGGTTACACCGAGCAACACCAACCCGGCGACGAAGAGCGCTACACCGACGATCACGCTGCCAAACTAGTTGCGTGACGAACCTACTCTCCACCGTCGGATTCTTTGCCGTTTTGGCGTTGCTTGGGTGGTTGGGTTGGGGACTTGAGCCACATTGGGCGTCGAAGGACGGGCGCAAGGTGATGTGCAGGATGCAACTGTCACCCGATGATCCCCACGATCGCCCGCGTTGGCACGACGTGAAGATTGCCATTGACGACCGCGAACTGTACGTCTTTGCCCGCTCCCGCCGCGCGGCGGATCTCCGCGGTAACTGGCGGGTTGTCGGCGCGGTGAACGACGATACGAAGCGTCGACGAATCTACGAACTTCGCAGCCAGAACGACGACGCAGCGAGTGTCCGCGTGCCGCTGAAAAGCCGTTGTGTACCCGTGCTCGATGAACTGGTCCCCTAGGCCTACGTCGTTGCCTTCACGTCGGCATGCAGCCAGCGCGTAATCGGCTCTCCTACTTGTTGTAGGTCGATGAGGAATGCGTCATGACCGTGCGGCGAGTCGATTTCGACGTAGTCGGCCCGCACGTTGTTGCGACCCACCAGATCGACGATCTGTCGCTGCTGATAGGTGGGATACAAGATGTCGCTCGAGATTCCAATTGCGAGGGTCGGCGCCGTCACCCGAGCCATCGCCCGTTCGAGACCGCCTCGGCCTCTCGCCACATCGTGCAAGTCCATCGCCTTCCCGATCAACAAGTAACTGTTGGTGTCGAAACGCCTGATCAGCCGGTCACCATGATGATCGAGATACCGCTCAACTTCGAACTTGTCCCATAAACCGATACCGCTGTTCTCGGCATCCATATCGGCGAGGTCGCGTCCGAAGCGATCGGTGAACACGTTGTCACTCCGGAATGTGACCTGGGCAATCATTCGGGCAATCGCCAGTCCCTGCCATGGGCCTTCGCCAACGGGAGCGTCGTAGTAGTCACCGCCTCGCCACTTCGGATCAAGTCGAATTGCGCGTCGACCGATTGCACCCCATGCAATCTGTTGAGCCGTCGACTGCAGACACGTACCGATTGCGACGAGCGATCCCACGCGGCTTGGGTACGTGATCGCCCATTCGAGTGCCTGCATCCCGCCCATCGAACCGCCGATTACCGCGTGCCAACGACCAACATCGAGCGAATCCGCAAGTCGGAGTTGCGCACGAACCATGTCACGAACGGTGATGACCGGGAACGTAGATCCATACGGCTTACCGGTTGATGGATCGGTCGATGCTGGTCCTGTGGTGCCTTGACAGCCGCCGAGCACGTTGGAGCACACCACGAACCATTCGTTGGTATCGATGGCCAAGCCCGGCCCAACGAGACCCTCCCACCAACCTGGTGCCGGATGCCCATCTTCCGCGGCGCCGGCGACATGACTGTCACCCGTCCACGCGTGACAGATGAGCACCGCATTCGATCGATCGGCATTCAGCGTTCCCCACGTCTCGTAGGCGATCACGACGTCACGCAATGTCGCCCCGACATCGAGCGCTACTGCCCGATCACCGAGCGCCAAGAACCGACGTCGCCCCGCCGACTGCGCGACCGACCACGCACCGGTGGCGGGATAGTCGGTTCTTTGCATGGTGAGTTTGCTTTCGGAGTTTTGCCACCACGCGATCCGTTGCCCCTTGCGGGGCCACATCGTCACCGAAGTGACTTGGCACCGTGGATTCCCGGTTGCCGGACCGTATGGTCGCTCGTGATGTAGCGCCTCGCAGGCTAGCGGTAGCGTTGGATCAAGCGACGGGCGGAGTTGGGGCTGTGCATCGTCGTCGGCGTGCGATGTAGCGGTACACCGCGCCAGCGATGCGGCGGATACCTGGCGCACCAATGACCATGCCTGCCATCGGCCAGGGA
>JBJTOX010000095.1:0-8695 GCA_046074785.1 Actinomycetota bacterium
GCAAGTGAGTCAGCGCCACCGGACACCGCACACTCCAGCGGACCATCAACAGGAAACGTAGATCGAGACAGAAGTCCCGTCGCGAACGACGACGAGAAAAGGGAGTCTCTGAGGGCGCTCATCGCCCGCGACCGACTACTCGGCTTTCTGCTGTGCGCGACGTTGCGCGCGCGTCGGATGCTTCTGCGCTTCGACTTTGCCGAGGTATCCCGCTACCAGGGAGACGACTGCACCGATGCCAGCGATCAACAACCCCGCGCCAAGCCACCAGTGCCAAGGGACCGCTGCAAACATCGTCTCGAATACTACTTCGGTAGCGTGACTCCATGCGAAGAACACGCGCATTGCTTGCCGTGATTGCGAGTGCACTTGCGCTCACAGCATGCGGTGAAACGGTAAATATCGGTGAGAACGGTGTGGCACAGGGCATCACCGTGCAAGCGACCGGAAACGCGGACGTAGTGCCTGATGCGGTTCGTGTGTCGTTGTCGGTCAGCGTTCTTGCGCAGACCAATGACGAAGCTCTTGCCGAAGCATCGAGGGTTTCTGACATCGTGCGAACGACGCTGAAGGATCTCAACGTCGATGATGCAGACATCGCCACCCAGACGCTTTCGGTGAACCCTGAGTACAGCTACTCCGACACCGAAGGCCAGAAACTCGTCGGCTACCGCGCAACACAGGTGTTCGATGTGCTTATCCGAGCGGCAAAAGACGCCGGAAGTGTCATAGATGCCGTGGTGTCGCGTGGTGGTGCCAATGTGTCGGTGAATGGAGTGAATCCGATTGTCGACGATGCAACCACCGCAGCCACTGCTGCCCGGGAAGACGCGGTCGAGAAGGCTCGAGCCAAAGCCGAGGCATACGCCGAGCTACTCGGAGCGGAACTTGGCGATCTCGTGTATCTCACAGAGGTTTCGGCTCCGACGAACTTCGTCGTTGGCGCCAAATCCGACGGTGTTGCAGAGAGTGCTGCAACGGTGATTGATCTTGGGACACAACAAGTATCGGTCACCATCGAGGTGCGCTGGAAAACCAACTAAGAAATTGGTGTGCGGCTTGGGTTAGTTGCGCCAGCGACGGCGACTGAATCTCCACTCTCGACTCACCACGACCTGACGCCGTTGCTGACGCTCAGGCCAAAGGGTCTGCATGGCAGTTGACACTGCGACTACTTCTTCCTCGGTGGCGACGGGCTGGATCCGGGAGATGACGAAGCGCTCGTTCACAGCGGAATATTGCCGTGCTTGCGTTGTGGCGCCTCATCATGCTTGGTGCGCAGCACTCGGAGTCCTTCCACCAACTTGATACGGGTCTCTGCCGGGTCAATCACGTCGTCGACGAAGCCTCGCTCTGCCGCCAGGTACGGGTTGGCATATTTTTCGGTGTATTCAGCGACAAGCTGGGCACGTCGAGTCGACGGGTCGGCCGCTTGCTGTAGTTCTCGGCGGTAAACGATTTCGACTGCTCCTTGGGGCCCCATCACGGCAAGCTCGGCTGCGGGCCAGGCGTAGGCAAGATCGGCACCGATGGACTTGGAGTTCATCACGACGTAGGCACCACCGTAGGCCTTGCGAGTAATCACCTGTATTCGTGGCACGGTGGCTTCGCAGTACGCATACAGCAACTTTGCGCCATGGCGGATGATGCCACCGTATTCTTGGTCGACTCCAGGCAAGAATCCCGGAACGTCGACGAACGTGACGATTGGAATATTGAAGGCGTCACACGTTCTCACGAAGCGAGCGGCCTTCTCGCTTGATTCGATGTCGAGCACGCCAGCAAGCACCATTGGTTGATTACCCACGATGCCGACTGCGTGACCGTCAATACGTGAAAAACCGCAGACGATACTCTTTGCCCAGTTGGGGAAGTACTCAAAGAACTCTCCGTTATCGACAACTTCGGCGACGACCTTCCTCATGTCGTAAGGCATGTTCGGCGACGCAGGAAGTATTGATCGCAGTGACTCGCAGAGTCGGGCCGGATCGTCGGCGGACTCCTGTGCTGGTGGCGCCGAGAGATTGTTCTGTGGCAGGAAACCGAGCAGGTATCTCACGTCGGCAAGGCAACTCTGCTCGTCGGTTGACACGAACGTCGCAACACCGCTCTTTGATGCATGGCTTGCTGCGCCACCAAGTTCTTCGAGGGTTACTTCTTCGCCAGTTACCGTCTTCACGACGTCGGGTCCGGTGATGAACATGTGGCTCGTCTCGCGGACCATGAAGATGAAATCGGTCATCGCGGGTGAGTAAACGGCACCGCCGGCACATGGGCCGAGAATCACCGAAATCTGTGGGATCACACCTGACGACTGCACATTACGCCAGAAGATGCCGCCGTAACTGGCGAGCGAAACCACACCCTCTTGAATGCGTGCACCAGCTCCATCGTTGAGTCCGATGATCGGAGCCCCGGTCTTGAGCGCGAGATCCATCAGCTTGTGAATCTTCTCTGCAAAAACTTCACCGAGTGCCCCGCCAAACACGGTGAAGTCCTGGCTATACACGAACACTTGTCGGCCGTCGATGGTGCCCCATCCGGTGATCACACCGTCGGTGTATGGGCGTTCCTCGAGGCCGGCGGCGTGCGCGCGGTGGCGCGCGAGAAGATCGAGTTCATGGAAACTGCCCGGGTCAAGAAGAGCGTCCAATCGCTCGCGAGCGAGCATCTTTCCCTTCTCGTGCTGGCGCTCTATGGCGCGTGGCGAACCCGCGTTTCGCGCCTCGACCTTGCGTGACTCAAGGTCGGCGAGTTTCTCTGCGATCGGATCGACGGCCACGCCACGACGCTAGTTGTTGGGCGTCAATTCAGCCCTGCGGCACGGTGGTCTGCGTGTCAATGAGTGATTCGGTGACGGTGACCGTTGTACCGAGAGGAGTGAGGTCACCGGTCGTCGTCGTACCGACGATCTCTACATTCCACACTCCGGCGACGGGGAAGACCAGACCACCATCAACTGGTGCAACGGCCGCACCGGGGAACTTGATTGGAACGATGAGTGCGATGCCGGCATATCCCTCGGCTTGGGGCACGAGTCGTACCTCGAAGTTGTTGATGCGCTTTGGTGCCAGCAGTTCAACCCTGAGCGCATTCGGTCCGGTGGTCAGGGGCGTGAGCGACAACACCACATGGAAACGGTCGTTCTTCAATTCCTCTCTATAGATGTAGTTCGCAACCGGTGCGGCTCGTTGTGCCACTGCCTGGGGCGGTCGCATGGAAACCGCCCACGATGTGATTGCAAGGATAAAAACACCTACGACGATTTCGGCGGTGATTGCACGACGCAGACGCCAGGCCATCTTGGCTGTGAGCCGCTTCTCGCGGTTCAAGCGAGTCATTGCAAAGTTTCGTAGTACGAGCATGATCCAGATCATGAGTGCTGCAACGATGAGCTGCAGGACGTTCAACCGGCCATGGGCGCTGGTGAAGATGGCTGCACGGTCCAACAGGTACACCTGCACCAGGCCAGTGAAGACGGTCATCGCTATGAGCAGAGTTGAAATCTTCGCGAAGTATCTCACTGCGTCGAGGAGGTCTCTCTCTCCGGGTCCGGCGAGTGCTGCACGAGCTAGTAGTGCCAGACCACCGAGCCACAACCCCATCGACCAGACATGGAAAATCCCGAATACATAGGTGAACACCGAGAGGTTCTGACCAACACGGGTCAACCCGTAGGTCGCCATCATCGCCAGGAGATACAAGATCGCCGGGACCTGCGTCTCAGGGGCAAGCACTCGCCTTGGCGAGAACACGAGCCACGCAGCACCCGCCACCAAGGCAAAGCGCAGCAACAAGATGATGCCGAAGCCTGAGTCAAGCGCCCCGAACCATGAGAATGGATTGAGCGAAACGAGGAAAGAGTCACCACTGGCTCGAGCGGCCTGCAACGCCACCACGATGAAGAGGGTTGCAATCGCCCCGAACCATGTGAGGCGCAAGTACCGCTGGGTCGTGTCGTATTCAAAACCCTCCGGCCAGCCGAGCACGATGTACAACAATCCACCGAAGATGCAAATGACGAAGAGGTACTCGGCGATGCGCAGCAATCCGAGTAGCAGGCCGAACCTCGGTTCGACTCTCGGAGCGGCGCTGACAATCTCTCCGACGATCGTGGTTGCTGATACACCCTCGAAGTCAGCTGGTGCCGTAGTTGGCGTTGTGACGAGAAGGGTGAAGTTGAACGTTCCGAGGCTGCCGATATTCCGATTGATCACCCATGTCACGGTGCATTGACCGGCGGGCGGCAACGATGCGAGTGGCGTCGACACCGTTTGCATGTCCGCGGCGATGACTGGGGCACCCAGTGATACCGTCACCCCGTTGCACCGCAACAACACTCCCAGTGCTGCGGCGTCATCAGCGTCGAGTTTGTTTCGAAAGATGAGTTGCAACTGGGTTGGAACCACGTTGACGGTCGAGTTCGGCTGGGGGTTTGATGAAATCAGCTCATTGGGAATCGTCGATGCCGCGTAGGTGGTCGTCTGCATCGTTGAAAGAAGTACGAGGCCTCCGACGAGGGCAATCAAGGGTGCAAGTAGGGCACGCCGCCCTCGGACACGAACTGCACGCATGGGCGTCTTCTAACGGTACCCAAGTGCAACAACTGAATCGACGCAATGATTCGGCCGCTCACCCGAGGGGTAGGCTCGCTACGAAATGGCCACGCAGTCGTTGTACCGTCGCTACCGACCACGCCGTTTTGCCGAACTGAAGGGTCAAGAACATGTCGTTCGGGCACTTCGAAACGCCATAGCCAACGATCGCGGCGGCCAGGCATACCTCTTTTCTGGGCCGCGGGGAACCGGCAAGACCTCCGCCGCTCGGATTCTTGCCAAAGTTCTGAACTGTGCGTCACCCGACAAGGGTGAGCCGTGCTGTGAGTGTGAGTCTTGCCTGGCCGTTGAGCGCGGTACCAGCTTTGACGTGCTCGAGCTCGATGCGGCAAGCAACAACGGTGTCGACAACATTCGCGAACTCATCGAACGTGCGGCCATGGGCAACCCTGGACGTCACAGGGTGTTCATTCTTGACGAGGTGCACATGCTCAGCGCTGGTGCCGAGGCAGCCCTCCTGAAGACACTCGAAGAGCCACCTGCGCATGTGGTGTTCGTCCTCGCCACCACCGACCCGCAGAAGGTAAGCGAGACCATTCGTAGTCGAACCCAGCACCTGCAGTTTCGTCTTCTGCCATCCAAGGATCTTGAAGAGCATGTCCGCTGGGTCGTCAGCGATGCCAAACTCGATGTCACGCCTGAGGCGATTCGGCAGGTTGTGGAACAAGGTGGCGGATCAGCTCGTGACACATTGTCCGCACTCGAGTTGGTGGCCGCGAGCGGGGGTCAAGCCGAAGTCTTCGTTCGACCCGAGGACGTGATTGAGTCACTCATCAATCACGACGCGGCAGCAGTGCTCACGCAGGTTGGTGCAGCCATGCAACGCGGACACGACCCGAAGGCCTTTACCGAGCAGGTCGTGCGGTTCCTGCGGGAGATGTTCTTGTCATCCATGGCGCCGCAGCTCGTGCAGCTTTCCGAAGAACACGCCAAAGTTGCCGCTGAAATGACCGCTCGCTTCGGCGTCGCTTCAGTGGTGCGTGCAATCGAGGTGCTGGGAGAAGCGCTCTTGGATATACGTCGCGCTCCCGACCCGCGACTCGTTCTCGAAGTCACGCTCGTTCGATTGGCCAGCAACACCGTTGCCAATGACACCTCATCGTTGCTCGCTCGGCTCGAGCGTCTCGAGTCCGGCGGTGCACCGCAACGACCGCGCGATGTGACGGGTCCGATTCCGCGACCGAAACTCGCCAACGCCACGCCACCAACGGCCTCAGGTCGAAGCACCACTACGTCACCGCCGTCACGCTCACCATCTCGCGAGTCAACTCCTTCAGAGTCACCAACCGGTCCCTCCAGCGACCTCGTGGCAGCGTGGCCGACAGTCGTACGCACCCTCAAAGCCACGGTTCGAGCGCTGTATTCAGCGGTCGAGGTGGTCGGTGTTGAAGGTGACGTCTTCGTCGTTCTGGCACCGAGTGACATGCACAGAAGGAAGTGCCTCGAGCTGAAGGAGCACGTACAGTCGGCACTCAGTGCCGCTGCCGGTCGTGCAATCGACCTTGATGTTCGTGTGCAGGCGCCTCGCAACGCCGTTTCGCGTACTGCGCCCGCAGAAGCCGCCGAGAGTGGCTCGGTCGCTCACGACAATGTTGATGTCACCGACGATGATATGCCGGTCGAGTCGGTCGTGGACCAAATCGCCAAGACGTTCCCTGGCGCACGTATCGTCGATTCGACGAAGAACTGAGCCGGCGCCGTGGCGTCCGCGTATTCGCGTTCGGTACAAGCAATGATCGACGCACTATCTCGTCTGCCGGGTGTCGGTCCGAAGTCGGCACAAAGAATTGCGTTTCATTTGTTGAAGTCCGACCATGAAGAGGTCTTGCGGCTCACCCGAGCCGTCAACGATGCACGAGCCTCGGTGCAGTTCTGTGAAAGGTGCTTCAATTTCTCGGAAGCGTCGCTCTGCCATCTGTGTGCCGACGACCGGCGTGACGTCACCTCGCTCTGTGTCGTCGAGGAATCAAGGGATGTCGTGGCCATTGAGAAGACCGGTCTCTTTCGTGGGCGCTACCACGTGCTACTGGGTGCGATCAATCCACTGGAAGGTGTGGGACCAGAACACCTGAAGATGCGCGAGTTGTTGCTGCGACTGCAATCCGGGGAAGTCAAAGAAGTCATCTTGTGCCTGAACCCGAACACCGAGGGGGATGTCACCACCATGTACCTCGCCAGATTGTTGAAGCCACTTGGCGTGAAGGTCACTCAGCTCGCCATGGGACTTCCCGTGGGTGGAGATCTTGAGTATGCCGACGAAGTCACGCTGGGTCGCGCGTTGACCGGCAGACGTGAAGTCGGTGACTAGCGAACGCTCCGCACGATGAGCGCGTCGCCCTGACCGCCACCTCCACAGAGTGCGGCGGCTCCGGTCCCACCACCTCGGCGCTTCAACTCGTGCAGCAAGGTGAGTGCTAGACGGTTTCCACTCATTCCGATGGGGTGGCCGAGCGCAATTGCGCCGCCGTTCACATTGACCACTTCGTCACTGAGCCCCAGCTCACGCATCGAGGCAATGCCGACGGCTGCGAATGCTTCGTTGATCTCCACGAGGGACAAATCAGGAAGTGTGAGTTTCGCCTTCAGCAGTGCCTTCGAAATGGCGCGACTGGGCTGGTGCAGGAGCGATACCGAGTCAGGCCCTGCAACCATGCCGTACGAAATGAACTCACCGAGAGGAGTGACGCCTCGCTGTTCGGCCGCACGGCGGGACATCACGACCAATGCAGATCCACCGTCACTGATCTGGCTGGCATTGCCGGCGGTTACCGTTCCGGACTTATCGAATGCCGGACGCAATGATCCGAGAGACTGCATCGTGGTGGAGGCCCGAACTCCTTCATCGTGGTTCACCAGCACAGCGTCACCTTTGCGTTGTGGTACGGATACCGCCACGATTTCGTCAGCAAGTCGACCGGCAGCCATTGCGGCAGCGGCACGCAGATGGCTTTGCATCGCGGCGTGATCCTGCTCTTCGCGAGAAATGCTGCCGGCGGCGTAACGTTCGGTGCCAAGCCCCATCAGGCAGGCGTCGAACGCGCACCATAAGCCATCCTTGATGATCGCATCCGATAGTTCGGTATTCCCATAGCGGAATCCGTTTCGTGCTCCGCTGGCAATGTATGGAGCGTTCGTCATCGACTCCATTCCTGCTGCAACGACGATGTCGGCTTCTCCGCTTGCGACCATCTGGTCTGCGAGATAGATCGAATTGAGACCGGAGAGGCAAACCTTGTTTACGTTCACGCTCGGGACATTGAGAGGTATGCCGGCTTTCGCGGCAGCCTGGCGGGCGGGTACCTGTCCTTGGCCGGCCATCAGCACCTGTCCGACAATCACATGGTCGACTTCGTGCGGTGCCACTCCACTTCTGCGGAGGGCTTCGGCAATGGCGAAACCTCCCAAGTCTGCAGCCGAGAAATCGGCGAGTGCCCCGCTCATTTTCCCTATGGGCGTGCGCGCTCCGGCGACGATGTACGAACCCGGCACGGCTACCTCCCGCACCAACAGTAGTTCTCGGCTGATCAAGCACACTCGTTGTGTCGGTAGTTTCTATCCGTGGATCGCATTCGTGAGGCCATATCCAACGGCGCAACAGGCGAGCAACTTTCGAGCATTCCGTTGCCCTCGTCATACCGGGCCGCGGTCCTCGAGAAGGCGGACGCCGAAATGTTCACGGGTGTCGCATCGCGTGACAAGGATCCGCGAAAGAGTTTGAAGTTGCGGGAGATTCCCATTCCTGAGACGGCTCCCGACGAGGCAGTCGTGGCGATGATGGCGAGCAGCATCAATTTCAACACGGTATGGAGCTCGGTGTTTGAGCCTGTGAGCACCTTCGCGTCCCTCGGAAAGTTCGCCCGCGAGAGCAGCTGGTCTCGGCGGCATGATTTGCCGTACCACGCCGTTGGCAGCGATGGTTGTGGAGTCGTATTGCGCGTCGGAAGTGCGGTGCGGAACTGGAAGCCCGGGGATCGGGTGACGATTCATTGCAACTACGTCGATGATCAAGATCCTTCCGCGCACGACGACTCGATGCTCGGAGCCAATCAGCGCATCTGGGGCTACGAAACGAACTTCGG
>JBJTOX010000096.1:0-3451 GCA_046074785.1 Actinomycetota bacterium
TCGGGTGAAAACACCGTCGCCCGCAGTGCGCCGAGCAAATCGCGGGTTCGCACGATGCGCTTGCGGTTGATCTGCGCCACCGAACGACCGACACGTTTGAGTTCGATCTCAATCAACAGTTCGCGGCCGTCGTCGTGCACCACGTCGGCACGCAGGATTGCGCTCTCGCAACCGTTGCGCACGATGTGCTCATTGGTGACCCCGCGGAATGACTTCATCGTCGACAACATGACGATGGCTTCGGCAAGGTTGGTCTTGCCTTGGGCGTTGTTGCCGGTGAGGGCATGCACGCCCTCACCGAGTTCGAGGCGCAACGATTCGTAGTTGCGGAAGTTCGTGAGCTGCAGCGAGCGAACGATCACGACGTGAGTCGTTGCGGCATCACCAGGTAGAGGTATCCGTCATTCGTCGATCCGCGCAGGACCGCGGGCTTGATCGGGTCGCTCGACTCGATGCTGATCGTCTCGCCGTTGCACGCTTCGACACCCTGCAACAAGTAGTCGGGGTTGAAGCCGATGGTCATCTCGGGGCCTTGGTAGTCGGCATCAAGTTCTTCGATGGTCTCGCCTGTGTCGTTGGTGTGCACGGACAATTTGAGTGAATTTGTACCTTGGGTGAGTCGCACCGGAATGGTGTCACGTGCGTACACCTTCGAGCGACGCACTGCGTCGAGCAGCGACTCCCTATTGACCGACAACTTGTTCGGGTACGAAGGTTGCACGAGTTGTTTGTAGTTGGGGAATTGCACATTGAGCAATGCCGTCGAGAGTGTGGTGTGCCCGACGGTGAACGTGGCGCGGTCGGACGAGAGTCGGTAGGTGATGGTTTCGTGATCCTTGATGAGTCGCAACAACTCACCGAGTGCGCGTGCCGGAATGATGACCGAGCTTTCGCCGGCCAACGCGGTGCCGGCAATCTGGCGCACCGCAAGGCGGTAGCTGTCGGTGGCGACGAGCGTGAGACCTTCGGCTTGGTTGCTGACCAGCACACCCGTGAGTGCGAGTCGCGTGAGGTCGGCGCTTGCCGCGCGAACCACTTGGCGCAGTGCCTCACCGAACAGTGCGGCCGAGACCTTTCCTTCCGGTGCACTTGCCTGGATGATCTTCGGAAAGTCGTTCGATGCGTAACACAACACCGACGAACGGTTGCGTGCGGCTTCGACCACCAGTGATTCGCCTTCGAGGCCGAGCTGCACCTTGCCATCGGGCAAACCACGCACCAGATCGGTGAGGACGCGAGCATTCGGCACGACGACTCCGTCTTTCAACCCGCCGACCGACAACGTGGCCTGCATGGAGATTTCTTTGTCGGTGGTCGACAGGGTGAGGGTGTCGCCGTTGACCGCCAATTCGACGCCGGCCAACGCGGGCATTGCGCTGGTGCGGCTCGTGGCGATGCGGCTCACATCACCGAGCACTTCGTTGAGTTCTTCGCGTTCGACTCTGAATTTCACGATGACGGCCTCGATGTGGTGTGGATCAGGTAATTACGAATGTCAGGCGTATGTATGTCAATATCAGTAATAAGCGCTGTGAATTGTGGATGAGCAGTACGTTTCCCAGCGTAGACAAGGGTCGTAGCACGCACAGGAACTCGGCGCCTGGACACACCTTGCAGGCGTGTGGTTCGTCGGCTGCGGATAACTCGAGTCGTATGCACAGTTCGTGCACACGATGTGCACGCGTTGCCCACAAAGTCATCCGCAAGGGAGAACACCGGACGCAATCTCATGTCTTGAACATGCGCAGCAGCTCGTTGACCTGGTCGAACACCTGCTGGCGGTCCTTCATGACGTGCTGGGTCTTTTCGACGGCGTGGATCACCGTGGTGTGGTCACGGCCGCCGAACAGCCGGGCAATGGCGGGGTAGGAGAGGTCGGTGAGCTCACGCACGACATACATGGCGGTTTGACGGGCACCGACGATCGGGCGTTGGCGACTGCGACCACGCACGGCTTCGACGCTCACCCCGAGGTAATCACAGATTTCCGACAACAACTGTTCGGGGCGGCGTTGCTTGCCGACCCGACGAGACACGAGGTCGACCAGCAGTTGCCGGGCGAGATCCACGTCGATGTGGGTCTTGTTCAACGAGGCGTAGGCGGCAACACGAACGAGCGCACCTTCGAGTTCACGGATGTTCGTCGTGACACTGGAGGCAATGAACTCGAGCACATCGGGTGCCGCCTCGAGATGCTCGCGTTCGGCCTTGTTGCGCAGGATCGCGAGTCGTGTCTCGACATCGGGCGGCTGAATGTCGGTGATGAGACCCCAGCGGAAGCGGCCACGCAAACGGTCTTCGAGTGTGGGAATCGCGTCGGGCACGCGGTCGCTCGAGATGACGATTTGTTTTGATGCACCGTGCAGGGAGTTGAAGGTGTGGAAGAACTCCTCCTGCAAACCCTCCTTGCCCTCCATGAACTGGATGTCGTCGATGAGCAACACGTCAACTTCGCGGTATCGGCGCTTGAACGCGCTGATCGTGTTGTTGCGGATGCCGTCGACGTACTCGTTGAGGAAGGTCTCGGTTGACACGTAGCGAACTTCGTAGTTGGGGTAGTGCTCGTGCACATAGGAGCCGATGGCGTGCAACAAGTGCGTCTTGCCGAGACCGGCGGATCCGTAGATGAAGAGCGGGTTGTAGGAACGGCCGGGAGTCTCGGCGACTCGTTGTGCGGCCGCCAACGCGAACTGATTCGAAGCACCCTTTACGAAGGTGTCGAAGGTGTAGCGCGGGTTGAGCCCGATAG
This sequence comes from Actinomycetota bacterium, assembly GCA_046074785.1. Classification (GTDB taxonomy): domain Bacteria; phylum Actinomycetota; class Acidimicrobiia; order Acidimicrobiales; family Ilumatobacteraceae; genus F1-60-MAGs027. Next base: position 2,750 of record JBJTOX010000096.1, read on the forward strand.
CCGCACCTCGTCCGGTGCGGGCTGAAATGGTCGATGGGGTGACGACTGGTGTGGTCGTGGGTGCGGAGATGGTCGGGGCTGCACTCGGCGATGCGGGAACTTGGCGCACATCGACGTGGAGTTCGTGGGCGGATCCGCCAGCCTCGTTGAGGGCGTCACGGACGAGCGACATGTACCTGGTGAGTACGCGATCGCGAACGAAGGCATTGGGCACGCGCAGCGTCAGACTCATCGTTCCACCGACCTTTGCGGTGGTGTCACGCTCGACGACGATGTCGCTGAAGGTGGAGAACCACACTGCTTCGGACACTTGCTGTCGCAGGACAGCCGCAGCACGCTCCCACAGACCTGTCGGCTGTTCAAGTACGGCATCGGTGCTGTTCGTCGTGTCGGTCGTCATCGTGTCCTCCCTCGTCGTCCACAGAACTCCCACACCATGTGGAGAATCTCACCCGTGTAACTTTGTGATGTTGTGTGTTCTTGTCGCCTCCGCCAGGCGGGGCAGGCAACGTAGCACGTTTTCCACAGGGGTCAAAACGACGAATCACATGCACGAAGTTTGCGAGCGTTGTGAGGTTCGATACCACTCCCCTAGCCTGAACGCTGTTGCTTCCAATCGCCTTGTAAGTGACGTCAGGAGAGAGGCGTGAAACGTACATTTCAACCCAACAAGCGTCGTCGTGCGAAAAAGCACGGATTTCG
>JBJTOX010000097.1:0-16753 GCA_046074785.1 Actinomycetota bacterium
CCCATTCCGGGGCGGGCACCAATCACATTGAGTGCACCAGGCTGCAGACCAAGCAACAACTCGTCGAGCTTGCTGAACCCGGTCGGCACACAGGTCATTGCGTCGGGATTGTTCCAGCGTTCTTCGATCGTCTCGAGCGACTGCGAGAGCAACGGACTCAACAAATGTGCACCTTCGTTGACGTTGCCAGCCGAGACGTCGTAAATCTTTCCTTCTGCTTCATCCAATGCCTTGTCGACGTCTGCCGGTTCGCTGTAGGCAATCTCGGCGATGGCAGCTGCAGCGGAAATGACACGACGCAACTTCGCGGCATCGCGAACGATTTTCGCATAGCGCTCGGCGCTGGAGATTGCAGGCGTGGCGTTCTGTAGACGCACGAGCGTGTCAAGTCCGCCGATGCCTTCGAGCAGTGCGGCGCGGCGTAACTCTTCGCCGACAGTCACGGGGTCGACGGGTTCACCGGCAATGCTCAAGGAACGAATGGCATCAAAAATGTGACGGTGCGCAGGCTTGTAGAAGTCCTCCGATATCAGTCCACGCTCCAACACGATGGAGATGGCCTCATCCGACAACATCATCGCGCCGAGCAACGACGCTTCAGCGTCGACATTGTGCGGTGGAATGCGTGGCTTGTCGCGGCCGTCGGTATCGCCACGTCGATTGTCGGTCATTGCCACACCTCTACCCTCGCTGCTCCACCCTGTTGATCACAAGGGGAAAACCCTGTGAATTACCGGTGGAAGTGCCGTGGACAGCCTGGAGTGGTGCTGTGGACACGCTGTGGACAGTATCCGAAGGGTGCACGCCTACATGACGTGCATTAGGAACGACCTAGTTGGCACGCACGTCGACGCTGAGCGTGCCATGCACGTCGGCATACAACGACACGGTCACGGAGTGACGACCCACCTCGCGAATGGGGGTCGCAATGTCGACGTGTTTGCGGTCGATCACCACGTGGAATTGCTTCTCCACTGCTTCAACGATGTCGTTGGCGGTGACAGACCCGAACAACTTTCCGGTCGCCCCGGCCTTGGCGGTGATGACGAGCGGGGTTTCGGCGAACGTTGCAGCGATCGATCGTGCTGACTCGCGGTCGGCTGCTTCGCGCAGATCGCGCGACTTCTTCAATGACGCCGCCTGGGCGACGGCTCCGTCGGTGGCCTCGACGGCCAAACCGTTCGGAATCAGATAGTTGCGGGCGTGACCGGACGAGACGGTGACGATTTCACCACGACGTCCGATGCCCTTTACGTCGCGGCGCAAGAGCACCTGCACGACGTCAGCCCTCGGTTGGTGTTGGCGCGGCTGGTTCTGCTGCAGCCTCGGGTGCGTCGGGGATGTTCTCGTAACGCTCGACGACCTCGCGGCTCACACCGCCACGTTCTTCGCGATCGTCGTCACGGTTGCGCGGCCCGCGCAAACCAGCAACTCGCTTGGTGTACGGCAGCAACGCCATTTCACGGGCGTTCTTCACCGCTGTGGCGATCTCGCGCTGTTGCTGCACGTCGGCACCGGTCATTCGACGGGCCTTCAACTTCGAGCGGTCGCTCATGAAGCGCTGCAGGAGGTTGACGTCTTTGTAGTCGATGTAGACGATGCGCTCAGGGTTGAGCGGATTCGGCTTTTTCTTGTAGCGGCGCTGCAACAATTTCGCGGCGCGGAGTTTGTTCTTCTTGCTGGTCATGTTGGTGTTCCTTCGTTAGATGGTGTTGAAATTCAGAATGGCTCTTCGCCCTCGAATGGGCTTGCTTCACCCGCTGGGCTGGTGCTGCCACCGGTCTTCTTGGCGGCGCCGTCCTTGCGCGGGGTGCGCTCGACTTGCGCGGTGGCCCAACGCAGGCTGGGTCCGAGTTCGTCGGCGATGACGTCGATTGCGGTGCGCTTGTCGCCTTCGCGGGTGGTGTACTCGCGCTGCTCGAGACGGCCGGTCACGACGATGCGGGTGCCCTTCGAGAGCGATGCAGCGGCATTCTCACCAAGGTCGCCCCAGGCGGTGACGTTGAAGTACGAGGTCTGCTCTTGCCATTCGCCGTTCACTTGGTAGCGACGACCGACGGCAATGCCGAACGATGCAACGGCGCGACCGTTGGCGGTGAATCGCAGTTCTGGATCGCGGGTGAGGTTGCCGACGAGGGTGATGGTGTTGTCTGCCATGGATGTTCCTTTGAGCGTTGAGTTGGGTTACTTGGCCGACGCGGCGGGCAACATGCCTCGACGCGCGGCTTCGTGATCGGGAAGACGCAGCAACTTGTGTCGCAATACATCGTCGGAGAGGCGGAGCGTTCGCTCAACTTCGGCGAGTGCACCCCCGTCAGCGACGAGATTGAAGACGGCGTAGTAGCCGTCGTTCTGCTTCTTGATCGGGTAGGCCAGGCGACGCCTGCCCCACCAATCGGGCGTTCCGTGAACGGAACCGCCGACGCTCGTCACCGACTTGGTGACCTGGTTGACCCAACCGTGAGCGGTGTTCTCATCGAGTGCACCGCTGACGATGATCATCAGCTCGTATGAACGCATGTCATGACTCCCTTCGGACACGACCCGGTGGGTCGAGGCCCCGTGAGGGGCAGGGTGGATAGGACTGTTGAGCGTACCGTCACGTCATCAGCGTGCCAACGGGCTGTCACACGGAAGTGTGTGCGTGAAGGATCAGGCGCGGCGACGAACTCGGACAACCGCGCCGTTGTTGGGCGAGCGCTTGGCTCGCCGACGCCGACGCGGTGAGGCTCCACCACGGGGAACCGACGCCAACAGATGGTGCCATTCGCACTCGAGACACACTTCGACGGTGTACGCCGTGTAGTGCTCGGGCCTCCGGTCGAACGATCGCAACTCGTCGGCCGAGGTGATACACCGACCCGACTTCGGCAACCGGGGGCCGAAGAGGTACGTCACATTACGCAGTGACTCGCGCGAACATATCGGACACGCAGACCGGCGCGGCGTGCCGTAGTGGCGACCGGCGCGTACGAGGTCGCGTTCGGCGTCACACGCGTCGCGAAGCGAAACATCACCGGCACGTACCCGTTCGATGAACGCCCGACGCATCATGCGATAGTCGATCGCAGCGTCACGATTCGATGGGGCGCGCTTCATCGCCCACACCGTAGTGGTTCGCCTCAACGTGGTTTGTGTGCAGCCCACCAGGCGTCGAGTCGCCGACGAATCTCCTCGTCGCCGAGCAGACCTTCTTCAAGACGAATCTCCATCAGGAAATCCATCGCCTCGCCGACGGCGCGACCCGGTGCAAGTGAGAGGTGTTGCATGACGGCAATGCCGTCCATTTCGGGGCGCAATGCGGCGAGTTCTTCTTTCTGTGCGAGCTCGTCGATGCGGGCCTGCAATTCGTCCATGCGACGATTGAGCGCGTCGACTTTTCGTTCGCTACGGGTGGTGCAGTCGCAGCGCACCAATACGTTGAGCTCGGTGAGCACGTCTCCTGCGTCGCGAACATAGCGACGCACCGCGGAGTCGGTCCAGCCCATTTGATAGGTGTGGAATCGTCCGCTCAAGAAGACGAGCTCCGACACCCTGCGGATGTCATCGTTGCTGTAGTGCAGTTCGCGCATTCGCTTGCGTGTCATCTTCGCGCCGACCACTTCATGGTGATAGAAGGTCATGCCCTTGCCGGGTAACACCTTGCGGGTTCGTGGCTTGCCGATGTCGTGGAACAATGCGGCCAATCGCGTGATACGAAATTCCCCTGGCATCTCGCTGCGCACGTTTTCGACCACTGCAAGCGTGTGGGTGAGCACATCCTTGTGTCGGTGGATCGGATCTTGCTCGAGCGACAACGCAGGTAACTCGGGCAGGAAACGGTCTGCGAGACCGGTTTCCACGGCGAAGCGCAGCCCGAGTGTCGGTGAATCGGTCACCATCATTCGGTCGAACTCATTTCGCACGCGTTCGGCAGAGACGATCTGCAGACGTTCGTTCATCGACTTCACTGCCGAAACGAGCGACTCGTCGGGCGCAACCGAGAGCGTCGCAATGAACCGCGCAGCGCGCAACATGCGCAGCGGATCGTCATTGAAACTCTCTTGCGGAGAAAGAGGTGTTCTTAGCCGCTTGGCCATCAAGTCGTCGAGGCCGCCGTGCGGATCGACGAGGGTCGGTGAGGGTGATGTGAGTTCGAGTGCCATCGCATTGATGGTGAAATCCCGTCGCGAAAGGTCGGTGAGAACAGAGTCGGAGAACTTCACCTCCGGCTTGCGCGAGTCGGGTGCGTACGCCTCGGCTCGGTGCGTGGTGATTTCGAGCGTGCGCCCCCCGCGTTTCGCTGCGATCGTGCCGAAGCGTTCGCCTTGGGTCCAAATTGCATCGACGTTGCCGTCGAGTAGTTGCTTCACTTCGTCGGGGTGGGCATCGGTGGTGAAGTCGAAGTCGAGCGACGATACATCCCGACCAAGCATCAGATCGCGAACGGTTCCGCCGACGATGTAAAGACTTCTCCCCGCGCTAGCGAACACATCGCTGATTGGTGCAAGCTCGTTGACCACCGCCTCGAAACGCGCCGGCTGCACGAACTACAGGTTACGGAACGATGTCGCCACTAGCGTTCGAGCGTGTCGGCTGTTGTGTCCGGGCCGCGTGCCGATCGGCGTGACGGTGAATCAAGAATTCGGTCGATGTGCAGCACCGTGGAGTTCGCAAACCGGCTCATCTATCGCACTCCCGCCCTGCACTCCGACGACGCGCGATGGTTCACGGACCGGGGTTTCGTGGTTGCGCAATCGCTCGTCATGCTCGCAACCGAATGTCGTCCTCTCCCCGCCACTCTTGACGACGACATCTCCGCGTGGTCGTGGCGAAAATTGCGTGCACGACGCAACGCCTCGACCTTGCGTCACGTAATCGAATTGGATGCGGTGTCTTTCCCGCCACCGTGGAACTTGTCGCGCGATGCATTCGCAAACGCCTGTCGCGCAACCGATGAGCATGCACTCCTCGTATCGAGTGACGATCTCGCCGGCGTCAGGGGCTTTGCACTCGTGGGTCGCACCGCATCAAGCAGCTATCTCCAACGTCTCGCGGTGCATCCGGAACATCGACGCCAAGGTGCCGCGCGTCGACTCGTTCGCCGTTCGCTTGCCGGGTCACACCGACGCGGAGCCACCACGATGTACGTCAACACCGAGCCAGGCAATGTGGCGGCGCTTGCCCTTTATGAATCACTCGGATTTCAGCGGCTCCCCGAGCGCCTGAGTGTGCTCGAGCGGGAGTGCATCACCTCGTCATGAAGGCGAATCGTTCATCGATGCACTCGGGTGCGGCCCGTATCTCGCGCGTCATCATCGCAGGTGCCGTGCTGTTCGGTGTTGCGTTTGTTGGTGCAACACCGACACTCGCCGTTGACTACCGGTTGGAGATCGTGACTGGAAGCTTCGCCACACGAATCGGCGAGCGCGTGATTCTCACCGTCTCACCACCCCGTACTCCGGCAATCGAGTCGTTGCTCACCGATCCTTCGGCGGTGATCGCGGTGCAACTCAGCGCTCCGCTCCTTCGTCGCACGGCCGTCGCCGACGTCGTGGCGGGATCCACGTTCGACGTCGAATCACAAGTCACACTCGAGGCTCCGGCATTCAGATCGGTGGTGCTCAATGATCAGCCGGCATTCCAGATCAACTTCCCCACGTCAAGCGCCAACCGTCCACAGTCGTTGCGGGTCGCCCAGGACGGAGTGCGCGCAGTACGAGTCACCGTCACCGGCGCAGATGGCCTCGTCGCTCAATTGACGACATTTCTCGACTTTGTGTCGAACCGTTCCTACGCTCCCCTTCCGGTCTTCTTCGTTGCTGACGTCGACGGAGGTCCGTCGGTGCAACCGAACGGATCGGTGTTGCTGGGCGATTCGGAGCGAGAACGACTTCGCGATCTACGCGATTTGCTGTTTCGCAAACCACCCGGAATCGCGATTGGCATCCGCGTCCGACCCGAACTCTTCGACGCACTTGCGCGTTCGACCGAAGAGGAGGATGATCGTCTACTTGGGGACCTGGCGGCAAAACTCCCCGACAATGACGTGCTGGTTGGTACGTTCCGTCGAACGAGCGTCGCGTCATACGCCTCCGCCGGGTTGAAACAGCAGTTCGAGGCACAACTGCTGCGGGGCGAGACGGTCATCGACGCACTCAACGGTCCGAGCCTCACGACGCGCGGCGTGTGGGTGACGAACGAGATAATCAACAACGAAAGCATCGAGTTCCTCCGTGGATTCGGTGTCACCAATGTTCTGGCGGTCGGAAGTGCGGTGTCGGGGTTCGGGGCAGACACGGATCCGAGTCGCCCGTACGCATTGCGCTCCGACTCGGCTGGCATCGTGCTCGGGCTTGCTGACTCGCGCTACGCGCGGTTGCTTGACGAACCGACGGGCACGGCCCACGAATCTGCGGCGGCACTGGCCGCCGAAATCATCGCTCAACGCAGCGAGATCGCTTCGTCTGCAATCGGGACGACGGCTCTCGCCTCACGTCAAGTCGTATTGGCGAGTGCGAAAGGCACACCGGATGAACCACTCATCGCTGCAACATTGCTACGACTTCTTCGTGGCTCGCCAAGAGTCGCGGTCAGGGGAATGACGGATCTGGCTCCGACGCTCGAAGGTTTGGCACGTCTACCGGCACCGGACACACCGGTCATTGATGTGTCAGCAATTCAAACCAGGGCAAGTGAAGCACTGCGCGCTGTCGAGTCAGTGCGTGACGTCGTGACGACGAACGAGGGCCTCGCCGAACGTTGGGTCGAACTGATCGACGTCGTCAACGACACGGCGCTGGACGACACGCGCAGAGACGAGTACCTGCAAACGGTCCTTGAACAGGTTGCATCCGTGCGCGAGGCAGTCCAACTTCCCACTTCTTCATTCACCTTCGGCAGTCGCGAGAGTGACTTACGCATCACACTGAACAACACGAGCGATTTCGAGGTGTCGTTGCGTCTCGTGCTTGCCAGCCCAACGGGAAAGATGGAGTTCTCTCCTGGCAGCACGGATGTCGTCATCCCCGCCGGCGGTCAGCGAGAAATAGTGACTGTGGCAACGGCACGATCCAACGGACTCATCCCCGTAGAGCTCGTCCTCTCAAGCCCGTCGGGAACGGTGCTGGATGCGGCCCAGGTTCGCATCCGGGTGAATGCCATCGCCGGACTTGGTCGGGGTGTGAGCGCCGCATTCGTAGTACTCCTCGCGGTGTGGTGGATCGTGCATGCGCGACGCAACAGCCGCAAGAAAAATGCCAAGGAGCATCCGGCACTACGCTCCAAGTCATGACCGTACGCATCGTCACCGACTCCGCCTGCGACCTCCCCCAGAAGTTGGTCGATGAATTGGGCATCACCATCGTCCCGCTCACCTTCCGATTCGGCGAGGAAGAGTTCGTCGACCGAGCATCACTCACCCCGGCGGAATTCTGGGCCCGTTGCTCGGCATCGCCAGTGTTGCCCCAGACTGCCGCCCCGGCCCCTGGTCAGTTCTCTGAGGCCTACAAGAAACTGGCCTCGGGAGGTGCCTCTGCCATCCTCGTCGTCACCCTCTCTGCCGAGCTGTCGGCCACGAAGCAAGCCGCGGAACAGGGTGCCAAGGAGGCTGGGCTATCCATTCCGATTCGCATCATCGACAGCCGTTCGGCGTCGATGGGTGAAGGCATCAACGTTCTCGCTGCGGCTCGTCTTGCCAAGAACGGCGTCGGACTCGATGAGCTCACACGCACCGTCACCGACATGGTCGACCGCACCAAGGTGTGGGGTGCCCTCGACACGCTCGAGAACCTGAAGAAGAACGGCCGCATCGGCGGAGCCAAGGCGTTGCTTGCCTCGGCACTCGCCATCAAGCCAATCATCACCGTGAAAGACGGCAAGGTCGCCGAAGGCGGCAAGCAGCGCACGCGCAGTAAGGCGCTTGCCTTCGTCGTCGAACAGTTCCGTGCGGCTGGAAACGTCTCCAACGTGGCGGTGCTGCACGCACAGTGCACCGACGTCGATGGTTTCATCGCTCAGTTGCGTGAGACCTACACGGGGGAAATCATCGTCGGCGACATTGGTTCGGTCATCGGTTCGCACACCGGGCCGGGAACCATCGGCGTCACGTATCACGTGCAGTGATCCCGCGCGAACGCGCGAGGTGATTCCACCATCGAAGGAGCCTCCAGAACTAGCGTTTGCCGCCAGTCATGTCCGCCGCCGAACTCGAACCAGGGTTCATCGGCGACAGGTACCGACTTGAACGACTGATTGCCCGCGGTGGGATGGCCGAGGTGTGGCTCGGTCACGACACGTTCCTCGACCGACAAGTGGCGATCAAGGTGCTGAAGCGGCACATTGCGCGTGATGAGACGGCGATCGAACGGTTCCGTCGCGAGGCTCTGGCATGTGCCGGACTCAACCACCCGAACATCGTCGCCGTGTACGACGCGTTCGCCCATTCGGGCAACCAGGTGGTGGTCATGCAATACGTTCAGGGTCGCAGTTTGCGTGACCTACTCGACAAGAAGAAACGTCTCACGCCGAGCCTCACCATCATGATGGGCGCGGCAATCGCGGCGGCACTCGACGCGACACACCGGCACGGCTTGGTGCACCGCGATGTAAAACCCGGCAACATCCTCGTGCGGCCCGACGGGCACTTCCTGCTCGCTGACTTTGGTATCGCAAAGGCGCTCAACACTCGCGACGGTGAGGATCTCACCAACGACAACATCATGATGGGAACGGCGAAATATCTCTCCCCCGAGATCGTGCGCGGCAAACCGCTCGACGGTCGCGCCGACCTCTACAGCCTCGGTCTCGTGTTGTACGAATGCCTTTCGGGGAAAGTGCCGTTCTTGTGTGACAACGACGCCGATACTGCGTTGGCGCGGCTGCAGCGTGAACCCACCGATCTCGGGCATCTGCGACCGACGTTGTCGCCACGACTCGTGCGCGTCGTGCACAAGCTGCTCGCCCGAAATCCCGAGCATCGGTACCAATCCGGCGACGAAACTCGTACCGCATTGCTCGCGGCGTTGAACGACGAACGTGACGACCAGACCACGGCAACCCCTCCGTCTGGCCAGCGCGTCGTGCTTGAGCCATCGAGTCGTGCCACTCGATCAAGTCTCACCGACGAACACGAATCGTCGCCGCGCAGGACAACTCGCACCCGCCAGCACTCCGGAATCGGAGGAATCCTGCGCACCACGACGGCACGGCTGTTGCTCGCCATCATCGTGCTCACCGGACTCGTCATTACCGCAGTGCTCCGTACGAACGACCCCGAAAACATCGTGATCCCGGAGTCCACCGTCGTGGCCGAGGTAACGCCGGTCGTGGCAGGTCCGGCGACCATCGTCGCGGTCAACTCCTTTGATCCGAATGGTGATGACGGTGTGGAGAACGAGGAGATCATCGGCGCAATCGTCGACAAGAACCCGCAGAGTGCCTGGGCGACGTCGTGCTACGCCGACAAATTCTTCGGGGCAAAGGAGCGCGTCGGTGTGCTCGTGACGCTGTCGGGTGCGGGCACCGGGCTGTTGCGCGTGAACTTCGACAACGGTCCGTGGGGTGCCGAGATTTACGGAGTGGCAGGCACACCTCCTTCCAGCTTCGACGGCTGGGGTGCTCCGCTGGCAAAGGAGTACCGCACGCGCGGAGAAATCGTGCGGTTCCCGGTATCGACTCCGGTGACGCACCTCCTCGTTGTGCTCACGGAAGTCGGGAAGAGCAACTCGTGTAGCTCGACGAACCCGTTCCAGGGTCGAATCAACGAGGTGGCGTTCGTACCTGCGTGAATCTCGTCAGCGTTAGCCTGACGACGTGACCGGCAATCCGCTCAGTGATCCGGAGTTCCCGCGCAAGGCCGTCGATTTGATTGATCGAGTCGTCGGTGTTGTCCGTGACCGCACCACCAAGCCCGTCGTTGCTGTCGTGCGCGGCATCGTGTTCGGGTCGATCGTGAGCGTCGTGGCCGTTTCGCTCGTTGTCGTGGTGCTCATCGCCGTGGTGCGTGGCACACAGGAGTTGTTCGAGCTTGCACTCAGTGAGCGTCGCGCAGTGTGGGCGTCGTATTTCGTCGTGGGTGCTTCGTTTATCCTCGTCGGGGCGCTCATCATGCGCGCCCGCCACTCCGACGACGACACAGACAGGGAGAATTCGTGACGACGCATCCGCACCGCAAGGTCATCATCATCGGCTCCGGCCCGGCCGGTCTCACCGCCGCGGTGTACGCCGCCCGCGCTTCGCTCGCACCGCTCGTCATCGAGGGCGAACCGTCGTCGACATCAGACCAACCGGGCGGGCAGTTGATGCTCACCACCGAGGTGGAGAACTTCCCGGGATTTCCGGAAGGCGTGCAGGGTCCCGAACTCATGCAGCGGATGCGCGACCAGGCCGCTCGATTCGGGGCCGAATTCCTCACCGAAAAGGCAACAAAAATCGACTTTTCCGGCCATCCACACCGGGTGTGGGTACGCGATGACGAGTACAGCGCGGATGCAGTAATCGTGAGTACCGGTGCTCGTTCGCTCATGCTCGGATTGCCCGATGAGACACGACTCATCGGCCACGGCGTCTCCACATGCGCCACGTGCGACGGCTTTTTCTTCCGCGGTCAAGAGATCGCGGTGGTCGGTGGCGGCGACTCGGCAATCGAGGAAGCATCGTTCCTCACCAAGTTCGCCACGAAGGTCACCATCCTCCACCGACGAGACAAGTTCCGCGCTTCAAAGATCATGCAGGAGCGTGCGTTCAATAACCCCAAGATTTCCGTGCGTTGGAATTCGCAAGTCAGCAAGTTGATCGGCGATCAAAAACTCGAGGCCATCGAAGTGACCGACACCAACACTGGTGCGACCGAGCGAATGCCGTTGAGTGGTCTCTTTGTCGCCATCGGCCACCGACCGAACACCGATCTCTTTGCCGGAGTACTCGACATGGAGGAAACGGGGTATCTCGTCACCCAGCCAGGCTCCACGCGCACCAACATCGCCGGTGTGTTCGCATGCGGTGACGTACAAGACCATACGTACCGTCAGGCGATCACTGCTGCCGGGTCGGGTTGTATGGCCGCGATTGACGCCGAGCGTTGGCTCGAGCACCAGCACGCAACAGCCTCCAAGTAGCGTGACGGGCATGGCCGCCAACGTCGTCACCCTCACCACCGCGAACTTCGACGAAACCATCCGCTCGGCAAACACGCCAGTGCTCGTCGACTTCTGGGCGGAATGGTGCGGGCCGTGCAAGCAAATCGACCCGGTGATTCGTGAGATTGCCACCGAAAAGGCGGGGGCCCTCACGGTCGCCAAACTCAACGTCGACGACCACGGAGACATCGCCATGCGTTACAACGTGATGAGCATCCCGACGATGATCGTGTTCAAGAACGGTGCAGAAGTGCAACGGCTCGTCGGTGCGCGCGGCAAGGCAGCATTGTTGCGCGACCTTGAAGGTCACCTCGTCTAATCCGACACCCCTCGTGCCGCGATCGCACTGGTCGCATGAGAGCCGGCCTTCCACGGCCTGTCCCCAATATCTTCCCCAGCGTTATCCACAGGCTGGGGACACTGTCTACAAGAGGGTGAGTCTCAAGGCTGGGTAGAGAGTATTGGTCAGGCGTGCAGGATTGCTCGGGCGATTCGCTCGAGATCGGCCAGGTCAGCGAACTCAATGCGCAATGTTCCACGCGTCGACGGTGAGGGCTCAGTTACTTCGGCCCGCGTCGAAAGGTGTTCTCCGATGAGGTGGGCAAGTTCGGCCAACGCCGGATCACTGATCCGTCGTTCACGCTTGATCGACGACTTTTTGCGGGTTGTCGTACCAGAACTGGTAATCAACGATTCGGTAGCACGAACCGACAAACCGTCACGCACCACTTGTTGGGCGAGTTTTTCTTGTTGCGCCCGATCAGGAACGCTGAGCAACACCTTTGCGTGACCCGACGACAACCGTCGATCGGCGATCAACTGTTGCACCGAGGCCGGCAATGACAAAAGGCGCAGTGAGTTGGTGATCGTCGCACGATTCTTTCCGACTCGCGAGGCAAGTTGGTCGTGCGTCAACTTGAAATCTTCCAGGAGCTGCTGGTACGCCGCCGCCTCTTCAAGCGGGCCGAGGTCCTCACGGTGTACGTTCTCGATCAGCGCTTGTTCGGCTGATGCTGAATCGGTGACATCGCGAATGATTACCGGAACGTGCGTGAGCCCGGCACGTTGCGCTGCCTTCATACGACGCTCTCCGGCAATCAGCTGGTACGCGCCCGGGCGAAGCGTGCGCACGAGCAGCGGCTGCAAGACGCCGACCGCACGTATCGATGCAGCGAGTTCGGTGAGCGACTCGTCGTCAAAGTGCGTCCGCGGCTGATGTGGGTTGAGTTCCACCGCGCTGATCGCCACTTCAGTAAGTCCTGATGTGACGGGTGGCACACCTCCCCCACCAGGTATCAATGAGCTGAGACCTTTGCCAGTTTTAAGCCCTGCCATTGACAACCTCCTGTGCTGCTGCCTTGTACGCCTGGGCACCCGTGCCACTTGGATCGAGAACCACGACCGGCATGCCGTGGCTTGGTGACTCGGCGATCTTTACCGTGCGCGGAATGACCGACTTCAGCACCTTGTCGCCAAAGTGTTGTCGAACCTCGGTGACGACATCAGCGGAGAGTTTCGTACGGCTGTCGTACATCTGGCACAGAATCGTGCTCACTTGCAGGGTTGGATTGAGGTTCTTGTTGACGAGTTCGATGTTGCGCAGTAACTGTGCCAGGCCCTCCAATGCGTAGTACTCGCATTGCACCGGCACCAAGACTTCCTGGGCGGCCGTCAAGGCGTTCACGGTGAGAAGCCCCAGTGATGGCGGACAATCGATGAAAACATAGGCGTAGTCGTTGGCTACGCGTTCCAACGCCTTGCGTAGGCGGGTCTCGCGACCCATCACGGGCACGAGTTCAATCTCCGCGCCAGCGAGATCGAGGTTCGCTGGTACCACAAACAATCCCTTGACCGCACTCGATTGCACTGCGTCTTCAATGGGGGTGTCATGAAGCAAGACGTCGTACACGCTGTGTTCCAACGAACGAATATCGATGCCCAGCCCGGTAGACGCATTACCTTGCGGGTCAAGGTCAACGACCAGGACGCGGTGTCCAAGTAACGCAATACTGGCTGCCAGGTTGACCACCGAGGTGGTCTTGCCGACACCACCTTTCTGATTGGCGACCGCAAGGACTCTGGTGGGGGAACTCACACTCTCACGGTATCCCACGGGACTCTCAGAGTTGTGGAGCTATGCCCCGCGCTGTGTTCCACGTGGAACACGGTGAGAAAGCTTCAGGTGACGCCGACGGGGGAGTCAGGAGAGGCCGTCGGGTGTTCCACGTGGAACCTGACGACCGAACCATGACGCTCTGGAGCACCGACCCCAGTGTCAGTGAGCCATTGTTGATCCCACCGGGAAGGCACATCGTCGGGGGGCTCGCTGATGATGACCCACCCACCGGGATGCACCAGCGAGGCGGCGGCCTGAAGTGTCTCCTTGGGCGGTCCGAATCCCCGTGCTACGGCGGCATCACACGACCGTGCCCATGCCGGGTCAAGGGCCAACTGGTGAGCATCGGCCTCCAACACGGTGACTCGAGCCACCCATTCCAAGGCCGTCACCGCGCGGCGAAGGGCATCCGCTCGCTTTGCTCGCCGATCTACCAGGGCGATCTGCACCTCGGGACGATCCAACGCAATCACCAAGCCGGGAATCCCCGCCCCAGAGCCGAGATCCACCACCTTCTTGACCCCGGGCGGCAATGCGGCAACGAACGCCCGAGCATGCGAGATGACCTCGGGAATTGCTCGGGTGCCGAGTGCCCCTTCTGTTTGGGCACGCTCAAGAACCTCAACGAGTCGCTGATACGAGATGTTCTTCTCCACCGCCGCCAGCGTAGGGGGGACGATGAATCGTCCCGAGGACGTTCACCGACGTGAAATTGGCGCGCTCGCGGCGCGGGGATTAGGCCTGGGGTGCGCGGGAGACAACGACGCGACGGAAAGGATCATCACCTTCAGAGTGGGTGACGATGCCTTCCATCTCCGCCAACGTGTCGTGCACGATCTTGCGGTCAGCGGAGTTCATCGGCTCGAGGATGCGGGGAGTACCCGATTCCATCACGTCATTGGCCACTTTCAGGGCAAAACGACCCAAGGCATCCTTTCGGCGCTGGCGATACCCACCCACGTCAACTCGCAGACGGGTGTCATGGTCGCCGAGTCGACGCTGACTCACCACTCGGGTGACGTCCTGCAGGTTGGTCAATGTGTTGCCTCGCGGACCGACAAACATCGTGAGGTTGTCACCCTGCACGGCAATCTCGATCTCGTCACCTTCAATGGTGGATTCGACTTGGGCTTGCAAGCCGGCGGCCGCGAACAGTCCCTCAAGGAATGTGGTTGCGGCGTCACGCACCGTGGTTACCGGCACCTTGGGTGCATCAGGGCGACGGCGGGCGTCGTCTTCACCCTCGTCGTGTTCACGACGACCCTCACTGTTGCCGCGCTCACGAGAGTGCGTGCGAGATTCGCTGCTTCGTTCGCGACGACGCTCGCCACCGCGATTGCGTCCGCGCCCACCTCGACGCTCGCCCCGTTCGCCACGCTCACCACGTTCACGACGCGATGATTCACGTGCCGACGTCGGACGCACGCGAGCACGCACCTTTGCCTCGCCACGCATTCTGCCGAAGAGACCAGGCTTCGGTTCTTCGAGTACTTCGATTTCTGCATCTTCCAGTGCGACCCCGAGTTGGTCGAGGGCCAGTGACTTTGCATCTTCCACCGTTGCGGCGGTGATCGTTACCCATTCCATGTGTGTGCTCCTTGTAGTGAGATCGTGTAGTTGATATGTGGGGCAGTTCTGGTATTTCTCAGCGCTTCGGTGGCTTGGGGCGCTGTGGTGGGGTGTCTCCGCGCGGCGCAGAGGGTCGATGTGGTGGATTCTGTTTGTTCTTCGGTTGTGTCACGCGCTTGCTGGGAAATTGCTCGTTTTTGTCCGATTTTTCGCTCTTTTTTGACTTCTTCGAATCGGCTTCGGAGATCTCACGTGCTTTGGCACTTGCCTGCTGCGCTTGCCGACCGATTGAATCGTCATCGCCGTAGAAGCGCTTCGTGATGTATGCCTGTTGACCGATTCGCACCAGGGCTTGTACGAAGTAGTACACGATCAATCCGGTGGGCAACACCACCTGGAACACCGCGAAGGCGACGGGTAGGTATTGCAGCAGCTTCTGCTGGCTTGCCGACATCGTGGGGCTCACGGTGCGCGACGCCACCATGCGCTGTTGCACGAAGTACAAGGCGGCAAGTCCCACCACCAGGCTCGCGTAGAGCAATCCGCGCGCGAAATCATCGCTCATGACGTTGTATGGATGCACTGCAAGGTCGAGGCCGATCGAGCGCATCTCGGTTTGGCCAACGAGCGACTTGTACAACTCCGATGATGTGTCGAGGTGCAACGGTTCGAATCCGGCGGCACCGGCGGGTTTGTTGGTGAGACCCGTGAGCAGGCGGAACATAATGATGAACACCGGCATTTGGGCCAGGAGCGGCAGACAGGAAGCCAACGGGTTGACCTTGTGTTCCTGGTAGAGCTTCATCATCGCCTCGTTCATGCCTTGGCGATCACCTCGATGCTCGATTTGTAGACGTCGTAGTTCAGGCTGCAATCGCTGCATTTCAAGCATTCCGCGAGTGCTCTTCAGGGTGAGGGGAGTAATCACGATCATCACCAGCACCGCCATGGCACCGATGGCAATCGAGTAGTCGTTGCTCCACGAATACACCCAGGCAATGACCCAACCGACACCGTCAAAAAGCCAATCAAACATGGGTTCCCCTCTCATGGTGTTCGCAACATGCGATGTGCGGTAGACGAGCGTCGGGAACCGGGTCGTAGCCCGAAGCCCCAAAGGGTCTGCAGCGGCTGAGGCGACGAACCGTCAGCAAGCCACCACGCAGAGCGCCGTGACGATCGATTGCTTCGTGTGCATACTCCGAACAACTGGGAAAGAACCGGCAGGGGGAGAGATAGCCGGCCCGTTGGTTCCAGTACCACTCAATGGCACGCAACAGGGAATGGCGCACGCGACTCGCACGGGCATGGTCAGATGTTGTCCCCATGCTGTGGACAGTTGTATCTGGGGGTGTGACGACGGTCACAAAGACTCCACGGTGTTGTGGGCAGTGGGATTTCCGGACGACCGTGGGCCGTTGAGAACCCGATTCAACAGGTGATCGAGCGCCATCCCCAGTTGTCCCCAGTCGTTATCCACAGCCGGGTGTTCAATGCCGATGAGATACCACCCGCTTGGAAGCCGGTCGGCGCGAGCCCTCATGAGTTCGCGGACTTGACGACGCAGGCGATTGCGAACAACTGCCGAGCCGATGCGCTTGGGCGTGGAGAAGGCAACCCGTACCCCGCCAGCCGCACCATCAGTGACGAATCGCAACGAAAAACACTCGTCCCGGACGACCCGACCCTTACGAAACGGGGTGAAGCCGACTCGACGAGGAATGCGGCCGATCACGCCGACAAACGGGCGCGACCCTTGGAGCGGCGCGACTTCAAGACGGCACGACCACCCTTGGTCTTCATCCGCTTACGAAATCCGTGCTTTTTCGCACGACGACGCTTGTTGGGTTGAAATGTACGTTTCACGCCTCTCTCCTGACGTCACTTACAAGGCGATTGGAAGCAACAGCGTTCAGGCTAGGGGAGTGGTATCGAACCTCACAACGCTCGC
>JBJTOX010000098.1:0-8461 GCA_046074785.1 Actinomycetota bacterium
GAGCAAACGATCGACATCGCGGGTGAGTGCCCACGCATGCGCCCTAAGATGATGTGAGAGCAGCACGGGTTGCGCCTGCTGCAGGTGGGTGTAACCGGGCAGATAGGCGTCGTCAGCGTCACTTGCTCGTCGATCGAGCACGTCAATCAAGGTCAATACGTTGCGAGCCGTTTCGCACAATTCGCGCTTGGCGTACAACCGCAACGCAGTTGCGACCTGGTCGTTGCGACTGCGCGCAGTGTGCAGCTTGGCCCCCACCGAGCCGGCGAGTTCGGTGACGCGACGTTCGATTGCCGTGTGTATGTCTTCGTCGGTCGCGGTCATGGCAAAGTTTCCCGATGCAAACTCCGACTCGACCTGGCGCAGGGCCGCGACGATTTGTTCGGTTTCCGCCAGTGGGAGAACGCCGGACGCCCCGAGCATTTGGACATGGGCGATCGACCCGGTGATGTCGTCCCGCCACAACCGCACATCGAACCCGATGCTGGCGGTGAACGCCATCAATGATTCCGCCGGCGACTCTGCAAAACGGCCGTGCCACAGATGCTTGTCGTTCACAACACTTCCACTCTTCCCGTCACTTCGCAGTCTTGCCGAGACCTGCGAGTTCACGCAGCGTGGCTGCCAATCGCTTGGCACCGAACTTCGCGTCGGCAACGCACAGCAGCGTGTCGTCACCCGCCACGGTGCCGATGATTCCCTTCACGCGCGACCGATCGAGAGCCGAAGCGACGACATGGGCGCAGCCTGGTGGAGTACGCACCACCACCATCGGGTCACTGAACTCGACTTCTGCCACCCACTCGGAAAGTACGCGACGCAACTGGTCTTGTGGGGCTATTCGGTCGGGAGCAAAGTCAGGAATCGCGTATGCAGTCTCGCCTTTGCGAACGCGCACTTTGACAGCGCCGAGATCTTCGAGGTCGCGGGAGACGGTTGCCTGAGTCGCCTCGATGCCCTCTTCTTCGAGCAATTCGAGCAACATGGGTTGGCTGGTGACGTCATGTTCGGCGATGATGCGGGCGATCGTCTGCTGTCGTTGCACCTTGCTGGTCACTTGGTATCCCCTTTCGTGATGTCGTTGACCTCGCAGAGAAATGCGAGCAGTCCTCGAGCGGCATGCATTCGATTGTGAGCTTGGCGAACGACGCGACTGGCCGGCCCATCGATCACATCGGCAGCAACCTCAAGCCCACGATGCGCAGGTAAACAGTGCATGAAGATTGCGTCGGGAGCCGCAGCGGCCATCACGGCGTCGTCAACCTGAAAGGCAGCAAAGTCGCGTTGGCGACGTTCGGTTTCTGCCTCTTGTCCCATGCTCACGAAGACATCCGTGTGCACGGCGTGCGCGTCGCGAGCGGCTTCCGCGGCCGACTGAAATTGCCGCACCGATGCAGCGCCGAGGGCCTGGATTCGCTGCAGTTCGCTGTCGTTTGCTTCGTAGCCCCGTGGGCATCCGAATCGCACATTGGCCCCTTCCAATGCGCAGGCTTCGGCCAACGACCGGGCAACGTTGTTGTAGTCCCCGATCCACGCGACGGTGCGGCCCTTCAACGTTCCGAACTCTTCGCGCATGGTGAGAACATCGGCGAGACTTTGCAATGGATGCGACTTGTCACTCAACATGTTGACGATCGGCACGGCATCGATAGACGCCATCCTCGCCAGCACTTCGTGCTTGAACACCCGGGCGGCGATCAGCGCGTGGTAGCCGCCCATGATTCGCGTGATGTCTTCAACCGATTCGCGCACATCAAAGCCGACCTCCTCACCTCGAGTGAAGATTGGATGCCCGCCGAGCTGCACAACGGCCATTTCCATCGACTGACGTGTCCGATTTGAGGGCTTCTCGAAGATGAGCGCCACTCCGTAGTCGGCGAGCGGCCAACCCAGCGACTCCTGACGTTGAGTTGCCAACTCAAGCACCCGCGCCAATTCCCGCTTTGACAAGTCGGTGGTGTCGAGGAAGTGCCTCACGCCAACACCTCCGCCATGATCGCCATCGCTTCTGAGATCTCGTCGCTCGACACGGTGATCGGCGGTGCGAGCCGAAGCGCCGTTGCCGTGACGGCGTTGGTCACCAAGCCCCGCTCCAAAAGTGCGGCCTGTTTCGACTTCGCATCGGCTCCCTCGCCGAGCTCGACGCCCAGCAAGAGACCTCGACCACGTACCGACTTGACCGCCGGCATTTGTTGTAGACGAGAAGTGATGAGCTCGCCTTTTTCTCTGGCGAGTCGAGGCGCGTCAATCTCGCGCATGACGTCTATTACCGCAAGTACAGCAGCCGTGGCGATGGCGGTTCCGCTGTAGGTGCTGCCATGGTCGCCAGGAACGAACACTTTGGCGATATCGATCGGTGCCCACAGCGCACCAACCGGCATGCCGTTGCCCATTGCCTTTGCCAGCATCACCACGTCGGGCTTGACGCCAGCGTGCTGGAATGCGAACCATTCGCCGGTTCGCGCGAAACCAGTTTGCACTTCGTCGATCATCATCAAGGCGCCACGCTCGGTGCACAACGTTCGAACGGCCTGCAGCCACTCGTTCGTCGCCGGGACGACACCACCTTCGCCCTGCACACACTCGACGAGAACTGCGGCGACGGAACCGTCAACCGCCTTGTCAAGCGCAGCAAGGTCGCCGAATGGCACGTGCACGAATCCGTCGGGCATCGGCTGGAACGGCTCGTGTTTCGCTGGTTGACCGGTGGCGGCCAGCGCGGCAAGCGTGCGTCCGTGGAAGCTTCCGAGCATGCTCACCACTTTGTGGCGACCACGTCCACCGAACTTGCGGGCGAGTTTGATTCCCGCCTCGTTGGCCTCGGCGCCCGAGTTACAGAAGAACACCTGTCCACCCCCGCCCAACAATTCATCAACCGCCACTGCAGCCCGTGCTGCAACCGGATTGGCGAAGAAATTGCTGACGTGCAACAAAGTGTGTGCCTGCTCGGCTATCGCGTCGGCGATGCGTGGGTTTGCGTGTCCGAGTGAGGTGACAGAGATGCCACAGAGAAAGTCGAGGTAACGCTTTCCGGAGACGTCCCACAGTTGTGTTCCGTCGCCGCGCACGAACATCACTTGTGGCGCCCCGAACACCGGCATGAACGGGCAATGATTCGGCTTTGTACCGATGAGATCATCGACGGCCGGTGACGCCGCGAAGGCGTGCTTGGCAAGAGCCCTCATCTCGTTGGTGCTCATGTCGCAGTTCCGTCTGCGACGAACATCGTTCCCACTCCCTCGTCGGTGAGCAACTCCAACAGCAGCACGTGGGCCAAGCGGCCATCAAGAATGTGCGCAGCAGCGACTCCACCCTCCACCGCGTGCAGACAGCTCTCCACCTTGGGAATCATTCCGCCACTGATGACATTTGCTCGGCGCAATTCGGCTGTTTGTTGCGCGGTCAGGGTGGGAATGAGCGACTCGGAGTCGTCGGGATTCCGCATCACACCAGCGATGTCGGTAAGGAACAGAATCTTGGTTGCCTTCAGCGCCACGGCGAGCGCGCTGGCCGCAGTATCGGCGTTGATGTTGTACGTCGTTCCGGCGGCATCGGTGCCGACGGTGGCCACCACCGGCACCACCCCGTCGTCGAGCAAACCCTGCACGGCGGCCGGATTCACCGCTGAGATGTCACCCACATAGCCGAGAGCCGGATCACGTTGAACGCACTGGAACAACCCCATGTCTTGGCCCGATACTCCAGCCGCATTCGCCCCGCTCTTGTTGATCATCGACACCAACATCGGGTTCACGGTTCCGAGCAACACCATGCTGACGATCTCAATCGTCTCGGCGTCGGTGACACGCAATCCGTTGTGGAAAGTCGGTTGCTTACCGAGCCGGTCCATCATCGCAGTGATTTGCGGACCACCACCGTGAACAACGACGGGTTTCATTCCCACCGCATGCAGTAGCGCGATGTCTCGTGCGAAAACCTCCATCGAATCGTCACTCGACCCAGCAAGCGCATTGCCGCCGTATTTCACGACGATGACATGGCCGGCAAAGCGCTGCAGATGCGGCAAGGCTTCGCTGAGAACCGCCGCCCGTGTATTCGGGGCAATCTTCATGGATACATTCCCACTGCGGAGAGGCCGAGAGTCTCCGGAATTCCGAGGGCGACATTCGCCGCCTGAATCGCCCCACCAGAGGCGCCCTTCGTCAAGTTGTCGATTGCACTGATCACCACGACGGTGCCCGTTCGCTCGTCGAATCTCGCCGTAATGTGGGCTGCGTTCGAGCCGAGTGTTGATTTCGTCGATGGCGATGCCGGGCGCACCACGACAAAAGGCTCCTTCGCGTAGAACTTCGCCAACGTCGCAAGCAGTGATTGTGTCGTGGGCGTTGTCCCCTCGGCTGGGCGTCCGTAGCACGTGGCAAGGATGCCGCGATTCATCGGCGCCAGGTGCGGTGTGAACAGCACTTGGGCGCCAGTGACTTGCTCGATCTCGGGAGTGTGACGATGATCGAGCAGACCGTAGGCCTGAAAATCTTCATTGACCGTGTTGAAGTGCGTGTTCGGCTTCGGCACTCGACCGGCGCCAGAGACACCGGACGCCGCATCAACGATGATTCCGGTTGTCTGCAAGAGGCCCGACCGCACGAGTGGAGCCAACGCGAGCGAGGCCGCCGTGACGTAGCAACCGGGCGTCGCGATGAGACCTGCGCCTGCCAGTTGCGCGCGGTACAACTCGGGCAATCCGTAGACCGCCTTTTGCAACGTCTCTGGCTGATCGTGCTCGAACCCGTACCACTGCGGATACTGCGAAGCATCAACAAGACGAAACGCAGCCGACAAATCGACCACCAATCGCACCTTGCCGACCAACCGCGGCACGAGCGCAAGCGACGCCTCGTGTGGCAAGGCCAGAAACACCACATCACACTTCGTTGCCACCGCCTCGTCGTATTCGGCGAACACCAGCGATGGGTATGAAGCGGCCAACGATGGGTACAACGACGATGCCAGCGAACCGGCCTGGGTATCTCCTGTCGCATAGACGACGTCGAGGATCGGGTGCCCCGCCAACAGCCTCAGCAATTCAACGCCGGTGTAGCCGGACGCACCGATCACTGCTGTGCGCAAAGTCCCCGAATTTCCCACCTGAATGATGATACAGGTTTATGCATAATTATGCACACACCTGACTACGCCAATCGTGACGCCAACTCCGCATAGATCGGAATACCCACGACGAGGTTGAACGGGAAGGTGATGCCGAGCGCGGCGCCCAATGCCAGCCCCGCGTCGGCTTCAGGCATACCAATTCGCACGGCAGCCGGAGCCGCGATGTAACTGGCACTGGCTGCCATGGTCGCCAGCACCGTTACCCCACCGACCGACAATCCGGCGGCCGTTCCTACCACCGCTCCGAAGGCGCCGAAGAGTGCGGGTAGCAGGATGCCGAAGGCCACGAGCCTCTTGCCCGCTTGACGAATCACTTCGAGGCGAGACCCTGCGAGGACTCCGAGATCCAGCAAGAAGAGCACGAGCACCCCAGGGAACATGTCGACGAAAAGGGGTTCAACAAGCGACGCTGATTTCTCGGACGCGACGAAACCGATGAGCAGTCCACCGAGCAGGAGGACGACGCTGCGACCGGTCACCACCTCATGAACCGCCGAACGGAATGTGGATTTCCCCAACACGCGACTGGCAATCACGAGTGCGACGATGATGCCCGGCACCTCCAGGGCGGCAACCAGTGCGGCGAGATAGTCCTCCCCCAGCGTTCCTGCGTTTCGCGTGAATGTCTCTGCAGCGGTGAACGTAACCGCCGAGACAGATCCATAGTGCGCCGCCAGCGCGGCAGCATCCGATGGCGATCGTGTGAGGAGTTTTCGCGCAAACACGTAGGTGACGATCGGAGTGATGACTCCGAGTGCGATGGTTGCAACGAGTGGCCAGACGATGTCATCGAATGCGGTATCGCGGAGGCGTAAACCACCCTTCAATCCGATGGCGAGCAACAAGTACGTCGACAGCAACGACGTGACTGATTCAGGGAAGCTGAGATCACTCTTCAGCCGAACAGCAACAGCCCCTAGGACAAAGGCAAGCACCGCGGGCGACCCGACGTTCTGAGCCACGAGATCGCCCAGGCCCACGCATTCAGTATTGCGGTTCTTCGGGTGGCGTGGTGGACTGTGAAGTGATGGGGGTTGCCGGTCGCCTGCTCGTTGCGACTCCCCCGATGGAAGACCCGCACTTCGAGCGCGCAGTGGTGCTCGTCCTCCAGCACGACCATGACGGAGCCTTCGGCCTCGTCATCACACGTGTGGCGGAGGATGTCACCGTCGTTGATGACGGCACTCTCGGCGCATGGCTGGCCCATGCATCTGCACCGAACGAGTTGTTCGGGGGTGGTCCGGTGCAACAGAACACCGTGCTCGGTCTGGCGAGGTTCACCGACGGTAGTGACCGCTCGTGGGCCAGCCCCGTGGTGCTCGGTTTGTGCACCGTCGATCTCGACAGCGACGCGACGAACGGGCACGAATGCAGGGACCTGCGCTTGTTCGTCGGATATTCGGGATGGGGACCGCTCCAACTCGATGGTGAGATAGCGGCTGGGTACTGGTTCGTCGTTGACGCCTCGGCTGACGATCCTTTCGACGACACACCTGCCACTCTGTGGCGTCGGGTGCTTGAACGCGATCCCGCACATCGTGAATGGGTTGTCGGCTTCCCCGATGATCCGACATTGAACTGATACGTGGCTCGCCACACGTCGGATTCGCTCTTCGGTACCGTTGGCGATGTGCCTCTCGACTCCGTCAATCTCGAGCGCTACGACTTGAGCGACCCCAGTCTCATCGACAAAGCACATCGTCAGATGACGGACGATGGTGTATGCGTGTTGGCCGAATTTCTGACCACAACCGCTGTGCAACGCATGGTCGATGAAGCCAACCGACTCGCACCGCTCGCCCATCGCTCTTCACCGCGACGGAATCCGTACCTGACCTCATCATCGGGTTCGTCGACGTCGGCAGCCACGGTGCTCTACGACTCGCTCGAAGTGCTGGCATACGACCAGTTTCCGCAGCACAGCCCGCTGCGCGATTTATATGAGTCCGATGAACTCCTCGACTTCATCCGCAGGTGCCTCGGTCTCACCGCGTTGTTTCGGTATGCCGACCCGTTCGGGGCTTTGAACGTGTCGATCATGCGTGATGGTGACGTGTTGGATTGGCATTTTGACATGACTGACTTCGTGGTATCGATTGCACTGCAGTCGTCGACCATCGGCGGTGATTTTGAGAATGCGCCACTCATCCGCGACAAGGGCGAGCCGGCGATTGCCGCACTCTTGACGGGTGATCGGTCGCACGTTCGTGTTGAGCCGATGACCCCGGGAACCTTGATGCTCTTCAACGGACGGCGAAGCATGCACCGAGTGAGCACCATCGGAGGTGCGGTGCCTCGCTATGTGGCACTCCTCGCCTACGACACCAAGCCGGGCACCGACTCGACGGACGAGCTGAAGCGCTCGAGATACGGGCGCTTGCCCGCACGGGAAACGTTGTGAGTCAGGTTGAGTTCTCCATCGAGATTGGTGAAGGCTTTGCCGGAGCCGGCCCGAATGCCGCGCACATCAACACCGTGTTGGGGTTGCGAGACGGTCCGGTTGGCACGGCGTTCGCGACAGCCCTTGCACAACCGACACCGGGTCATGTGCCATTTCTCGCGGTGTGGTCGCCGAACGTTCCGGTGGAACCAGCGACGCTGTTCGTGAACAAGGCGACGATCATCAACGACTCTCACGGCACGCTCACCTGGGGCGCTGCCCAGGCAGGTGTCGCCGCCGGGGTTACCGAATATGCCGCCAACAATCTCAACTCGCGAATCGTCTCGCAGTTGGTACTCATCGTTGCCGTGTGGGTGAATCCTGATGCCGACGATGCCGACTCCGTGTTTGCAAACAATCAGGCAGCGACCGCGACCGCCCTGCAACGCGGTGCTGGTCGGGCCACTTCTGATGCAGACGCCACCTCTGCCATTTCGGCGCTGAGGTCCGGGGCGCGTCCGAGCAATCCGTATTTCGCGCCGCGCTGAACCCTCATAGGGCGAACCGCGTCGATTCGCTTGAGGCGACGTCGGGAATCGAAATCCAACCCGATCATGCGGCTTGGTCACAACTCATCCCGCATTGGCGTGTTTTGGCCGATATCTCGAAGGTTGTCGTCTCCCTATGGCCCTCTTGTCACTGTTCGAAGCGTTCGGATACGTACCAAATCCGTACCAGAACTACTCAAATGCCAGTCTCAGACGGACTATGGAATCAGCCCTCGATCGGCTCGTCGATTATGCAGTTCAGGGTCGCCCAGTTTTCAGTGTCAAAGAGTCTCTTGCCGGCCAGAGCTTCAATCGCGGAGCGGGCATTAGCGAGCTCTGACTCGATTCTCTTGATCGATGTCGGGTCGGTGAGTGCACCGAACGGGCAATAGTGCCGCGGAAC
>JBJTOX010000099.1:0-21354 GCA_046074785.1 Actinomycetota bacterium
GTCGAGAACACCGAACCCATCACCGCGAACTGCGCGAGCCATGCCACTTCGACCTCGGCATTCGCACCTGCGTCGAGCAAGATCGTGGGCGTCGAACCGGGAACGGGAATCGGCGTTGCGATGGCGGGGCGTTTCACACCGTCGACGCGCCCCATGCGCAACAGTGCAGACGCCATGGTGGCGCCCGTATTGCCGGCAGAAATCATCGCGCTCGCAATGCCGTCGCGCACGGCCTCAGCGCTGCGCACCAAGGTGGAGTCCTTCTTCTTCTTCACCGAACTCGCGGGGTCTTCGTCCATACCGATGACCTCGGTGGCGACGAGCAGGTCAAGGTCTCCACGATCTGCCAAGTCGGCAGGACCAACCAGCAACACGGGGATTCCCTCGGCGGCAGCCTGCTTGGCCCCGGCAACGATCTCTGCGGGGGCCTTGTCGCCGCCCATGGCATCAACTGCGATCGGTTTCATGACGCAAAACTCAGACTAAACGCCGAACGAATTCGGGGCGTGACGGGACGCTGAAATTCGACGCTTGGCGGGCGGTTCAGTCGACCGCGTAGGCGACGCGGCCCTTGTACCAACCACAGTTCGAGCAGACGACATGCGGCTTCTTGGCGGTGCCGCAACGCGGGCAACTGCTCTTTGCGGGAGTGTGCAGCTTCATGTTGATGGAGGCTTTGCTGCGACCGCGGGCCTTGGAGCGCTTTTTCTTTGGAATGGCCATTTGGTCACTCTACCGCGTCGTCGAGTTTGCCACGCAGGGCATCGAGTGCAGCCCAACGCTCGTCACGCGTCTCGGTTACGCACGAACAGACAGTCGTCGTGCGATCAGCTCCGCACTGCGGACAGAGGCCCGGACAGTCCTGGCGACAGAGCGGTGCCTCGGGAACGGCGAGCAGCACGGCTTCGCGAACCGGCAACGTGAAGTCGATTTGATCGCCGACGATCGGTTCGGTCTCTGCGAGTGCATCGCCCGCAGTCTCACCGTGATGGTGCACGGCCGCCTTTACTTCGCGCGAGAACGCCTCGTCGAGTTCGGCATTCACTACGCCACTCACCGCACGTAGACAGCGTCGACAAACCGACGACCATGCGACGGTCGCCGTGCCGGATGCAACGATTCCGGTCGACGAGCTCTCGAGTTCGATGTCGATCTCCACGTCGGATGCGTCGTTGATTCGCGAGTCGGCAAAGTCGAAGTCGGCGGCTTTTGCGACTACCGCCACACGCTTCTCGGATCCGGGCCGACGCAACAAGTCGAGCACGTTGACTACGAGCGTCGAACTCATGCGAGCAACCCCATCATGGCGAGGCTCTCAGTCAAGATCGCGAGTGCGGTCAGCCTCTTGGTCGAAAAACTCGCCCGACATGTCGGGGGCATCCTGCGTCATCTGATCGTTGGCCTGCTGGATGCCGGTGATCGAGAGACGGTCACGACCGTGTTTGATGGTCTTCATCAAACGGTCGATCAAGATTTCGACACTGCCAAGACGACGGTCGAGGAAATCCTCGGTTTCGCTCTTCAAACGACGGGCCGTCGCTTCGGCTTCGTCGATGATCTGACGTGCGCGCGCCTCAGACGCCCGCACCACTTCGGTGCGCTGCACCATGCGCTCGGCCTGCGTGCGAGCCGCCTCGATGATTTCATCGGCCTCACGTTGTGAACGGTTGAGGAAGTTCTCTTTTTCCTTCAGCAAGAAGCGCGCTTCACGAACCTCTTGCGGCAGGCAAGCGATTGCATCTTCGAGCAAGGCCACCACTTCTTCGCGGTCGATGCGCGGGGTGCTGGAAAGCGGGACGTTCGGGGCCTTCGAGATCAGTTCGATGAGGTCGAGCAGGATCTCTTCGGCGTCACCCATCTGCACTTCAGGCAGTTCATCGGTGGGGAGATCTTCGTTGTCGCTCATCATCGCTCCGGAAGTGTCAGCGGCGAGCGCGGCTCGCCAGGGCTTTGGCAACTGGTGCGGGCACCATTACCGAGGCATCTCCACCGTAGTGCGCAATCTCGCGCACGAAGCGACTACTGATATAGGCGTGCTCCGGTAGCGCAAAGAGCACCATCGTGCGCACGCCCGACACGGTGTAATTGGTATGCGCCATCTGTGATTCGACATCAAAGTCAGTTGCACTGCGCAGGCTCTTCACGATGCATGTGGCACCGACCTTCTTCGCCGCATCGATCGCCAGACCGGCGTGCGCCTCGACCGTCACACCGGCAAGGTGCGAGGTGGAGTCTTTGGCGAGTTGTACTCGTTCGTCGATGGTGAACATTCCGCCCGACTTCTCGGGATTGTGCATCACGGCGATGACCACACGACCAAAGACGCTCGCGGCCTGTGCGGCTACGTCGAGGTGACCGAGGTGAAACGGGTCAAAACTGCCCGGGTACAGCACGGTTTGCTGCGCCGTCATCGTCTTCTACGGTACCCGTAGCGAGTCGTCTACGTGAGACGTCGAAGGAACGTCACATGGGTTCGGCCATAGCGCTTTTCACGCAGCACTTCCCATCCCGCCGGGGCCGCCACCGGTGCACCAGATTCGGCGACCACCAAGTCGCACGGCACGGCCGCCAAGAACTCCGGCCACTTGACGAAGTCGTATGGCGGGTCGGCCAACACGAGCGTGGCGTCCTTGCACTGCCCCACCTGCGTGAGGGCGTCACCACGCATCACGGTGCTGCGGTCGACGAGGTCGAGCGTTTGCAAGTTTTCACGAAGCACGTCGAGCGCCAGCTTGTCGCGTTCGATGAATGTGACATGACCAGCACCTCGTGAGAGTGCTTCGATACCGAGTGCACCCGTTCCGGCGAAGCAGTCGATGATGCGCGCTCCAGTCAGGTCGTAGTGGCTGCCGAGGCTGTTGAAGATTGCTTCACGCGCCATGTCGGTGGTCGGTCTGGTGGTCGTACCTTCCGGCGATTCGATGCGACGCCCGCGCAGGGTTCCCGCTACGACTCGCACGGTCTGAACGCTATTGCGCAAGGACGCGTCACCGGCGACGGAAGTGGTTGACTGATGCAGTGACCGATGATTCAAGCGATGACGAGTCGTCGCGAGTCGATCCGCCCGACGCCGACATCGTGTGTGTCGACTGTGGCGGTACGGCGCACCTGATTACTCCGCCGCACGAAGACAACCTGTGGTACGCCGGCGATATCGCAACGTATCGCTGCAGTGAATGTCGCGACCGCTGGGACTTGGTGCTCGAATAAACGGAGAATCAATCCCGCCGCGACAACGGCGCTAGTCCTTCGTCAAGAATTCCTTCTCTTCGCGGGCAAGCAGCAGGTTGACTTCGCTGGCAAGTTCGCGATGCCTTGCCAGCGTCGGGTCGGCGTCGACGATCTCGAACGCAACCGTACGCGCCTGCTCGATTAGTTGCTTGTCGCGTCGCAGCGACGCAATCTTCAAGTCACTCGCACCCTTCTGGTCGGTGCTCATCAACGTGCCTTCGCCGCGCAACTCCAAGTCGACTTCGGCGAGATAGAAGCCGTCCGTTGACTTCACCAGTGCATCGATTCGCTCCGCACCGACTTTCGGGTTCTGGCGCACCAACCAGCACCGCGAGGCAATGGAGCCACGACCGACTCTGCCGCGCAACTGGTGCAACTGCGCGATACCGAATCGATCGGCATCGAGAATCACCATGCACGTTGCATTCGGCACGTCGACACCCACTTCGATGACGGTGGTGGAGACGAGAGTGTCGAACTTTCTTTCCCGAAACTTGTTCATTACCTCGTCTTTCTCGTTCGACGTCATGCGGCCGTGCAGGAGGCCCACCTTGAATCTGGCGAGGTCACCCTTGCGAAGCGACTCGAAGATCTCTTCTGCGGCGGCCACCTCGAGCTTTTCGCTCTCTTCGATCATCGGGCACACCACATAGGCCTGCTGGCCGTCGGCCAGAGCACGACGCACCTCGGTCCACATCTCCTCTACTTCGAGCGGCGCCGACACCGCGATGGTCTTTATCGGTGTGCGACCGGGTGGCAGTTCGTCGAGCACACTCACCTCCAGGTCGCCGTACTGCGTGAGCGCCGCCGTTCGGGGAATCGGTGTCGCCGTCATCACCAGGACATCGGGAGTCGTATTCGAACCCTCTTCGCCCTTGCCGCGCAGCGCAGCACGTTGCTCGACGCCGAAGCGATGCTGCTCGTCGATCACCACCACGCCGAGTGATGCGAACTCGACACCTTCTTGAATCAACGCGTGCGTACCAACGACGATGTCGATGCGTCCCGCCGCAAGATCGGCGAGTACTTCGCGGCGACGCTCTCCCGTAACGCGACCCGTCAGCAACTCCACCCGCAGCTGTCGCTCACCGAAGAGGTTTCCGTCGTCGGGAACCTTCAGGTCGTGCAGCAGGCGTTGAATACCTGCGTAGTGCTGTTCGGCGAGCACTTCTGTCGGGGCCATGAGTGCACCCTGATGATTTCCCTGCACTGCGGCGAGCATCGCCGCCACTGCAACGACGGTCTTGCCGCTACCAACGTCGCCCTGCAGCAAGCGGTGCATCGGAATCGGAGTTGCGAGGTCGGCGTTTATCTCGGCTATCACACGTTGCTGGGCCCGGGTCAGCGGAAACGGCAACGCGGCGATGAAACGCTCCTGCATCTCACCGTTGACTTGGTGGCGGATGCCGATGTTCTCGCGCTCGAAGCGACGCTTTCGTTCGACCAATACCAGCTGCACCCGCAACAACTCGTCGAATGCGAGTCGTTCGCGGGCGCGCTCCTTTTCCACGATGCTCTCCGGAAAGTGGATGGTGTTGAACGCTGCATGGCGGTCGACCATCGCCAGTCGCTCACGAATCGAGGGCGGCAACGGATCACCGATCGTGCGTGGCGCAGCGCGCTCCAATGCATTACGAACCCAGCCGGCAATTTCCCAAGTGGAAAGGTTGACCTTCTCGCTTTGCGGATAAATCGGCACGATACGCCCCGTCTTGTCGCCGATGATGTCGACGACGGGATTGGTCATCTGCAGCTTGCCTCGGTACATCTCGGGCTTGCCAAAGACCGCGATTTCGGCATCGGTCTTCAGTTGTCGCTCACGCCACGGTTGGTTGAAGAACGTGAGCCCGAGCGAACCCGTCTCGTCGAACACGGTGGCGGTCACCATGCTGCGACGGGTGCGCAACGGCACACGCCGCACATTGCGCACCTTCACCAGAACGAGCGTCTCGACTCCCTCGATGATCTCGGCAACGTGCGCCTCGTTGGTGCGGTCAACATAACGACGTGGATACGTCGTCAGCAACTCAAGCACATTGTGGATGCCGAATTCGGCGAGCGATTCCCGACGTTTCTCACCAATGCCCTTGATATTGCCGATGTCGATCTGCGAGAGATCGCGAAGAGTGAGCGGTGCGTCGGCCATGCCGCGCCGAAGTTACTCCACCCCGAAGAGATACGGGTACAACGGTTGACCGCCGCGATGCACCTCGCAGGCAATCGAAGGAAAATGCTCGCCGACCCAGGCCACCAACTTCTCGGTGATGTCGGACTTTGCATCCGCGCCGGCGATGACCGTGAGCAGTTCACGATCGTCGGTGACGATGTGCTTGAGCAAGGCCGTTGCACACTCAAACACCGTCGGCGCGATGGCCACGACACCGTCGCCACGCACCAGACCAATGGAATCGCCGGCTTTCACGTCGCCGGCTTCAGACTTCGTGTCGCGAACCGCAGTGGTGACTTCGCCGGTCACCACGGCTGCCGCGGCCTTCGCCATCGCCGTGCCGTTGTGCTCGGCAGATGCCTCGGGGTCGTAGGCGACGAGAGCAGCGAGAGCTTCGGGCATCGAACAGGTCGGCACCACGCGCACTTCCTTCTTGGTGAGGCCGTCCACCTGCTTGGCGACGGGAATGATGTT
Organism: Actinomycetota bacterium; assembly: GCA_046074785.1. Taxonomy (GTDB): domain Bacteria; phylum Actinomycetota; class Acidimicrobiia; order Acidimicrobiales; family Ilumatobacteraceae; genus F1-60-MAGs027. The sequence goes on from JBJTOX010000099.1 coordinate 5,873, forward strand.
CTTGTTGTTCGGCAGGATCACCACCTGTTGTGCATTCATGTGTTCGACTGCGTCGAGCAGTTCCTGCGTCGACGGGTTGAGCGTTTGACCACCGGTCACGACTCCGTGCACGCCGAGGTTGCCGAACAACTCTGCGATGCCGTCACCACTGGCCACCGCGACCACTGCACAGGTCACCTCGGGAAGTGCTGCATGCGTCTTGAAACTCGGCTTGCCCCCGTGCGCAGCGGTGTCGGCTCCCGTTGGGGCGGCGAGCTGTGCCTCACGCTTCTCGTGTTCCTCGGCGACTTCTTCGAACAAGTCGGTGACACGAATCTGATGCGGTCTGCCGCCGAGCGAGATCGGAGCTTCGATTGCCGCACCGATGTCGTTGGTGTGGATGTGGCAGTTGTACAGCCCTTCGCCACCGACCACCACGATCGAGTCGCCGACCTCGCCCCACTTCTGTTTGAAGGCCCGCGACTTCGTGTCGTCGATCTCGAGGAGGAACATCACTTCGTAACGCAACTCGCTCACGTCGACGACGTCGTCACCTTCGCCACGCTTCATCACCGCGATGAGCTGCTCGGTGTTCGGCCCGGCGATGTTCTCGGGTTCGGGCAACGGCTCGCCGTCGACTACGTGCAATGCCGAGTCGAGAAAGAGGAGGAATCCCGCGCCACCCGCGTCGACCACACCGGCGTCTTTCAATACCGGCAGCAGTTCGGGTGTCTTCGCCAGCGACTCGCGACCGGCTGCCCGCGCAACTCGCAACATCGCCGCAAGCGTCGCTCCGTCGTTCGCGGCACGCACCGCCGCATCGGCGGTTTCACGCACGACGGTGAGAATCGTTCCCTCGATCGGCTTCAACACCGACTCGTACGCGGCGGCTGACGCAGCCTTCAGGGCCTCTGCAACTTTCGGGGCCCCGAGATCGCGAGCCGTCTTCAGGGTGCCGGCGAGGCCGCGCAGGATCTGACTGAGAATCACGCCACTGTTGCCGCGCGCCCCCATCAGCGAGCCGTGACTGATGGCATTGCAGGTGGGTTCGAGGTCGCCCGGGTTCTTTTCGAGCTCGGCGATCACCGCATCGAGCGTTCGGGCCATGTTCGTGCCGGTGTCGCCGTCGGGCACGGGATACACGTTGAGCTTGTTGATGTCGGCCTGATGTCGCTTCAGCGTGTCGCGAAAGGTCACCAGCGTGTGACGCAATGCATCGGGTCCCAATTGCTCCAGCACGGGCACAAAACGAGGCTACCTGTGGTACTTTGAGCCTCCATGCAAGGCGTCGTCAAGGCGTTCAATCCTGCGACCGGTGACGGCATCGTTGTACGCGACACCGATTTGTCGGAGTACGAACTCGCTCCTCATGCGCTCGACGGTTCCATCTTCCGAATGCTTCGTCAAGGACAGCGAGTCAACTTCACGCTCGACGCAGCCGGACGCGCGTCGCAACTTCGTATCGGCTCCGAACGAGACATGGGCACACCGGGTCACTGACTCGACCACCACAGGACGAACACCGCGATGCTGAACCGTTCTTCCAACGACCGCCTGAGCAAGTGGGTCGACGACTGGGCAAAGATCCTCCAGCCCGACGCCGTGCATTGGTGCGACGGAACGCAAGACGAGTACGACGCACTGTGCGCGAAACTCGTCGAGTCGGGAACGTTCATCAAACTCGACGATGCCAAGCGCCCGAATTCGTACTGGGCGCACAGCGATCCGGGTGACGTGGCACGCGTCGAAGACCGCACGTTCATCTGTTCGACACGCGAAGAAGATGCCGGCCCCAACAACAACTGGCGGGCACCCGACGAGATGCGTCGTGAACTCATGTCGTTGTACACCGGCGCGATGCGGGGTCGCACGATGTATGTCGTGCCGTTCAGCATGGGACCGCTCGGGTCGAACATCGCCCACATCGGAGTGCAGCTCACCGACTCGGCATACGTTGCCGTCAGCATGCGGATCATGACGCGAATGGGCAAGGGTGCCCTCGATGTGCTCGGCAAGGGCGATTGGGTGCCGTGCGTTCATTCGGTTGGCGCACCACTCTCGACGGGTCAAGCCGACGTGCCTTGGCCGTGCAACCCCGACAACAAATACATCGTTCACTTCCCCGAATCGCGCGAGATCTGGTCGTACGGCTCGGGTTACGGCGGCAATGCGCTGCTGGGCAAGAAGTGTTTTGCGCTGCGTATCGCGTCGGTAATGGCCCGCGACGATGGCTGGCTCGCCGAGCACATGCTGATCTTGAAACTCACGAACCCGAAGGGTGATTCGAAGTACATCGCGGCCGCCTTCCCCTCTGCGTGCGGCAAAACCAACCTGGCGATGCTCGTGCCGACCATCCCCGGATGGAAGGCCGAGACGATCGGGGACGACATCTGCTGGATGAAGTTCGGTGACGATGGACGTCTCTACGCGATCAACCCCGAGGCCGGCTTCTTCGGCGTCGCTCCGGGCACCGGATGGAGCACCAACGCCAATGCGATGCACACGCTGCACGCCAATTGTTTGTTCACGAACACTGCGCTCACTCCTGATGGTGACGTCTGGTGGGAAGGCATGACCGATGCGCCACCGGCTCGCGCCACGGATTGGCGCAACAATGCGTGGACTCCGGAGACAAGCACACCTGCCGCGCACCCGAATGCACGCTTCACGGCACCGGCTGACCAGTGCCCGTCGATCGCACCAGAGTGGCAAGACCCCAAGGGCGTGCCGATCTCGGCGATTCTGTTCGGTGGGCGACGTCGCACCACCGTGCCGCTCGTGACCGAGTCGTTCGACTGGAACCACGGCGTGTTCCTCGGGTCGATCATGGCGAGCGAAACCACCGCCGCAGCAGGCGGCGACGTCGGCAAGTTGCGCTTCGACCCGATGGCGATGCTCCCCTTCTGCGGATACAACATGGGCGACTACTTCAAGCACTGGCTCAGCGTCGGCAGCAAGACCGATGCCAAGAAGTTGCCGAAGATCTTCTTCGTCAATTGGTTCAGACGCGACGAGAACGGTCGCTACCTGTGGCCCGGCTTCGGCGAGAACTCACGCGTGTTGAAGTGGGTGTTCGAGCGAGTAGAAGGCTCGGCACCAGCGCGCGAGACGGCGATTGGTTACCTGCCGCCTGTCGACGCCATCGACACCACGGCACTCGACGTGTCGCCCGACGATCTTCAGACGATCCTCAGTCTCGATGTCGCAGGTTGGTCGAGCGCTCTGCCGCAAATCAAGGAGCACTACGCGAAGTTCGGGTCGCACATTCCCAACGAACTGAATGGTGCGCTCGCGACACTCGAACGAGAACTCGCGAAGTAACCGCGGCTCGCTGACCGCTTCGCTCTCAGCTCTGCCCGACGAGCAGGGCGCGAATGCCGAGTCCCATGATGAAGAGCCCCCCGAATCCGTACAACAAGTAGACGCGCGACTTCAATTGTGAGCGGTACGAATAGATGATTGCGATGGCGATGATGCCGACGAACCCATAGAAGGCGTGAAACTGGGGGAACATCAGCTTCTCTTTGTTGACCATCGCCACTCCGAGGGCGACCTGTACGAACATGGTGAACTGCGCAAGTGCTGTGAACCACCACAATGCCCGCGAGCGGAGCGCTTCCACCTTGTGGCACGCCAACGACCAGATTCCCGCCATCGCATTGCCGATGATGACGACCCACGCAAAACCTTCGTGCAGTTCTGAAAGTGTCGAAGCAAACATCGAACGACGAATCTACCGACTCGAGATGCAGTGGAAGATCACCGAATGAGCGTGTCGGCTTCGCTGCCACCTTCGACGAGCGTCATGACGCCATGCTCATCGACCTGCAACACCGTGATCGATGCGTTGTCGAGACTACGAATCACGAGCCGGTCATCACCGAGGGCCGCACCGATGAGCGCATTGATCGCGACAAAATGCGAGAACGCAACGGTGTCTCGCGAGAGACTTCTTGCCCACCCCACCAAATGGGCATGAAACTCGGCGTACGCGACTCCCTCTGTCTCGGCGAGGTCGCGCCAGGTGCCTTGCATGACACGTCGCAACCACGTGACACGGTCGGCCATCTCGATGCCGTCCGGAGAAGGAATCTCTGCGATTCGGGGTTCGACCCGTGCCGTCATCTTCACTTCACGCTCGAATGCCTCCGCTGTCTCACGACAACGACGTAACGGGCTCGACACGACATCCGGGGTCGGCACACTGTCGGTCTTCATCTTGTGCGCAAGCACTGTGGCGGTCGCACGCGCTTGGTCGCGCCCGACCTCGTCGAGCGGCGGATCAACCGCGGTGTCCCATCCGGCCGCGGCACGTCCGTGGCGCACGATGTAGAGCGTTGGCATCAGTCGAGCAAGGTGCTGCGACGGGTCGGCGCCGGTTCACCAACTTTGATGAACCACTCGGTACCGAATGCGCGAAGGAACGTCTCGTCAGAGAGTTGTGTGGCGAATCCGGTGTCGCTCGCCTGACTGACATGTGCCGCAATCGCCCGCCGCTTGGCAACGAGATGTGCGCTCACGTCGATGTGATGGGTGATGTTCGACTCTGGTTCTCCCATCGGATTCCCGTCATCGGCGGGCTCCCGCGGGTCGAAGTCGTTGTCGACGCCGTTCGCCTTGGCCCACTCGAACTGCTCGACGAAGAAGTCGCGGTTGAGGGTGACTTCGAAGAAATCGCGCACTTTCGTGAGTTCAGCCGTTCGTCGCACCACCTTGTGCACGTGCACGTGATCGGGATGGCCGTAGTTGCCGTGCCAGTCGTAGCCGACGAGAACGAGACGATCAGTTCGTGATTGCTCGTCACTCACGACCGCAGCAAGGCGTCGCGCAGCATCGTCGACCGATGAGCGAATGAACGCGTCCGGTATTTGGTTCTGGGCCCAGCCGGTCATTCCACTGTCGTGATATCCGAGCCATTCATGGCGGGCGATGCCGAGGATCGACACGACGTTGGCAAGTTCCTCACTTCGGCGCACCAGCAGCGCTTCGGGCGAGTCGACATCGGCTGGTCGCTCACCATGACGCCCATCTGTGGCAGTGACGAGCACGAGACGATGTCCGGCTGCGGAGTACTTCGCGATCGTGCCACCGCTGATGAGACATTCATCGTCTGGATGTGCGTGAAGAAAGACGATGGTGGCCATGAGCTTCAGGCTTGCTTCGCCGCGCCCGAGGCGATGAGCGCATCAATGTGCCGCGCCTCGAGACCCCAGTCGGCCAAGACTTCGCGCGTGTGGGCGCCGGCATGAGCGGGCGGCGTCGGCGTTGCCGTGGTCGTCCGCGAATATCGCGGAGCCGGTGCCGGTTGGGTCACGCCGTCGACTTCGATGAAGGTCTTGCGCGCCACGTTGTGCGGATGCAACGCAGCCTCGCTCATTCGCAACACCGGCGCATAACACACGTCGGTGCCTTCCATGATGTGGTTCCACTCGGCTCGCGTCTTGGTTCGAAACACGGCAGCAAGTTTGACCTTGAGCTGGGGCCACTTGGTCCGCTCCATTTGTCCCTTGAGATCGGTGTCATCCGCAAGACCCGTCTTTTCCAGGAGCAGCGCATAGAACTGTGGCTCGATCGAGCCGATCGACACCCACTCACCGTCGGCACACTCGAACACGTCGTAGAAATGTGCGCCCGTATCGAGCAGGTTCGTGCCGCGGGCATTCTCGTCGAACATTCCGATTTGCTTGAAGGCCCAGAACATGCTCATGAGCACGGCGGATCCGTCGACCATCGCAGCGTCGACCACTTGTCCTTTGCCGCTGCGTTGAGACTCCAACATCGCACAGACGACGCCGTACGCCAGCAGCATTCCCCCTCCGCCAAAGTCGCCGACCATGTTGAGTGGCGGAGTCGGTGGTTCGCCGGCCCGCCCGAAGTGTGCGAGCGCGCCAGCAAGAGCGATGTAGTTGATGTCGTGCCCAGCCGAGTTGGCGTACGGTCCTTCTTGACCCCAGCCAGTCATTCGACCGAACACGAGTCTTGGATTTCGGGCAAGACACTGCTCTGGTCCGACACCGAGACGTTCCATGACTCCCGGTCGAAACCCTTCGATCAATGCGTCGGCACGTTCGACCAGCGAGAGCAAGGCTTCGGCACCATCCTTCTTCTTGAGATCGAGCGCCACGTTGCGTCGCCCACGCAACATCACGTCCCAGTGCGCACCACTCGACCCTTCGCGAACCGCTTGCGCCCGCTCAACACGCACGACCTCGGCGCCCATGTCGGCGAGCATCATTGCCGCAAACGGACCGGGGCCGATACCTGCAATCTCGAGAATGCGCACGCCGCTCAGCGGACCGGGCATGTCGCCTACTTCTTCAGCGTGAAGTTCGTGATGCTGTCAACCAGACGACCCCAGAGCGGCTGAGGCAGGTCGTGACCCATGTCGTCGATGAGCACGAGTTCTGCTCCGGGGATGATCTCCGCCGTTCGCTTGGCGGCCACCGGAGAGATCAGCGTGTCATCGTTGCCGTGCACCACGAGCGTGCGCGTTCTCAGAGCGGCGAGGGCCTCGGTGCGTCGACCACTCGCGTAGATCGCCGCTAGCTGCCTCGGTGATCCTTGCGGATAGTAAGAGCGGTCAAAATCGCGGGCAGCCATCTTTCGCGAGAGTTCTCCGTCCCGGTATTTCTTTGACTGAAACGCCTGGTACACGAGCGAGTGTTCGATGAAGCCTTCGCGGTCGGCCGGCGGAATCGACATGAGCGCCGTCATCGCTTCGGGTGTGGACTGCATGGTTTCTGGTTCGCCCGGCATCGACATCACCGAGACGAGCGATGCGGTTCGTTGCGGATGTTCGATGGCGAACACCTGTGCGATCATGCCGCCCATCGACGCGCCGAGGATGTGCGCCTGCTCGACACCCAGGTGATCGAGCAGCCCCACGACATCTTGCGCCATGTCGCTCAACGTGTACGGCACCGGCGGAATCGGTTGTTCCATCAACGCCGCAGTGACGACGGCGTTCGTATCAACTTCAACGCCATCGAGTTTGGTCGACAAACCGACGTCGCGATTGTCGAATCGCACCACGAAGTGACCTCGGTCGACGAACATCCTGACGAAGTCCTCGTGCCACGCCACCATCTGCGCACCGAAACCCATGATGAGCACGAGTGCCGGGTTCTGCTTGTCGCCGAACGTGTCGTATTCGAGTTCGATCGGCAGCGTTTCCCATTTGTTGACGACGGCTCGTGGCATGACTTCACGGTAGCGTTTCGCCGTGTCGTCAGTCGTGCGCGCACCTGGTCGCGTCAACCTGATCGGCGACCACACCGACTACACCGGTGGACTGGTCTTTCCGATGGCGATCGACCGTGATACGTCAATCACCTTTGAACGCTCCGACGACGTCGTGCTCACGAGCGAAGACTTCGATGGTGAGGTCCGCTTCTCGCTACCGATTGCCGACGCAGCCGCAGTGCGACCCACTTGGGGCCGCTACGTCGCTGGCGTAGCCGCAGCAATGGCCGAACGTGGCTTGACGATTCGAGGATTTTCGGGGCGCGTGGCAACCGACGTACCGATCGGAGGCGGGCTCTCTTCCAGCGCCGCTCTCGAGGTCGCATCTGCAATCGCCTTCGGTATCGATACCGAAGTGACGACACTCGCCGCCGTCTGTCGCAGGGCCGAGCATCTGGCTACCAGCGTCCCCTGCGGCATCATGGACCAGCTCACATCGGCAGCAGGGGTGAAGGATCACGCACTGCTCATCGACTGCCACACACTCGACATCACGCCGGTACGAATACCTGAAGGGCTCGCCGTGTGGGTGGTGGAGGTGTCTTCGCGCACCTTGGACGGCAGCGAGTACCCGGCGCGCGTCGCGCAGTGCGCGTCGGCTGAACGCGAGATCGGGCCGCTACGACTCGCCGACATCGACGGCACCGAGCGCATAACCGATTCGGTCGTGCGCGCACGAGCACGGCACGTCGTCTCAGAGAACGAGCGCGTTCGGGAGTTTGCGGCAGCACTCCGCAATGGTGATGTTCGAACGGCGGGGCGACTCATGTACGCGAGCCACCTCAGTCTCAGCCGCGATTTCGAAACATCGACACCCAAGATGGATGCTGCAGTCGAAGCCTGCTCGCGACAAGCGGGTGTGCACGGAGCGCGAATGACAGGCGGAGGATTTGGCGGCTGCATCGTGGTGCTTGCCGACGACGACGCGAACATTGACGCCGCCTTCGACGGCTCGTTGCTCGCCATGCGCGTGCGCGCCGCAGACGGAGCGTCGCTCGCAACACCGTTGTCGTAGCCTGCCTGCCGATGAACGCACAGGCGCTACTCGCCGACTTGGACGACGACCAAGTTCGTGCGGTTACCTGTGCGCCGACTGCAACCATCGTGCATGCCGGCGCCGGTTCGGGCAAGACGCGTGTTCTCACCCACCGCATCGCCTGGCGGATCGCTGAGGGAACCGCCGACGCCTCGCGCGTGCTCGCCATCACCTTCACCCGCGAAGCCGCGGCAGAGATGCGTCGCCGGCTGAGAAATCTCGGTGTCACCCGCCACGACCGTCCTGGTGACGGCGACCAACCAACAATCGGCACCTTTCATGCCATCGCGCTTGCACTCTTGCGTCGTCGCGCCGCCGACACGTCGACTCTCGTGCCGACGGTCGTCGGAAATCGTGCGGCCTTGCTCAATCAAGCCCTCGGAGAAAACACGCTCGGCAGGCAGGTAACGGCGGTGCTCGCTGAGATCGACTGGGCCCACGCACGCATGATCACCCCGGATCGCTACGCACGCGAGGTGGAGCGAGTCAAGAGAACGACTCCACTCGATGCCACGCGGGTGGCTGCAGCCTTTGCGGCATATGAAGCCACGAAACAGAAGCGCGGCCTCGCTGATCTCGACGATTTGATCAGCCTCGCAACCCGCGCGATCAACGACCGGGCCGACTTCGCGAGTGCAACACGGTTCCGTTTCCGTCATCTCTTCGTTGACGAAGCACAAGACATGAACCCGTTGCAGTTCGCCTTCCTCGAAGCGTTGCGGGGCGGACGCGATGACGTCTTCATCGTCGGAGATCCGTTGCAATCGATCTACGGCTGGAACGGCGCCGATCCAGCGCTTTTCCGCAGTCTGCCTGACGTGCTCAATCGAGCCACGTTGCTTTCTCTTCCGAGCAACTATCGCTGCACACCACAAGTGCTCGAAGTGGCGGCGCACGTTGCCAGTCACGATGGCTCGCGCCCCGACATTCGATCACGACGAACGCCGGGTTTGCCCGTGCAAGTCGTCGAAGTCGACGACGACATAGACGAGTCGTTGCTCGTGAGAAATGTCGTCGAGCAGCAACTGCGGCTCGGTAGTAATCCTTCGATTGCGGTGTTGGCTCGCACACACTCCTTGCTCGAACCGGTTGCGCAGACACTCATCACGAGTGGAATCCCGGTTGCATCACGACGTGCCAGCACGATGCGCGGCAATGCCATCGAAGAAGTGGCCGAGTGCCGCACCCGCCATGACCTGATCGTGTGGGCCGCTGATGTCATCGTTGAGTCGAGCGACGAAGATGAGCGAATCGTGGCCGAGCAGGTGCAGGCCTACGTTCGCAGTAGTACGCAAGGCAGCGTTGATGGCAAGACCGCCGCCGCATTCCTGCGCGCGAGCCAGAGCGCGCCCGACCGGTACGGCGTCGAACTACTCACATTCCACGCTGCAAAGGGTCGTGAGTTCTCGACCGTCATCATCGTTGGTGCCGAGCGAGGACAGATGCCGCACTCGTCCGCCACCTCCGACGACCAAAAACGGGAGGAGGCCCGCCTCGCCTATGTGGCGTGCACGCGGGCCGCCGATCGGTTGATCATCGTGCGACCACGGCGTCGTAAGAGCCGCACCACTACTGCGAGCCCTTTCTTTACCGACCTGCCCGACGGTGTACTGCATCGAGGTCCCAGCACCTCATCCGATGAGACCACACCACTGCCGCGACTCTCCACGCCTGCCGACCCGCGTGTAGTCGCCGACAACGATCTTCGAAAGCGACTGCGTGTCGTGCGAGACGTGATTGCGCGCACCAATTTCACGCTCCCAGAGGCGATCCTGAGCGACGCCGAGATATCACGCATCATTGCCGAACGTCCGCACGACATGGAACATCTCTCGCGAATTCTCGGCCCACTCACAGCCAGTCGACTTGGGGCTGCATTGTTGCGCGAGATCGGTGACCCGACGTGACCGCCATCGACCAAGTGCGCTTCGCGGTGGTTGACACCGAAACCACCGGTCTCTCCCCCGATGACGACCGTGTACTGCAAATTGGAGTCGTTGTCGCACGCGGTGACGGCACCATCGAGCACGAGTTCGTCACGTATCTCAAGCGGCTGACCTGGGGGGTTGGTCACGTCGGGGCGTTTCACGTTCACGGCATCACCCGTCGTCAACTTCGGCGGGGTATGAAACCACATGAAGCGCTCGAGATGCTCAATGTCTTGATCAATGGTTGCGTCTTCACCGCCCACAACGCCAAATTCGACCTCGGGTTCCTGCGGGCCGACGCGACTCGGCTCGAAGTGCCGCTCAGCGTCACTGGACCATTGTGCACGCTCACGCTCTCGCGCAAACTTGATCCGAGCCGAACGATGTCCCACAAATTGCGTGACGTCGCCGCTCGCTACGGCAAGTCGACCAACCGACCACACGATGCGTTGGCAGACGCGCAACTCACCGCTGCCGTGTTGCCATCACTCCTCGCCGCACACGGCATCACCACTCGCGAGCATCTCGCCCCGCACTTCGGTTAGGCGTATTTGGCCCGCACCGTTTCGGCGGTGGTGGCACGGAGTGATGCGTACTTCACCGGTGATACCACTTCGACGTTGCGACCACCACGCAGCAACAATCGAGCCAGCCAATGCTGACTCGTGACGCGCAGCGACACGTCGATCGAACCATCCCTGTTGCGCTGTCGCGCAACGGTCGGGTACGCCTCGGCAATCCACGTGGCATCGCCACGAACTCGCAGAGTCACCACTTCGAGCTCGTCACCGAACCACTCGCGTTCGGCCTCGCTCTCGGCACGACGAGCCACGTCGGCCTGGTCGTACACCTTGCCGGTGCGAACGATCGAACGGATGCGGTCGACACGGAAGTTGCGCATGGCCCCCGACTTTTCGTCGTCGGCAAGCACATACCAGTGCCCGTGTTCGCTGAAGATCTTGCCGACTCGGATGGTGCGTTGGGCGGTTTCCGATCGCGACGGATTGAAGTATTCGATGCGCAGCTCAAGCGACTCGTGCTGTGCGGTCTGCAACTCCTGCAACTGTGGATCATTCGGCAGGTCGATCACGACGGGAGCCTCGGCGGTGTCGGGTGCAAGTCGCGCTAATTTCGCCACCGCGCTCATCAGCACGCTGCGGGACGGGGCGCCGGGAAGCTTCTGTGCAGCTTGCACCATGGCGATGACGGCATACATCTCGGCACTCGTGAGTCGTAGCGGACGCGAGAAGAGTTTTGGGATCTCGGCAACCACCCAGCCTTCGTCGATGAACACGTCGACAAGCGCATCCGGGGTGTACGGCGGCACGCCACACACCGCCGCCATCTGCAAGTCGGCGATGAGTTCTTCTTCGCTCATGCGGAACTGTTTGGCGACTTCCGACAGACGAACTCGCTTGCGCTTCATCAGCCACGGAAGGATGATCAACAAGCCGGCGACACGTTCAGAGGCACTGCGCGGCCCTCGGCGCTTCCCTACGGGCTGCGGTCTCTTCTTGGTGGCCGACACACGACGGGTCGTCGTACGCTTCTTCGTCGCCGCGCGCCGAGGAGCCGACTTTCGCTTCGTGGTCGCGGCACGTTTCTTGGCCATCACGCACGCTCCGCGAGGTCGTCCAACCAGCGCACCACCATCTCGCGAACATCTTGTGGTGCAATGACCTCGGCTTTGTCGACCATCGCAAACAGCCAGAGTCGGAACGCGTAGCTGTTGCTGCAAGGCACCTCGAACACCGCCGAGCCGTCGGCCTCTTCGCTGACGATGGCTTCGCGTCCGAACTCACGCGTGACACTGCGCACCAGTGATGGATCAACGCGTACCTGCGCCGTCGGGTGCTCGTAGTCGCCGGCCGCCATCATCTTGCGATCGTTGGGCACTGCCTTCACGATGTCGAGGCCTTTGGGCATCTTGTACGACTGCGACTTCCCCATCTTCACGTCACCTTCGATGCGATCGACGCGAAATACGCGCTGGGCCTTTCGCAGGTGGTCGAATCCGACCAGGTACCAGAACCCCTTGCGGGCGAGCATGCCGTACGAATCGACGGTGCGCTGCTCGCCCTTGTAGTGGAACGTGAGTGGCGCACGCTTGGCGATCGCGTCGAGAATCACATCGAGATGCGGATCAGAGAAACCAATGGTGGCCCGCGGTCCAAGTCGGGGGTTCACCCGCTCTGCACCCAGCTTCCACAGTGCGAGTTCGCCCTCCTGTGCGCCCAAACGCACGGTCGCCGCGGCAATTTGTAGTGCTTCGACTTCTTCTTTGGTGAAGTTGGTGTCGGAAAGCTCGTAGTTGTTTCGATTGACGCGGTACGCAGTCTCACCCGCCTGTTCGCCGCCGAGTACCACGGTGTCGATCGGAATTCCGAGGTCGCGTAGGTCGCCCTTGTCGCGCTCGAATTGTGCGCGGGCGGCGTCGTAGTCGTCGTTGTACTGACCTGCGAGCTCCTGGCGAATCTGCTTCAACGTGATGGGTTGAGCTCGTACCGACAGCAGAGCCAGCAAGTTGAGCATTCGCTCGGCTGCGTTGACTTTCTTCGTCACGGGGCTTCCGAGTGTAGTCAGCGAACGTTTCGCCAACGGCGATGACGTTCGACGAGCTGGGACGTGGATGCATCGGATGAACCGCTTGCTGTGCCGTTGATGTCCTGGGCGACCTGGGTTGCCAGTTGCTTGCCCAACTCGACCCCCCATTGATCGAAGCTGTTGATGCCGAACATGACCCCTTGTACGAACGTGGAGTGCTCATACAACGCAATCAATGCACCAAGGGCACGGGGTGTGAGTCGCGAGAACAGCAGCGTGGTGCTCGGACGATTGCCGGGTGTGGCACGATGCATGCGCAACGAGGGGTCTCCCCCGACTTCCGACTCGGTGACCCCGAAGGCAAGTGCCCGTGACTGGGCGATCATGTTGGCGACCAGCACGTCGTGATCGGCGGCCGACGACCCGAGTGCCGCACTATGGCCGATGAAATCACACGGCACCTCGTGAGTGCCTTGATGAAGCATCTGAAAGAAGGCGTGCTGAGCGTTGGTGCCGACACCACCCCACACCACCGGAGTGCTCGTTGCGACCGGTTTGCCGTCGAGCGACACCGACTTGCCGTTGCTCTCCATGATCAGCTGCTGCAGGTAAGCAGGCAGCATCGCGAGTGCACGCGAGTACGGAATCACCGCCACGCTGCCCGATGTCAACACGGCAGTGTTCCACCACCAAATCAGACCCATGAGGAGCGGCACGTTGTTCGTGTCGTCCGCAGTGACGAAATGCTCGTCCATCAGCCGCATGCCGTCGCGAACATCGTCGAGCGCCGCCGACCCGAACGCGAGTGCCACCGACACCGATACCGCTGATGACACCGAAAAACGTCCGCCGATACTTTCGGGCATCAACAACACGCGCCCGACGGGCAGCCCGCTCTCATTCACCCGCTGCGGTTGCGATGTAACGGCAACGATGTGCAAGGCCGGGTCATTCACCCCGCCCTTCTTCAACCAATCGACCGCACGACGGGCATTCGCAAGAGTTTCGGAGGTGCCGAACGACTTCGAGCACACCACGAACAAGGTTCGCTGCGCATCGAGGCCCTCGAGCGCGCGATCGAGGTCGAGCGGATCGATGTTCGATGCAAAACGTACGGTGCGCTGTGGCGGCCGCATCGCAGCGAGAGCATCACACAGCAGCGCCGGCCCGAGGTCGCTTCCTCCGATACCGAGGTTTACGACGTGAGTGATCGATGCGGGAGTCGCCTTCACGAACTCGCGAAGATCGCCCATCGACTGTTGCGCTTCATCACGCAGGCCTCGCGGAGCAGTCGTTTCGTTGGTCGCGCGCATCGCGATGTGCGTTACGGCTCGGCCTTCGGTGTTGTTGATGGCCGCGCCAGCAACCATTCGTTCTCGCAAATCAGCAAAACCAGCTGCACGGGCCGCAGAAATCAGTTCGGTGAGGGTCTCCGATGTGATGCGTTGCTTGGAGAAATCGACAAAGAGCTCACAGTCTTGGAGAGCAACGGTTCGTGCGAGTTGCTCTGCGCGGCGACTGTCGTCGGCAAACAAACTTCGAAGTGTTGAAGCAGTCAATGCCTGTGCGAGCGATTCGAGCCGGGGTGGCACGTTGCGAGCGCCGCTCATTACTTCGTTCATCCTACCCACCTCGTTAGTGTCGAAGTTCGGCATGAACGACGATTCGCAACACGATTCACGTAGCGGAATCGTGAGCGGGCTCAGTGCCTACCTGTTGTGGGGCGTCATCACCATCTATTGGAAGCTGCTGGACGACTTCAACGCATTCGATCTCATTGGATGGCGGATCGTCACGGCCGTCGCGTTGTTGCTGGGTCTCGTCGCAATGCAACGACGGCTACGCGCGGTGGGCGTTACCCTGCGTGACCCCAGTTTGCTGGCTCGAATTGCGGTCGCTGCGGTGATGCTCGTCATCAATTGGACGCTGTACGTCTGGGCGGTCGTCAACGAACACGTGATGGAAACCGCACTCGGTTACTTCATCGCACCACTCTTTACCGCGGTTATTGGTGTGGTGGTGCTTGGTGAGCCGTTGAGACGGCTGCAGAAGGTCGCGCTTGGTTTTGCCGTTGCCTCGGTTGCGGTGCTCACGATTGCTTACGGGCGTCCGCCCGTCATCGCACTCGCGATTGCGACGTCGTGGGCGGCGTACGGGTTGCTGAAGAAACAAGTACCACTTCGCCCACTGGAGAGTCTCACCGCAGAGACCGTCGTGCTCGTACTTCCCGCGGCTGCGCTCGTGATCTGGAGCCTCTCTCGCAGCGACCAAATGTTCAGCGGGGCGACGTCCATCGAAGTGATCCTCGTGCTGTTGACCGGTCTCATCACTGCAGTGCCGCTTCTTTTGTTCGCGCACGCCGCGCAACGTCTGCCACTCACCATCATCGGCCCGATGCAGTACCTCGTTCCAGTCATCAATTTCTTGCTTGGTTGGCTCGCGTACGGCGAGCCTCTCGAGTCGTCTCGATTCGTCGGTTTCATGCTCGTGTGGTTCGGGCTCGTGTGCACCTTCACCGACACGATGCGTAGTCGCGCTTCGATTGCGGCCTGAACCGATCACCACTCGCGTGGGAGCGTTGTCACCCTGCTGCGGCCGACGAAACGCTGGCTAAACGCCGGCGACGGCGCGCGACAACCCAGTGCGAGCCATCGTCTTGTACACGCCGGCAACGGCACGAAGACGATTTCGGTCGCGGGTGTAACGGCGAGTCGTGCGAATCCACCGATGACGCCCGACATTGCATCAACGGC
>JBJTOX010000100.1:0-25162 GCA_046074785.1 Actinomycetota bacterium
CCCATGTTTCGCGAAGCGCGTATTCGATGCGGGCCAGCATTATTCGTACACCCCGCGTTCTTGGTCGCGTACCACGACACCGCGGTCGAGCTGGATGACTCGGCGACGCATCATGTTGACCACTCGGTGGTCGTGCGTTGCCATCACCACGGTGGTGCCGGTCTCGTTGATCGCCTGCAACAGCGCCATGATGCCCTCGCTCGTCGCTGGGTCGAGGTTGCCCGTCGGCTCGTCGGCCAACATGATCAACGGCCGATTGACGAATGCGCGAGCAATCGACACTCGCTGCTGCTCTCCGCCCGACAACTGGTTGGGAAACCGCTCGTGCTTGTCGGAAAGCCCGACGAGTTCGAGCACGAACGGCACTTGCTCGCGAATCACGTGGCGGGGCTTGCCGATCACCTCGAGGGCGAATGCGACGTTCTCGAACACCGTCTTGTTGAGCAACAACTTGTAGTCCTGGAAGATGTTGCCAAGCGAGCGTCGCAGATACGGCACGCGCGACGGCGTCATCTCGGTGACGTTGCGACCTGCAACCCACACATCGCCCTCGGTTGCCACTTCCTCACGACTCATTAGTCGCAGCAGCGTGGACTTGCCCGAACCCGACGGCCCAACCAGGAAGACGAAGTCGCCCTTGGCGACGTCGAACGACACGTCATCGACTGCGAGCGTGTCGCGACCATAGATCTTCGTGACGTTCTCGAGCGTGATCATCTACTTGCCCGCCTCGGTGCGACGCCAGCGCAGATAGCCCTCCATGAACTCGTCCAGGTCTCCGTCGAGCACTGCGGTGACGTTACCCGACTCCACATCGGTGCGCAGGTCCTTCACCATCTGATACGGCTGCATGACGTAGGAGCGAATCTGCGTGCCCCAGCCCACCGTGGCCTGCTTGCCAGCGATACGCGCGAGCTCGGCCTCGCGTTCTTCTTCGATGCGTGCGGCGACCATCGTCTTCAATTTCTTGAACGCATTCTCACGGTTCTGCAATTGACTGCGCTCTTGCTGTGACGCAGCGACGAGACCCGTGGGGCGATGGATGAGTCGCACCGCAGACGAGGTCTTGTTGACGTGCTGACCGCCGGCACCCGAAGCTCGGTACACCTCCATGTCGATGTCGGCTTCATTGATTTCGACGTCGACTTCTTCGAGCACCGGCCACACCTGCACGGTGGCGAAACTCGTTTGCCGGCGACCCTGGTTGTCGAACGGACTTATGCGCACCAAACGATGCGTACCGCGTTCACTGGTGAGCAGCCCATACGCAAAGCGCCCGCGCACGGTGAAATCGGCGGAGAGAATTCCCGCCTCGGTGCCGTCGGAAACGTCGCCCATCTCGACGGCAAGATTGCGACGCTCGGCCCAGCGGGTGTACATGCGCAACAACATCGCGCTCCAGTCCTGCGCGTCGACGCCACCGTCCTTGGCGTTGATCTGCACGATGGCGTCGGCTTCGTCGTGCTCGCCGATGAAGAGACTGCGCAACTCCACCTCGTCGAGCGCCGTGCGGGCCCGAGCGAGACCTTGATCGATCTCCGGTTCCTGTGATTCGTCGTCGACTTCACGCGCCATCTCGTGCAACACCTGCACGTCTTCGAGCGTGCGCGCAATCTGGTCGAACTCTTCGAGGTCGCCTTTCACGCTCGCGTACTCGCTGTTCACCTGCTTGGCATGTTTCTGGTCGTTCCACAAGTCGGGTTTGGCGACCTCGGCTTCGAGTTCGGCGAGTCGTGTGCGAAGTTGCGACACCTTGAGGTAGGCCTCTGCTTCTTTGACGCGGCGCGCCACTTCGGCGATGTCGGTAGTGAAGTCGCGCATCGTGCAGCGGCCGTTGGCCTACGCCACCTTGCCGTGGCACTGCTTGTATTTCTTGCCCGAGCCGCACGGGCACGGAGCATTGCGCGGGGTCTTCGACCAGTCGTCGGCGGAGTTCACCACCGTGGTGGGTCGCACCGGCGCCCCGCCGTCGGTGGCGGCGACGACCTTGGCGGCGCGGCGCGGAGCGCTATCGGCATCCGACGTTTGCACGTTCTGAACCGTCTGTACGTTCTGTGCCTGCGGGTCGGTGCGCACCACCTGCACGCGCATGACGTACTTGACAAAGTCCTGCGCGATGCCCTTCATCAATGCACCGAACATCTCGAAACCTTCGCGCTGCCACTCGGTGAGCGGGTCTTTCTGACCGAGCGCACGCAGGTTGATTCCCTCCTGCAGATAATCCATCTCTTCGAGGTGCTCACGCCAGCGCTGGTCGATGATGCGCAGCATCACTTGGCGTTCGATCTCTCGCATCGTGGCCTGCCCGAGTTCCTGTTCGCGACGCTCGTAGTACGCCGATGCATCGGCCATGATGACGTCGTACATCTCGTCGGTGGTTCCACAAGCCGAGAGTTGCTCGGCCGTCACTGCATGCGGCCAGAACGAGCCGAGCTCGGTGACGAGGCCTGAGATGTCCCACTCGTCGTCGGCTTCCGAGACACAGTGCGTTTCGATCAGCGAATCGACCGCTTCGGCGAGGTATTCCATCGCGGCAGCCTTCAAGTCGCTGCCAGAAAGTATTTGGTCACGGCGCTGGTAGATGATCTTGCGCTGCTCGTTCATCACCTCGTCGTACTTGAGCACGTTCTTGCGGATCTCGGCGTTGCGCTGCTCGACCGTGTTTTGTGCACGCTCGATCGCCTTCGTCACCATCTTGGCTTCGATGGCTTCATCGTCGGGAAGCGCACGACCCATCACCCATGACAGTGCACCGGTCGCAAAGAGTCGCATGAGTTCGTCGTCGAGGCTGAGATAGAAGCGGCTCGAGCCCGGGTCGCCTTGTCGCCCGGCGCGACCACGCAACTGGTTGTCGATACGACGGCTCTCGTGTCGCTCGGTGCCGAGCACGTGCAAACCACCGACCTCGCGGACCTTCTTGCCTTCTTCTTCGCACACCTTGCCGTATTCGCGCACCAACTCGCCGAGGCGTTCGTGCGCCTTGCGGCGCGCGGTGATGTAGTCGATCGGCATCTCTTCGAGCGCCACTGGCAAGGCGAACTCGTCGACCAACGTGTCGGGGTGGTGGCCCTCCTTCAACACTTGGTTGCGGGCCATGCCCTCAGGATTGCCACCGAGCAAGATGTCGACACCACGACCCGCCATGTTCGTGGCGACGGTGACCGAACCAATGCGACCAGCCTGCGCGACGATGGCCGCTTCCTTCGTGTGCTGCTTGGCATTGAGAACTTCGTGCTTGATGCCGCGCTGCTGCAGCTTGCGCGACAGCAACTCGCTCTTTTCGACGCTGACGGTGCCGACGAGCACGGGTTGGCCGTGCTGGTGGCGTTCGGCGATGTCGTCGACCACTGCCTTGAACTTCGCCTCTTCGGTCTTGAAGATGAGATCAGACTCGTCTTCACGAACCATCGGGCGATTGGTGGGAA
This sequence comes from Actinomycetota bacterium, assembly GCA_046074785.1. Classification (GTDB taxonomy): domain Bacteria; phylum Actinomycetota; class Acidimicrobiia; order Acidimicrobiales; family Ilumatobacteraceae; genus F1-60-MAGs027. The sequence continues at coordinate 3,426 of JBJTOX010000100.1, forward strand.
TCGGCACCACGTTCAACCCGTAGGTGTTCATCAATTCGGCGGCCTCGGTCTGCGCGGTTCCGGTCATGCCGGCGAGTTTGGAGTACATGCGGAAGTAGTTCTGCAACGTGATGGTGGCGAGTGTCTGGTTCTCTTCCTTGATCTTCACGCCTTCCTTGGCTTCGACGGCTTGGTGGATACCTTCGCTCCAGCGGCGACCTTCGAGGATGCGACCGGTGAACTCGTCGACGATCTTCACTTCACCTTCTTGGACGATGTAGTCCTTGTCGCGGTGATAGAGCACTGCGGCCTTCAGCGCCACCTGCAATTGATGCACGAGGTTGCGTTGCACCTCGTCGTAAAGATTCTCGATACCGAGCTGCTGTTCGACTTTGTTGATACCAATCTCGGTCGGCACCACGATGCGCTTGTCTTCTTCAACGTCGAAGTCGACGCCACGCACCATCGTGCGAACGATGGAAGCGAACTTGTAGTACAGCGATGCAGCGTCGGCGACGCGACCGGAGATGATGAGCGGTGTGCGCGCCTCGTCGATGAGAATCGAGTCGACTTCGTCGACGATTGCATAGTGGTGACCGCGCTGCACTTTGTCGGCGACCGTGGCGGCCATGTTGTCGCGTAGGTAATCGAAACCGAATTCGTTGTTGGTGCCGTAGGTGATGTCGCAGGCGTAGTCGGCGCGCTTCTCCACTGCCGACCCGCGCGAACCGGGAACCACGAGGCCGACCGTCAAACCAAGCCAGCGGTGCACCTGACCCATCCACACCGCGTCACGACGCGCGAGATAGTCGTTCACCGTCACGAGGTGCACGCCCTTGCCCGACAGCGCATTGAGGTAGACGGGCAGCGTCGAGACGAGCGTCTTGCCTTCGCCGGTGCGCATTTCAGCGACCCAACCGGCATGCAGGGCGGCGCCGCCCATCAACTGCACGTCGTAGTGGCGCTGGCCGATGACTCGTTTGGACGCTTCGCGTACGACAGCGAACGCTTCAACGAGCAAGTCGTCGAGGTCTTCGCCTCGCTCGATACGCGACTTGAACTCCCCCGTCTTGGCGCGTAGCGCGTCGTCGGTGAGGGCGGCAATGGTCGCTTCGAGGGCATTGACCTCGGGCACGACGGCGCTCAGCGCCTTGACTTTCTTGCCTTCGCCGGCGCGCAGAATGCGATCTAACACGGCCATGAGAGAACTCAGCCTACCCGTGCAGAAACCCCTGGATTCGTGCGCATGACGCGTGCAATCACCACACAACGCACTTCGAGTGCGCCTTCTGCAAGCAGCGCATCACGCGCACGCGCAAGCGTGGTACCCGTCGTCATCACGTCGTCGACGAGCAGGATTCGACGACCGCGAACGGCATTCGAGCGCACCTTGTAACGCGGCCCACGACGACGTGTCTCGCGGGACGCGCCGGTTTGCGTGTTGTCATCGAGCCTGCGCAACAGTCGCATGCGACGAACACGCAATGTTCTGGCCACATTCGAGGCGATGATTGCCGACTGATCGACGCCGCGTCGTCGCACGCGCTTCGACGTGGTGGGCGCCCACGTGACGACATCGGCTCGCCATTCACCAAAGCGATTCTCCATTGCGTGTGCGAGATTGCGTCCGAATCGCGCGGCAATCCAGCGAGCATTGCGGAACTTCATCTGGTGAACGGCGCGACGCAACTCACCGCGATACGGACCGAGGGCGATCACGAGGAACGGTGCCGTCGACAAGTAGGGCGAGTCAGAAAGACGATCGATGTCATGGCGTGTGAAGTACGGTGGCACGGTGCCAGTGAGCGAATCATCGGCGATTCCGCCGATGGCAACCGATCGACTCGTAGAACGCATCACTCGATGTGTGATCGGACTGGCATTCTTCGGAATCGGCATCTCGATGGTGATGGATGCGCGCATCGGCGCACCGCCATGGGACGTCTTTCATCAAGGTGTGGCCGAGCGCGTCGATCGCGAGGTTGGCACGGTCATCATCGCCACCGGTGCTGCGTTGATGTTGTTGTGGATTCCTCTTCGCCAGAAACCGGGCATTGGCACGATTCTCAATGCCATCGAGATAGGTCTCGTTGCCAACGTCGCCCTCGCGATACTTCCGAGACCCGACTCGGTATTCGTTCAAGTGCCGATGATGCTGGGTGGCGTCGTCGTCACCGCAATCGGTTCGGGTTTGTACATCGGTAGCGGCCTCGGCCCCGGCCCGCGCGACGGCATCATGACGGGGCTGGCCGCACGTGGCGTACCGCTGCGCATTGCGCGAACCGGCATCGAAGTCACCGTGCTCGTCGTCGGTTGGTTCTTGGGTGGACAAGTCGGCGTCGGAACCGTCGCCTTTGCCGTACTCATCGGCCCGCTCGTGCAGGTGTTCCTGCCTCGCCTGACGATGAAGATGAAATAGCCGATTACGCGGTTGCGAACGACCGCGTGCGGACTAGTAGCGGTAGTGCTCCGGCTTGAACGGACCCTTCGGATCCATGTCGAGATACTCCGCCTGCTGATCGCTCAACTTGGTGAGCTTGGCGCCGAGAGCACCGAGGTGCAGTGACGCAACCTTTTCGTCGAGGTGCTTGGGCAGCACGTACACGCCAATCGGATACTTGGCGACGTTGTTGAACAACTCGATCTGCGCAATCACCTGGTTGGAGAACGAGCAGCTCATCACGAAGCTGGGGTGACCGGTCGCGCAACCAAGGTTCACGAGGCGACCTTCGGCCAGCACGATCACCGCATGGCCATCAGGAAACTTCCACAAGTCGGTGCCCGGCTTTAGTTCATCGCGCTTGGCACCGCTGCGTGCCAGACCCGCCATGTCGATTTCGTTGTCGAAGTGGCCGATGTTGCAGACGATCGCGTTGTGCTTCATCTTTGCCATGTGTTCGACCGTGACGATCATTTCGTTGCCGGTCGCCGTGACGAAGATGTCTGCGCTGCCGACCACGTCGTCGAGCACGTCGACTTGGTAGCCCTCCATCGTTGCCTGCAGCGCATTGATCGGATCGATCTCGGTGACGATGACTCGCGCACCCTGGCCGCGCAAACTCTGCGCACAACCCTTGCCGACGTCGCCGTAACCGCAGACGACCGCGACCTTGCCGGCGATCATCACGTCGGTGGCGCGGTTGATGGCGTCGATGAGTGAGTGACGGCAACCGTAGAGGTTGTCGAACTTGCTCTTCGTCACGCTGTCGTTCACGTTGATGGCCGGGAAGAGCAGCTCCTTGCGCTCGGCCATCTTGTACAAACGCTTCACACCGGTGGTGGTTTCTTCGGTGACTCCGCGAATGCCCTTGGCCATGCGTGTCCACTTCGTCGGGTCACTCTTCAGGCTTCGCTGCAAGAGTCCGAGCACGATCGCCAACTCGGGATTCGATGCAGTGGTGGGGTCGGGCACGTTGCCCGACTTCTCGTACTCCGCTCCCTTGTGCAGGAGCAGCGTCGCGTCGCCGCCGTCGTCAAGGATCATGTTCGGGCCGTCACCATCGGGCCAGGTCATCATCTGTTCGGTGGCCCACCAATACTCCTCGAGCGTCTCACCCTTCCAGGCGAACACCGGAACACCGTTGGGTTCTTCGACCGTGCCGTTCGGGCCGACCGCGACGGCGGCGGCCGCGTGATCCTGGGTGGAAAAGATGTTGCAACTCGCCCAGCGCACCTGTGCGCCGAGTTCCACCAACGTTTCGATGAGCACGGCGGTCTGCACGGTCATGTGCAACGACCCGCTGATACGCGCGCCCTTCAGCGGCTTCAATGCACCGTATTCCTTGCGCAGCGCGCGCAAGCCCGGCATCTCATGCTCGGCAAGATGGATTTCTTTGCGGCCGAACGGCGCCATCGACAAATCGGCGACGCGATAGTCCTTGCGCTGGGCGAACGTTGATGATGACATGGCTGACCCCGTTTCTCAATACATGAACGACATTGACGGTTCGCAAGAACCGTGTCGGGCTGGGGCCTGCTGGCTCCGGATCGGGTCAGCCGACGAAGTTCAGACTACTCGGCGAAGGTGGGAGCAATCTTCTGCGACGAGACCTTGGCCATGATGCGCGCATGCTCGTCATCGCTCACCGTCGTTGCCTCATCAATGAGCATGACGGGGATGCCGTCGCGCACGTCATAACGACGATGCAGACGCGGGTTGTAGAGCGCATCCTCGTCGGCAATGAAGTAGAGCGGTCCTTTGTCTTGCGGACAGGCCAGAATCGCGAGCAAGCGTGCGTCGATGGTGGTCATCGCTTCACCACGCTACGTCAGGGATGAGAGTGCCGCGGCCCGTTACCCGAGTCAGGCGGTGATCAACTGCAACAATTCGGCCACCTGGGTGTCACACTGCTCGCGAGTGGCTGCCTCAAGGTTGAGTCGCAACAGTGGTTCGGTATTCGAGGGTCGCACGTTGAACCACCAGTCGCCGCAGTCGACCGTGAGGCCATCGAGCCGATCTTGCGGGTATGTCGAGTACTTCTCGGCGACGCGCGCGATGACTGCATCGATGTCCTTCACCTGCGTGTTGATCTCACCGCTCGACGCATAACGCTCAACTGGCTCGCGAAGCTTCGACAACGGCTGGCCGGTGCGACACATTTCCTCGAGCACGATGAGCGCCGCAATCAGTCCACTGTCGGCACGGAAGTTGTCGGCGAAGTAGTAGTGGCCGCTGTGCTCACCGGCAAAGACCGCCCCTGTCTCAGCCATGACGCCTTTCATATAGCTGTGACCGTTCTTGGTGCGCAGTGACTTGCCGCCGTTTTCTTCGATCACTTCACGCACTGCACGTGACGAGATGAGGTTGTAGAGGATCATCGAGCCGGGCTTGCGACGCAGAAACACCTTGGCCAAGATCGCGGTGGTCGTGCTGCCCGACACCGTGCGACCGAGTTCGTCGACGAGAAACACACGGTCGGCATCACCGTCGAAGGCAAGACCAACGTCGAACTTGCCGGCGAGGACCCTGGCCTGCAAGTCGCGCTGGTTGGCCGGCTGAATCGGGTCGGCGGGATGATTGGGGAAGGTTCCGTCGAGTTCGCCGTACATCACCTCGACGTCGAAGAGCGGGAGTCGATCGAACACCGCGGGAACGACCAGACCGCCCATGCCATTGGCGGTGTCAGCGACGATTTTCAGTGGTCGCAGCAGCGACGTGTCGACGAATGACAACACGTGCGCGGCGAAGTCGGACAACAGATTACGTTTGGAGACCTTGCTCGAGTCACCCTGTGACGGTTTGCCGAGCGCCGCGCGGGCGAGTTCGCGAATCTCGCGTAGTCCACTGTCGATACCGATTGACTTCGCGCCAGCCGCGCACATCTTGATGCCGTTGTATTGCGCCGGATTGTGCGATGCGGTGAACATCGCACCCGGCACGTTCATGCTGCCGCTCGCGTAGTACAGGAGGTCGGTACTGGCGAGACCGAGATTCACCACTGAAGCACCGCATGACGTGACACCGTCTTCGAATGCCGCGACAAGACCTGGTCCGGTGGGACGCATGTCGTGGGCCACCACGACCGATGTGGCCTTCGTGTACTGGGCAAATGCGACGCCCAGCGCCCGAGCGAGTGACTCGTCGAATTGATCGGGTACCGTACCGCGCACGTCGTAGGCCTTCACGACCGCGTCGAGATTCGGCATTTGGTTCAGGCTAGTTCTGGTTGTGCGCGTCAAACTGCGGCGAGCCTGCCTGATCGGCGAACCTGCGCCGATCGGCTCGCCACTGTCGAACGAGCAGGGCGATGCCCCCGAGCGTGATCACGTACGCCAGCACATCGAGGAACGACCAACCGAAGCTCAGTGTGACATCGTTGCTCGTTGGCACCACGACCATCATGTTCGGCGCAATACGGAATGGTCCGTCGGCACCCTTTGCTTTCCAGTTGGGGAAGTAACTGGTACGCACCAGCACCGGGGTTCCGACCTTGTCGACACTGAACGACACGCTGCTGCGACCCTGCACCACATTCGACACTTGCACTGGCTCAACCGACACGACATTGATTGCGTTACTCGGTACCACCACATCGACGCGACGCGAACGATCGTCGGGCTCACCGATACGCCGATTGAAATCGATCGCGATCGGCACACGCTGCCACTCGTCAGGACCATCAGCCGCCGGAATCGCAAGCCACTCATTGGGGTTTTGCAACCAACTCGTCCCTACCTCGAGCCAGCGCTCCTTGGCGTCGTCCGGATGACCCATCACCGCCTCGTCATCGACTCGTTCACCCACCACGACGGGCTGCACGCTGAGCGGCACGACGAGATCACTTTCGGCAACCTGATAGATCACCCACGGACCCGACCGCGCGATCTCCGTCAACTCCGGTCTGGATGATGCTTCGCGAACCGCCTCGGATGTGAAGCCCATGAAGTAACGGACTCCGAGTTGCTGCAGGTACCGCACGCCGAGAGCGGCGTTGTTGTCGTCGTATCGCAGCTCGCGCACGGGATTGCTGCTCTGCTTTGACATCGCTGCCGCAGCGATGAAGTGGTATGGCGTGGTGCCCGATGCCTCGAAGAAGAGGCCTTCCATGCTGCCGATGCAACCGTCGGTCCAGTGAGGTAGGAGCATGAGCCCCATGGTGGTGCCGTACTTGTTCAACTCACTGTTGTTCTCCCACAAGGCCCGACCACAGCCGAAACGCGGATCTTGACCGATCTGCTTCATCGTCTCGACGAGTGCGCGATACTCGCCGTAGGCGTTCTTGCCCTCGTAGCCGGTGAAGTTCCATCGCGCCCAGCCGTTGACGAAGCCATCGTTTGAGCGCGGCACGCTGAATGGCCCGATGCCGTAGCGCTCGCTTCCATCGGCGGCCGTACGCACCGATGCGAACGGCAACTCTTGGAAGCGGAAACCAATGATGCTCACCGAGATGAACCCCACCGCGATTGCAGTCGAGACGTTGAAGCTCAGTCGCCCGCGCGGTGACGGGGCGAGCGTTTGCACCTCTCCCGTCTTTGCGACACGGGCAGCCGCATATTCAAGACTCGCGAATCTTGCGACGGCCACGACGGCCTCATAAATGCCGACCATCATCAGCATGTATCGCAACAAATAGAAGAACGGCAGGATTCGCGGATTCCACAACAGCCCGATGATGGGAAGGCTCTCACGCGCAACGAACACGCCGATGGCGAGCACCACGGCGTAAATTCCCATCCACGATGCCGCCGTGCTGCGTCGCCAGAGCGCCGAGAGGAATCCGATGACGGCAAAGCCGGTGACGATCACGTCGAACACGCTGTTCAACGGAAAGAACATGTCGACGAACGATGCACCGAATCCGGTCGGCTGCGGTTCGTACTTCATGTCGGTCATGTACGCGTGATTGAGCACGAACGGCACCACCCAAAATGCGGACAACAACACTGCGGTTCCGATCACCGAAATGCCGAACTTCCACTTCGACGCCTGGCGATGCATCGCGAGGATCAACACGAACCCGAGGAAGGCAAACAGCAGGACGATGCCGTGGCTCAATGCCGCCACCGCGAGAAGGATGGTCGAGGTCGTGCGCCACTTGCCATCCTCGAGACCGCGGATGAAGAAACCGAAAGCGAGAATCGTGAACGCGAGCGAGATGGAGAAGGAGAACTCGCCGGCCATCGTCGAGGCGATATTGCCGCCGTAAATCGTGAAGCTTTCGTCGAAGAGGAATATCGTGCTCGCGACCACCAACAGTTCTGGAATCGGAAATGCGAAGCGGGCCAACCGAGCAAAGAACCATGTGCAGGCAGGCAGTGCGAGTAGACCGGCGACGGCGACCAGCTTGAGTGCGATCCCGTACGGCAACAGAAGATCGAGCAGCACGATGAAAATCGCCGGCACGACCATGTAGAAGCGGTAGATCGGCATACCGGAGTACCAGTCGTTGCTCCAACCCGTCAGGCGGAACGAGGTCAACAAGTGATCACGCAAGTACGCCGGGCCGTACACATGGGCACCCAGATCGCCACCAGTCGGCGTGTTGTTGCGGAAGATCAGTGACGGCTGCAGCGTCATGAACACCATGAGGGTGGTGAAGGCGATGAAGAAGCCGGCGAGCGCGAGTTGCGTGCGCCGTTCGAAGAAGACGATATCGCGGGGCGAGACGACCCGAGGAGTTTCGGCCTCGAGTGGATCTGAGGCGGGGTCGTCGGTGTGTGTGGTCATCGGGCGGTCGGTGGCTAGGTCAATGCGAGAAACGCAAGTCCCGTCGCGTTGAACGCTAGGTGCGCAATCACCGGCATGCCAAGTCGTTTGGTCATCTGGAGGGTCACCCCGAGGACCAGCGCAAAGGCGAACAACCCCGGAAGCTCGGCGACTCGGCCATGAATGCCGGCGAACCAGGCCGCGACGATGATGATCGAGGCAATGTCATTGAATTGGCTCTGCAGACCCGACTGAAGGAAGCCTCGGTACACGAGCTCCTCCACGAGTGGCGCACCAAGCACGACGATGAACCCGAGCACGAACAGCCACGGACCCTGCGCCGAGTCGTAGAGCGACCGGGCACGATCCTCCACTTGGGATGGATCAAACGTGTCGGGAAACCACTCGCGAAAGGGCCATGTGACGAGCCCCACCAACATCACCTGTGAAAGCACGCCGATCGGCACTCCCCACAAGTCGACGAGTCGGAATCGAAACCGGTAGTCCTCGATGAATGATCCCGTGCCGGCTCGTCGCGCAAACACGAGCAGCAATGCGATCTGCGGCAGCCAGAGCGTGAGTGCTCCGGCGAGTAGGAACCACGATGGTTGCGAGTTCACGTCGTCGCTGATGTCGAAGATCGTGATGAGCAGCACCTGAAGCACCGTTGCCGTGGCATACGCCGCGATCCAACCGCCGATGAGCCACGCGAGGGTGTAACGAGGACGCGGGGTGCTCGCGTGCGGAATCTCGTGGGCGAAGATTCGTTCGCCGTACGGACGTTCGCCGAAAGGCGGGTCCCAGGACTGTCGCGACACGCGGCTCAGCCGGCGAGCTGGCTGGGCAACACCACGCGGAAGCGATTGCGACGGTCTTCCAACCGCCAACCGTTCGGCGAGACGAAACGCTGACCGTGACGTTCGCACAGGTCGTAGGCGTGCGGGTCGGACACATCGGACAGGTCGTCGATCCACACGGTTGCCGTTGCGTATTGATACGTGAGCGTCATGGTCGCGGTGTCACTGCAGCATGCTCGCGAGCAACGACGACGCATGTGACCAAAGTACCGATTTCCACGCAAACAGCGGTGGATATCCCCTGCTCGCCCAGCCTTAGCATGACGACATGGCGAACCTCCCCCCACCGCCTCCACCACCATCACCTTCGCGCCGTCCGAAACTGCCGCGCGACAAGTTCCGCGGATCCGGCGACGGCGAACGTTCCGGCATGCCGCGTTGGGCAGTCTGGGTACTGGTCGGCATGGCGGTGCTACTGCTCGTCGGACCGCGCCTGATGCCGACCCCTGAACGGGCGAAATTCACCTATACGGAGTTCCTCGAACTCGTTGAAGGTGGTGAGGTCAGCAACATCACCATCAACAATCTGAACAATCAGATCAGTGGCACGCTGAAAGACGGTCGTGAATTCGTCACCACCGGTGCAATCTCGCTGTCTGATGCCGACGAACAGCTCCTGAAGAGCAAAAGTGTCGACTACGACTACTCGACGCCGACCGGCAACTTCTTCACCAACCTGATTCCGATTCTCCTGCCGTTCCTTTTGATCATGGCGTTCTTCGTCTGGATGCAACGTCGCGCGATGGGCCAAGCCGGCAACATCATGTCGATCGGTCGCAGTCGTGCCAAGCCGTACCAGGCAGACAAACCGTCGACCACGTTCGCCGATGTCGCCGGATACGAAGGGGTGAAACAGGAGATCCGCGAAGTCGTCGACTTCCTGAAGATGCCGGAGCGCTTCAAAGAAATCGGTGCGCGCGTACCCAAGGGCGTGTTGCTCGTCGGCCCTCCGGGCACCGGCAAGACGCTGTTTGCCCGAGCGGTCGCCGGCGAGGCGGGTGTGGGCTTCCTGTCGGTCACTGGTTCTGACTTCATGGAGATGTTCGTCGGTGTCGGCGCCTCGCGCGTGCGCGATCTCTTCCAACAGGCACGCAAGATGGGACGCGCAATCATCTTCATCGACGAAATCGATTCGATTGGTCGCAAGCGCGGCGCGGGTCTCGGCGGCGGACACGACGAGCGCGAACAGACGCTCAACCAGATGCTCTCGGAGATGGACGGGTTCGAATCATCGGAAGGCATCGTGGTGATGGCCGCGACCAACCGCCCCGACATTCTTGACGCCGCGTTGCTGCGCCCCGGTCGCTTCGACCGACAAATCATCGTGCCCTTGCCCGAGGCCGAGGAACGTCTCGCCATCTTGAAGGTGCACTCAACCGGCAAGCGCATGGGTGCCGACGTCGACCTCGAGACCATGTCGAAAGCGACACCGGGCATGAGCGGCGCCGACCTTGCGAACCTCGTCAATGAAGCCGCGCTCATCGCGGTGCGACGCGGGTCGACCCAGATCGAACGCATCGACTTCGAGAACGCCCGCGACCGCGTGGTGATGGGAGCCCGACGTGAAAGTCTGGCGCTCAGCGCCGAAGAGAAGCGCGCCGTCGCCTACCACGAAGGTGGTCACGCAGTGCTCTCCACCGTGCTACCCAACAGCGATCCGCTGCACAAAGTGACGATTCTTCCGCGCGGTATGGCACTCGGCGTCACGTGGAGCCTGCCCGAAGAGCGTCACACGTACTCGCGCGAGTACTTCCTCGACATGATTTGCAAGGCGATGGGCGGACGAGTCGCCGAGTCGATCGTGTTCGGCAGCCTCAACAGCGGTGCTGCCAACGACCTCGAGCAGGCAACCTCGATCGCGCGACGCATGGTTCGCGAGTGGGGCATGAGTGATTCGATCGGGCCGATGGCGTGGTCGGGTCAGCAGCAAGTGTTCCTCGGCGAGGACTTGATGACGTCGGGTCGCGAATACAGCGACGAAACGGCAAAGAAGATCGACGACGAGATTGCGCGCATCTTGCGCGAGCAGGAAGATCGGGCTCGCGCAACGTTGCAAAAGCACCGTCGTGGACTTGACCTCGTCGCCGAAGCGCTGCTTGAGCACGAAACCATCGACGGAGCGGCCGTCGCCCGACTGATTCAAGAAGGCCTCGGCGCCCCGGCGATCAAGGAACGCTCACCGGAGAAGCCAAGTGAACCGGCTCCCGACAGCCGCCCCGACGGCGAACGCAACTAACGCCGCGGGTTTCGCTACGGCTGAACGGGCGAACCGTTGGCCGACCGTTCCTCTGATCCCCCGCACTCGGTGACGGGGAGTTGCGGGTCGCGGCAACGCGCCATGGCCGCCCAGAGATCAGTGGCACTGATCGGGCCGAGGTGACCGAAGTGCACGACTCCCCGCTGATCGGCGATCACCAGCGCAGGTACCGCATCGATCGAATACCGGTCGTGCAGTGCCCTGTCGCGTGCAAACTCCGCTTCTTGAAACGCCACTTCTTTGCTCGCCAACACCGACGCTTTTCGCGAGACGTCGCCACAGGTCGAACACGTGGCCGACGTGAATGCCACCACCAACCACGGCACATGTGGCGCAGCGAAGTCGTTGCGGTCAAGTTGCGCCGGGACACTTCCGCGTGGCTGAGTTGGTGCCTGCGGTGTGCGGCGTCGACGCCAGGCAATCACCGCCGCAGCTGCCACCACCACAACGAGTGCTGTCGCCCGCACAACGACATCGTTCATCTCAGCACTCGTCCCCCGTCGGACACGCCCGAGCATCCCGCACAAGTCTTATGAGAGGAGCGGCTCCATTGATCGGCTGCTTGGCGCCACGCGAAGTTCGGCGTTGCACGACCAGTGGCTCGGTCGACGAGAGTGTCACTGCCGTAGCTGCCGCTTCGGGCGGCAGAGTCACGCTCGTACTTGCACCCGGTTCGAGCGCCACATTCTCCAGACCGACAACCGGCACGTCGCCGGCCGGACCGAGATAGGTGATGCTGAACACCGAAGCAAGCGACCCAGGATTGAAGATGCGCAACGAATCGCTCGCACCAACAGCAGTGCCCGATGGCGCGATCCACGCACGCGAGGGCTCGGGGGTGCCGAGTAACGCGGCGGTGGCCGTCGACTTTCCGTCCTGACGCGTGGTGACACGCTCGACCACCACACCCGCCGTTGATACGCCGGTCGCGCGAGTGGCGGTGATAACCGTCGAGTAGCGACCTTCGGCGAGTGTCGGCAATGACGCGGGCGAGAACTTCGTTACACGCTTGGACGGCGCAGTGACGACGAGCGGATCAAGCGACACTCCGTCGTCACCCGCGACGATGAACGTGAGCTGCTGATCTTCAAGCAGAGGATTGAAGATGACGAACTCTTCACTCACGGTTTGGTTCTTCTCGCCATCGGCAAAGTACCAACGATCGCTCGTTGACGATGCCGCAAGCGCCATGGTGTAGCCGAGCCTGCCACGTCCGAGATAATGCTGTGAGCGCCCGACGACCACTCGACCGACCGTCGCCGCAACCGACACCGCCACAACCGCCTCGTTGCGCGCATCAAGTGCAGCCATGTCGAAAACACGCACCGACTCTGGCGGGATGACGACACCTTTCAGCGATTGCGGGGAGCGCTCGCCTGCCGCAGTGACGAATGAAACGTCGAGGATCGCCGAGTCAAGCGAGGGATTCGTGATGACCACTTGCTCCAAGCTGTCTGCCCCGGTGAAACCATCGGCGAGGTACCACGTGCCGGACGGTGATGAGGCACACACCGCCACGGCATCACCTGCGCGATGGCTCGTTCGTTGTTCTACGGCAACCGGTGATCCCTGCGATTCAATGAGGGTCGAGACGAACGGCGACTGTACGTCAGCGACGGCGTCAATCTCGAGACTCGAGCGAGCTGGCACGGCGAAACGCTGCCGTCGTGCAATGCCATCCACCGCGAAGCGTGTGATCGTGCCCCCGACCGGTGTCTCTCCAGGATTGGAAACAACGATGGCGCCACCGATCGAATCGTCGTTTCCCGGCACTCCCGGACAGAACCAGGTAGATGCTTGTGCTGTCTCTCGATACGAAGGCGTGGCGAGGCGAGCACCGACCGCGGACGCCGGCAATTCCACCGAACGACGGTCGACGGTCACGAGGACGGCAATCGAAGCGACCATCAATACCGCGACGAACATCGCACGAAATCGAGGCCCAGACCGAGACAACATGGTGTTGCGTGCTTCGGACATCACGATCCCCCGACACGCTGATCATCGCTACGCAGCGATACTTCGACCACCTCGCGCGCGGCGCGCACACGACCACGGAAGCGCGTCGGATTGAAGGTGACCGCAACAACGAGGATCCAGAGACCAAGTTGCAACGCGACGAGCAGTCGATGGGTCGTGCTCGGCACTAGTCGCAGTGTTGCCTCACCGGCAACCGGCGCATCGAACGCCGTCGTCGAACCGAAGGCAACGCGTGGCGGAATGCTCGCGCCATCGACACGCAGAGTCCAGCGATCAGAGAACGGTACGGCCACATGTACGGTTCCCACGGACAACGACCCGACATTGGCGCGATCAGGAGAAAATCCCGTTACGAAGATTTCTCGCGCGACGAGCGGTTCGGCCAGCAGTGTGGCCTCAGTCGCTTGCTGGCTGGCGACGGCAGATCGTTCGTCGAGTACCGCAACCGTCGACAGTGCCGCGACGTTCTCGAAGATCACGAGATCCGTCGCCGTATAGACGCGTCGCAGGTCGAGCTGGTCGGAGAGTCTCGCTACCAGTTCATCTCCCACACCACCATTCGTCGGCGTCCGGCGCGCGAACAACGTGCTGTCACGAAGTGGCACCACGACGAAGCGGACTGCCAACGGTGCAAGCAGACGACCGGCCCGTAACGACTCACCCGTCGTCAATATCTCTACTGCTCGATCGAGTGCGATGGTCATGGTGCTTGATGCCGGTGGCAGCGTGTCGAGTCCCGTGGCTCCGCCGTCCGCCACTATTCCATAGGCGACGCCGGCCGTACGGGCGGACACCGCCGACATTGGCACGAGGCGCGGATCTCCGACGTACAACACTGAATAGTCGCCCGAGTCATCACCGGGCAACTGAGCAACGAGTCGACCGAGGGTGTCGGCAGGCTGCGACCACCGACCATTCATCGTCGAGACGACCGTCGGAACACTTGCCGAACAGATACCGACGACCGAAACCATGGCTGCAATCTGACGCCAGGACAGAGATTGTCGGCGGCCCGCGACAACTTCGGAGAATGCCGACGACGCTGCAATCATGACCCCCAGCGCAACAATCGACGAGAGCATCAACGGCTCGGGAAGACGAACATCGAGCACACCTCGCTCGTGGGCGAGACGAAGCACGGTCGGTGCGGCAACCAGTACCACTGCCCGCGTCGGCCACGCCGCTCGGGCACCGCGCGACACGACCGCCATCACGACGACCGGCACGTATGACGCGAGCAGGGCCCAGCGCCAGACCACGTTGTCGACTCCGAACGTGACCACGTCGAACAGTGATGCGCCAGTCGCCGGCAGTGCGGGGCCATTCAGCGCTTCCCACCAATCCGTACCTACGAATTGCACGAACCACGGAACGTTCAATACCGCTGCACCAATCACCGCGCCGAGTGGCGCACACACGAACCATGCCGATGCTCGCCACGGCGTAGCCGTGAAGAACGAGGCAACGAACGACAGCACCGAAACGAGAACAGTGACCACCACGATGACGGGATCGAACACCGAAGCACCTGCAACCAGCAACAACAGCGAGGCAACCAACTGTGATCGCCTGCTGCCCGCCTGACGAACCGAGGTTTCGCGCGGAACATCGCGTTCGTCACGCAGCAGACCGGCGATTCGGCGAGAGAAATCGACGATCCAGGGCAAGAGTGCCCACACGATGATGGCGTCGCGCCTCCCATCACGTGCAGCAAGGACACCGACGGGAATCGCCGTGTACACCAAGGCTCCGAACATGCGGACGCGGGAGTCTCCGATGACACCGCACAGTCGCCACGCACCCACTGCAGCGACGAAGAACGCGCCGACGAAGATCGCCGTCAACAATCCGGCCCAGTTACCGAAAAAGAGTGTTCCAAGAACGGCCATCACACCGACGTAGGTCGGTGCCGAACCCGTCGCACCAAACCAGCCCGGCGACCAACCTGTCGCATAGTGGCGGAGTGCGTCGAGTGGCGAGACATCGGCGGGCATGACCGGAAAGCTCTGACCGACGCCGGTGAGTTCGCCCCAAATGAATCCTCGGTTCCCCAGTAGCACGAGAATCATTGCTGCGAAACCAAACAGGGCCGTTGCGCGTGCCACGGGCACCGTGGGCGCGCCGATCACCGGCACCTCCGACATTTGCTGCTCGCGAAGGGCCCGTCGATGACGAGCAAATGCCGCGAGCCGGGCACTCGACCTCAACATGAGAGTGGAGACCTCGCGATGCGATACCCGCCGCAACGAACGGATCTTGCCCCGGCGTTCAACGATGAGTGCAGCGTCGATCGGCAGTGCCGCGACCGCACGCAAGCCGGCAAGCCCCTGCTGATGGCGGCCGCTGACCAACCCGAACACCACTTCAAGTAGCGAGCCGACGAGCAACCGCAGGAACACGGCGGGAAGTTGGGCCAGCGAAGAGCATGTCATCGCCGTACGAACTCGGTGACGTTCGCGGCGAGCCACGACATTGAGCAGGTTTGCGCGAGTGGCAAAGCCTCCACGATGGCGGGCCACGGCCGCCGGGTTCACCACGACACGTGCGCCGAGCAAGTGCACCCGCCAGCAGAAGTCGAGATCTTCCCCGAGGAACGGAATGTTGGGCGCGAAGCCCGACACTTCACGGAACACGTCATTACGAACGAGCAAGCACGCCGAAGGAAGTGCGAACACGTCGCGAACGGCATCGTGCTGCTCTTGGTCGCGCTCGCCTGGATCGACGACATCGACCGTCTCACCACTGCGATCGGCATCGAGACCCACGTGCTGCAGCACATCGGGTGCATCCCATTCGACGAGTTTCGGTCCAACCACCGCCGCATTGGAACGAAACGCCTCTTCAACGAGGGAGGTGACGGCGTCGGGACGCAGTGCGACGTCGTCGTGCAGCACCAGAAAGAACCCCTCGCGGCCGTCGACGAGGGCAAGAGCCTGATTGGCCACTGGACCGAAGCCAGGATTCCCCTCCACCTGCCGCACCGTCGCACCAGGGATACGGGAGCGAATCTCGTCGGCCGTTGCGGCCTGAGTGGCACCGGTCAGCAACGCCACCAACTGGAGATTCGGGTAATCCTGTTCGGCGATACAGGTCAGCACATCGGAAAACCAGCTGCCCGGCTCATGAACGACCATGACCGCCACGACTGCGGGGGCTGTGGTCGGGCGCTCCTCTGCGGGGCTCGTCACGACCCCCTCATTCTAACGATGACGAACGACACACACGAGAGTACGCATTGTGCTTGCAAAAGTTAGCAGTGGGGGTTAGGGTCCAACCCGCGGCGCAAGCCGCATTCACCACAGGAGAAATCAATGCCCTCAATCAAGATCAACAACCCGTTGCAGTCGCTCGACCTCACGAGCGTTGATGTGCGCAAGACCGCGGCTGAACTGCGCAAGGTTGTGAGCCCGGTTGCCAAGATCGCACGCGATGCCGCGTACGTTTCCGTTGGTGTCGGTGTCATCGCCACGCAACGCGTGAACGCCCGACGCTACGACGCGCGTCAGCGCATCTCCGAAGTGCAGCAGCGCATCAGCGACGTTGCACCTCGCGTGCGCGATGAAGCCAAGGCGACTGCCGAGCGAGTCATCGACGAAGCGAGCGAAAAGGTGCGCGGTCTCGTCGAGCGCCGCAAGCGCAGCGCCGCTGCATCGACCAACACGGTCGCCTGAACTCCAACGTTCTCCCGCATCGAGCGAGTCGAGGTGAGTAGCCTCGGCTCGCTTGCTGTTTCTGGCCCGATCTTCCACCGACGGCGGGATCGTCGCCCCCGAACCTGATTCACCGGCGCAACCGGCACGTTCGCCCCTGCCGTCGGGAAGTCTCACCATCGGTACGGGATTGTTGATCGGTGGCCTTTCGATCTACGTCTTTTTCCGACTCGGGCAGGAGGCTCTGGGGCAAGACGGCTTCAAGCCGATCGTTTCGTTGTGGTTCGTCATGTTTGCGCTCGTGCCGGGCTTTTTCTTGCCGCTTGAACAAGAAGTGAGTCGGGCTGTCGCCCACCGACGCGCACTGGGTGACGGCGTGCGTCCCGTCATCCGCAAGGTCGCACCGGTGGCCGCCGGCATCACCGTTGCACTCATCGCGGTGGTCGTGGTGACTCGCGACCGTTTCACCAACGATCTGTTCGAAGGTTCTTCGGTCGTCACTCTGGCTCTCGTCATTGCACTCGCCGGTTACGCGCCGTTCCACATCGCTCGAGGCATCTGTTCGGGCCTCGGACACTTTCGCACCTACAGCACGATGATCGCCCTCGACGGCCTCTTGCGCGTCGTCTTGTGTGGAGCCTTCCTCGCAGGAGGAGTCGACAACGTCGGACCCTATGCCCTGATGGTCGCTCTCGTGCCTCTCACCATCGCCCTCGCCACATTCGGCACCGGGCGCGTGCGCAGTAGTGAAGGCACACCCGCAACATGGAGCGAGCTTGCGCCCAACCTCGTCTGGCTGCTGCTCGGAACGTTGTGCGCCGGTGCACTGATCAATGCCGGTCCACTGACCGTCGACCTGCTCGGTGGTGACGACGATCCGGCGCTCGTCACGCGCTTCGGTAACGCGGTGCTACTTGCCCGAGTGCCACTCTTCTTGTTCCAAGCCGTTCAGGCAGCGATGTTGCCGAGGCTCACACGACTGGCGGCTCTTGCTGACGCGAAGGAGTTCCGCGATGTCTTGCGTCGGTTGTTCGTTCTCGTCGGTGGAGTGGGAGTCGTCGGGGTTGTTGGTGCCTTTATCGCCGGCCCGTGGGCGCTCGAGCTCGTGTACGACGGCGGAATCGATCGCCGCACCATCACCTACTTGGCGTTTGCGAGTGCGCTGTACATGCTGGCGCAGGCATGCGCCCAGTCGGTGTTGTCGATGTCAGGTCATGTATTCGTGGCGGTCGGGTGGGTTGCCAGTTTTGGTGCGTTCGTGGCAACCGCGGCTTGGTCGAGTGACGATCTATTGCTGCGCGTCGAACTTGCGCTCATTTCGAGCGCGATCGTTGCCCTCGGAATCTTCGCTTTGGGCTTGCGCGTCTACTTCGCGCGCTTGGCTTCAAGGTCGAGGTCGTGACGCACCATCATCTCAACGAGTGACGGAAAGTCGACTTCGCGCTTCCATCCGAGTTTTTTCTCGGCCTTCGTAGAGTCGCCCACCAACAAGTCGACCTCTGCAGGTCGAAAATATTGCGGGTCCTGGCCGACGTACTTACGCCAATCACCCAGCCCCGCACACTCGAATGCCAACTGCAAGAACTCGGTGATTTCGTGCGTCTCTCCGGTGGCAATGACATAGTCATCGGGCTGGTCCTGCTGCAACATCAACCACATTGCCTTCACATAATCGCCGGCATAACCCCAGTCGCGCTTGGCGGAGAGGTTGCCGAGCAACAGCTTGTCTTGCAGACCCATTTTGATTCGCGCAACCGAGCTACTGATCTTGCGCGTGACGAATTCGTAACCACGACGCGGACCTTCGTGGTTGAACAGAATTCCTGATGACGCATGCATTCCGTAAGATTCGCGATAGTTCACGGTCATGTGATGTCCGAACACCTTTGCAACGCCGTACGGAGAACGCGGGTGGAACGCCGTCAACTCGGTCTGCGGAATCTCGCGCACCTGCCCGTACATCTCCGACGATGACGCCTGGTAGAAGCGAATCGGATTGTTCGCGGCTCCCCCGACCATGCGGATTGCCTCGAGCATGCGCAACACGCCGAGGCCAGTGACGTTCGACGTGAGTTCGGCTTGATTGAAGGAGATGGCGACGAAGGAGATGGCCCCGAGGTTGTACACCTCCGTAGGTTCGACGGTGCGCAATGCAGCAACGAGGCTGGAGAAGTCCGTCAAATCTCCGCTGACCACGCGCACGTACGGAAACTCCGCGAGCAACGGCTCGATCTTCGGATTGTTCTGACCTTTGATCAGGCCAAAAACCTCGTAGCCCTTTTCGTGCAGAAACTCGGCAAGATGCTGACCGTCCTGACCGGTTATTCCGGTGATGAGCGCCCGTGGCATCGCAGCAAGGCTACTCGTACGCTCAATCAGGTGACTCGCAGTGGTGACGTCGTGGTCATCGCCGGCGGGGTCGGCGCCGCACGATTCTTGCGAGCACTTCGACTGCTCGACGATCGCCTCGATGTCACCGCAATCGTCAACACGGGTGATGACACCGAGGTGAACGGCCTGTATGTATCCCCCGACATCGACACGGTCACGTACACATTGGCTGACGCAATCGATCCGACCCGCGGTTGGGGTCTGCGCGACGAAACATGGACTGCGATGCAGTCACTAGGTCGGTACGTCGAACAGCGTCCCACGGCGTCGGTCGCGCCGAACGACTGGTTCAATCTCGGCGACCGAGATCTTGCCACCCATCTGTATCGAACCGCACGACTTGCCGAAGGTGCACGACTTTCCGACATCACCCGCGAGATCGCTAAAGCGTGGAAGGTCGACTTCAACATTGTCCCAATGTCGGACGATCGCGTTGAGACCCGCGTCATCTTGGCAGAAGACGCCACGGCCCACGACGGGCATGCGTACCGACGCGGCAACAACGTGTCGTTCCAGGAGTACTTCGTGCGACTACGTCACGATGTTGCAATCGAGCGCGTCGAGTTCGCCGGAAGTGAACGTGCGCAACCGAACGGGCTCGAAGCACTTCATCGGTCATCAATGGTGATCATTGCGCCGTCCAATCCGATCGTCTCGATCGGTCCGGTGCGTGCAGTGCCGGGCTTCAACGATGCCCTCGTGGCTCGAAGAGATTCGGTGATAGCAATCTCGCCGATCATCGGTGGCGCAGCACTCAAAGGCCCTGCGGATCGCATGCTTCGCGAACTTGGCATGGAACCAACCGCGCTCGGTGTCGCCCACATGTACGCCGAGATCTGCGGCTCGTTCGTTATCGACCACGTCGATGCCGCACTGGCACCCGACATCGAGCGACTCGGAATGCGATGTATCGTCACCGACACGATCATGAAGTCAGACGACGTCGCACGTACCCTCGCTGCAACCACCGTGCAGGCAGTGCGCGCATGACGAGACTCACCGCCTGGGGCGTGACCGGAATCCCCGAGATAAGGCCGGGTGACCAGCTTGGCGACATCATCGTCGAAGCTTGTCGCAACGAGCCGAACGGACCACTCGCCAGTGGTGACGTGCTCGTCGTAACTCAGAAAGTGGTGAGCAAAGCGGAGGGCCGACTCGTTGCCGTTGACCCGGATGATCCGCTCAGCCACAAACGACTCGTTGAAGACGAAGCGGTTCGCATCGTGCGGCGACGCGGCGACCTCATCATCACCGAGACTGCGCACGGCTTCGTGTGTGCCAACAGTGGTGTCGATCTGTCGAACGTCGAACGTGGTCAAGCAGCGCTCCTCCCGAAGGACTCCGACCGCTCAGCCCGACGAATTCGCGACATCATTCGCGCCAAACTCGGTGTCGAGGTCGGCGTCATCGTCAGCGACACGTTCGGTCGCGCATGGCGCAAGGGGCTCACCGACGTGGCGATCGGCGTGGCCGGTATCGCGGCAGTCGTCGACTTGCGCGGCACACCCGACGCACTCGGTCGTGTGATGCAAGTAACCGAGGTGGCGGTGGCTGACGAACTGGCGAGCGCCGCCGAAATCGTCATGGGAAAGTCGTCGGGAATTCCGGTTGCCGTCGTGCGTGGCGCCGACGCAAGTTGGTTTCGCGAGTCGTCGGTCGGTGAACTGATCAGACCACCACAGGAAGACTTGTTCCGCTAGCCGCAAGAAACGGCGACTAATTGTTCGTCACTTCGTCGCGACCGACGAGTGCATTTTGCACGACCGAACCAGGCGCAACGTCACCCATCACTGACGAGCCCGACACTTCGGAGTTCTCGCCGATGCGGGCTCCGGGGAATATCACCGAGTTAAGAACCCTTGCACCGCGAGCAATCGTCGCTCCGGCCCCAACCACGCTGTTGCGAATGAACGACGCTTCGTCGACAATCGCGCGGGGATGCACGGCTTCGTCGCGATCGCGACGTACACCACCGATGAGGTCGAGGTTGGCGCGACGGTATGTATCGGGACGACCGGCATCCAACCAGTAATCATCGGTCGGGAGTGCGTACAGCGTGCCACGACGCACAAGTTCGGGGAACGTCACACGCTCAACCGACAACGGTGAGTCACCCGGCAAGAGCTCGAGCACGCTCGACTCGAAAACGTACGTTCCGGCATTCACGTGACGGCTCGTGGTGGTGCCGGGCGCCGGCTTCTCGATGAATCCGCTCACTCTGCCGTTCACATCGTGCGCGACTACGCCGAACTGGGATGGATCCTCGACCGGTGTCAGGTGGATGGTGGCTTCACCACCTCGTCGTACGTTCGCCGTGTGCCGTTCGACGAGTGCGCCCACCGACAAATCGGTGACGATGTCCCCGTTGGCCACGACGAACGTTTCGCCGCGTTCATGCAGTCCGACACTTCGTGCAGCGAACCCGATCGCCCCGCCGGTGTCGAGCGGTGAATCTTCGATGGCGTACGACAAGCGAA
>JBJTOX010000101.1:0-6582 GCA_046074785.1 Actinomycetota bacterium
CGTCGAAGTGCAGGGCACCGCCGAAGGCCAGGCCTTCACTCGCGAGCAACTCGATGTGTTGCTCGCACTCGCCGAAGGCGGGCTTGCGCAAGTGTTCGATCGTCAGCGCAGCATCATCGCCACGCCGCCGCCACCGCGCGCGTGAGCGCATTTGAGCCAACGGAGTGTCGCAGGTGATGCAGCTCGTCTGTGCATCGGCGAACCCCGACAAGGTGGCCGAGATCCAAGATCTGCTGCGCGGTGTCGTCGAGTTGTTGCCGCATCCCGCATCGGTGGGTGACATCGTCGAAGACGCCGACACGTTGCTCGGCAATGCCCGATTGAAAGCCCGTGCAATCTGCGAGGCAACCGGGCTTGCGTCTGTTGCCGACGACACCGGACTCGAAGTCGATGCACTCGACGGCGCACCGGGTGTGCACACCGCGCGATTCGCCGGCGAGCACGCCACCTACGCCGACAATCGACGCAAGATGCTCGATTCACTGCGCGGGGTTGCAGCCAACGCCCGCACGGCCAGATTTCGCACGGTGGCCTTGGTGGCGTATCCCGATGGCAGTGAGCGCTGGGCCGAAGGGGTGTGCGAAGGGATGATCGCCGACTCAGAGCGAGGCGAGCGCGGTTTTGGATACGACGCGGTGTTCGTGCCGCGTGATGGTGATGGTCGCACGTTCGCCGAGATGACCGTCGAGGCCAAGCACGAACTTGGTCATCGCGGTCGCGCGTTTCGTGCGCTCGCTGCAGTGTTGCGCGCCGACTGACTACCAGCCGCGCAAGTCGATAGGCCAACGATCGAGTACCTCGTCGCCGCGCACCAACCAGAGGTGGTCGTGCATCGCCATCGTGGGGTCGACGTGCGCCGGAATCACACGCACCTTGCTGCCAACCGCGGGTTGCGGTGCGCGACCAGCCGCCGACGCAGCATCGCCGTGTGCTGAACCATCGACCTTCTCGGTTGCAAACGTGAGGTGTTCGTCAGAACAGAACCACACTTTGTGCCCGTCCACGGTGGGGTTGCCGTGATCCATGCCGAGGCTCTTTAGCCCGACGTCAGCTACTGCCCATTTTTCCTGTGTCGAGATCACCGTGCCCAAGATGCTGAGTGCCTGAAGAAATGGCAGTCCGAGCGTGGAGTAATACGTATCCATCAACGCATACGAACCCGCCTGCACTTCGGTGACCCCCGTCGTGCTTCGATGCTCGGCGTGCACGTCGTGGTTGCCGGTGCCGCCCGCCGAGATGATCTCGCCGCCAACATGTGATGCCGCTTCGCGTAGCACCTGCATAGCGGCAAGCGTGTCGCGTCGTTGTGCAGAGCGATCGTCGCTCACCATCAAGTGACCCTCGTATCCCATCACACCGCGCACCACCATGCCGCGTGATCGCGCAAGATCGGCGAGTCGTCCCGCATCATGCGGCGCACAACCGCAACGGGGAAGCCCGATGTTCACATCGATGAGCACGTGGCGAATTCCCGCTCGCGCGGCGGCATCGACCGTGGCGTCGGAGTCGACGGCGACGGTGATCGTCGCCCGGTCTTGCTCGGCCGCCAGTTCTCGTAGCCGTTCGACGTCGACTACTTCATTGGCGAGCAGCAGATCGTCGCCGAACCCCGCGTGTGCCATGCCGATCATCTCGCGCACCGTGGCGCACGTGAAGGTTCGATGCCCGTGGCGTCTTTGCATTTCGGCCAGTGCGGTGCTCTTGTGTGCCTTCACATGCGGTCGCAACGACGCGCCGGGTAGCCGTGCGGCCATCGTTGCGAGGTTGTGTTCGAGCGCGTCGACGTCGACCAGCACGGCGGGCGTGGGCAGGTCGTGCACCGACTTCGCGTTGCGAGACGTTTCAGGGTGCATCGGACATGGCCTCCGTGCCGGCGGAGAGACTCGAACTCTCACTGGCGGCGTCCTAAGCGCCGTGCCTCTGCCATTGGGCTACGCCGGCCCGCGTTTCGTTCAGGGTAGTAGTGCCACCGCTCGTTTGACAGAATGTAAAGGTGACTGCCGGCGCCGCTCATCACACGTTGAACGATGCGGCGATGATCGACCAACTTGGTCTCGCTGACCGCATCGTCGACGAAAAGGCACTTGCTGCCAGCGTTGCGCGTTGCCGCGAACGCAACGTGGTGTTGCCCACGTTTGCCCAACTCGCCGACCCGCGCAAGATCGATGCATCGATCACCAATGGTGTCGACAAGAACGCGCCCGATGCGCGCAACCTCTTTCGCGTGCATTGGTACAACGACATGGCCGGCAACCGCGTTGCAGTGCCCGAGCACATCGTGCTGCCGTCGTCACTCACCGGTGTCGAGAGCCCGATCATCGTGATGTTCGGCGATCGCTTTCCGATGATCACCGCGCACAAGGTGCTCGCGGCGTTTGCCTGCCTTGCGCCACGCATCATCACCGGACAGTTCGACCCCACGCAGCACCGCGCCATCTGGCCGTCGACCGGCAACTACGCACGCGGTGGTGTTGCCATCAGCAAGATCATGGGGGCGCGCGGTGTGGCGGTACTACCCGCAGGTATGTCGCAAGAGCGATTCGATTGGCTCGACAAGTGGACGAGCGACCCGAGCGACGTCATTCGTACGCCGGGCACCGAGAGCAACGTCAAAGAGATCTACGACGCCTGCAACGAGATGCGCAAAGACTCGCGCAACTTCATCTTCAACCAGTTCTGCGAGTTCGCCAACCACCTCGTGCACTGGCAAGTCACGGGCAACGCACTCGCGCACGTTTTCGACACGGTGCGCGCCCGCACGGGTAACGACAAACTTCGTCTCGCCGCATTCACCAGCGCCACCGGTTCGGCCGGCACCATCGCCGCCGGTGATCGATTGAAAGAGTTGTTCGGTACGGCAATCGGTGCGGTTGAAGCACTCGAGTGCCCGACGATGCTCGAGAACGGTTTCGGCGAGCACAACATCCAGGGCATCGGCGACAAGCACATTCCGCTCATTCACAACGTGATGAACACCGACCTCATCGTCGACGTGTCCGATCGCGCCACCGACGAACTCGACGTGCTGTTCAACACCGACGATGGTCTGCGTTACCTGCACGAGCGCAAGCAGGTGCCACAAGACGTACTGCACACGTTGAAGCACTTTGGTTTCTCCGCCATCGCCAACGTGATTGCCGCCATCAAGGTGGCCAAGATCCGTGGCCTCGGCCCCAACGACGCGCTCATCACCATCGCCACCGACGGCGCCGACTTGTATCCGAGCGAACGTCGCAAGACGCTTGCGAAGCGCTTCGGTGGCAGCTTCGGCACCACCGATGCCGCCGAGGTGTTCGCCGAGCACCTCGGTTCGGTGACCACCGACAACATGATCGACTGCGTCGAGCGCGATCGCAATCGCGTGTTCAACCTTGGTTACTACACGTGGGTCGAACAGCAGGGCACTCCGATCGAAGTGTTCGAGGCGCGTCGCTCACAGACGTTCTGGCGCGACCTGCGCAGGTTCGTACCTGCCTGGGATTCGATGATCGCCGACTTCAACCGTCGCGTCGCCGGCTAAGGGGCGCTTCGGCGCGCAGCGACTCCCGATGACCGAGTCGCAACTACCGCGCGCCAACCCGAAGGCAACACCACCGATCGTTCGCGGTCTGCGCTGTGCGGCGTGTGGCACGCGCGTCGACATTGCAACTCCACTCACATGGCGCTGCCCGAATGCCAAGGGCAACGACCGTCATCATGTGCTGCTCATCGAGAGTGATGTTGCGCCGCTGCGGCGCACGAAGCATGCCAATCCGTTCATCGCGTTTCGTCGCTATCTCGCGTGGGATGCCTTTGCTGCGGCCAACGGCATGAGCGAAACCGATCGTGATGCACTGATCGAAGAACTCGACACGCACATCGCCAAGGTTGCCGGCACCGGCTTTGTGTTCACACCGTTCGCTCGTGCCGACGCGTTGTCGGATGCCCTTGGGTTTTCTGCAACGGGTGGCGTGTGGGTGAAGGACGAAACTCACAACGTGGCCGGCTCGCAGAAATCTCGACATCTCTTCACCGAGTTACTGCATCTCGTCGCCACCGAGCGGCTCGGCCTTGCCGAGTGGAAGCCGAATGCGCGACCATCGCTTGCCATCGCCTCGTGCGGTAACGCCGCATTCGCAGCGAGCACGTTGGCGCGCGCAGTCGATTGGCCGATCAAGGTGTTCGTGCCCGAACACGCCGATGCCGCACTCGTGCAGCGCTTGCGTGAACTGCGCGCCGACGTGGTGCATTGCCCGCGATTGGCCACCGACCCGCCTGGTGACCCGTGTGTGCATCGATTTCGCGAAGCGACTGCGGGTGGCGCGATTCCATTCGGTGTGCAAGGGCCCGAGAACGCATGGTGCCTCGACGGAGGCCGCACCATCGGATGGGAGATGGCCTACGTCGCCGAGCACATGGAGCCGCCGCTCATCGCCCGGTTGTTCGTTCAAGTCGGCGGGGGAGCATTCGCCGCCAGCCTCGCCGAAGGGTTTCACGCCGGCGGCACACGCGCCGCGTTGCATGCCGTGCAAACCGAAGGGTGTGCGCCGCTCGCACGTGCATGGCAGACGAGCGCGAAGTATCCGACTGCCCTCGCCGCTGCCGCACACTGGCGCGAATGCATGACGCCGTGGCCCGACACACCGCGATCGTTTGCCGACGGCATCCTCGATGATGAAACGTACGACTGGGTGCCCGTGTGTCGCGCGATGCGCGCAAGCGGTGGTTCACCGGTAGTTGCGTCAGAACGTCACGTGCATGAGGCATACGAACTTGCACATCGCACCACCGATATCGACGTGAGTCCGACTGGTGCGTCGGGCCTTGCCGGATTGCTTGCCGCTCGTGATCGTGTTGCCAACGATGAGCGCGTTGCCATCGTGTTCAGTGGCATTCGTCGCGAGACTCCCAAGCCTGCGTGAACGGTCGGCACCCCGCCAACCGTTAGCCTTGCGCGCATGACTACACCCCGCATTGCCGCATCCGACTCGCCGCTCACGCAGGGAATCACGTCGGCGGTCATGCCGGCCCCGCTGGCGCTCGACGGTGGCATGGATCCGCGTTCTGACATCTTCAATCGTTTGTTGAAGAGCCGCGTGGTGATGTTGGGTTCCGAGGTCGACGACGCAGCGGCCAACCAGATCTGTGCTCAGTTGCTGTTTCTCGAAGGCGAAGACCCCAAGAGCGACGTGTGGCTCTACATCAACTCGCCCGGCGGTTCGATCACGGCCGGCATGGCCATCTACGACACGATGCAATTCATCTCATGCGATGTGGCCACGGTGTGCGTCGGTCTTGCCGCGTCGATGGGTCAGTTCTTGCTCACTGCCGGCACCGAAGGTAAGCGCTACTCGTTGCCCAACGCGCGCATCATGATGCACCAGCCGCTTGCCGGCCTGCGTGGGCAGGCAGCCGACATCGCCATTCAGGCCGAGCAACTCGCATTCACCAAGCGCCGCATGGCCGAGCTCACCTCGCATCACTCGGGCAAGTCGATCGAAGAAATCCAGCGCGACTCCGAGCGCGACCGTTGGTTCACCGCTGAGCAGGCGAAGGATTACGGTCTCGTCGACAAGGTCATCGTGAAGCGCGGAGAAATTCGCTAGTTCGCAGCGAGAACTACGGCGCGACCGTGGTGTCGGGTGTCGTTTCGGGTGTAATCGGCTGTGCCGGTGTCGCAGGTACTTGTATTGCGAACCCCGTCGAAATGTCAACGCCGCAGGTTGCGCCCGCATAGATTCCTGCGTCTTCTGCTGCCTTGTCGGCTTCGTATGCGGCATCGGCCACGGCCTGCACACTCGCAGGATCGTTCACATTCACCTGTGATGCGGCAATGAAGAGGTCGCGCAGTGTGACGATGTCGTCTTCCACTTCGAGCGGGGCAACTTCGGCAAGTCGCGAATAGTGGTCGATCAAACGCGAGACGGCTTGGTTGTCGGTGGGCGGTTCGACCATCTCGTCGATGCGCTCGGCCAGCACGCGGCAGAAGTTGGTTGCAGTTCGTGGGGTCTCGGCGCACCCGACGAGCAAGACAGCACCCGCTAACACGACGACCGCGCGGTTCACACAACTCTCCGAAAGTCTCATTGCCGTCCAAGTCTCACAGGTGACGGCCACGCGACAAAGCATTTCGCCGGAGGTACCCGATGTTCACGACCGTACGTTCCACCACGTTGCTCGGCGTCGTCGGGCGAGCCGTCGACGTCGAAGTACACGTTGGTGTCGGATTGCCCGGTTTCACGATCGTGGGTCAGCCCGACGAAGTATGTCGCGAGAGTCGCGATCGTGTGCGCGCCGCATTCTTGTCGCGCGGTTTTGCGTGGCCCAACCGTCGCATCACGGTGAATCTCGCGCCGAGTGGCGAACGAAAGGGTGGTGCGGGGCTCGATCTTGCGATCGCAATCGCCGTGCTCGTCGCCGACGAACAAATCGACGATTCGCTGGCCACCGACGTGTCGCAACGCCATGCATTCGTCGCCGAGTTGGGTCTTGACGGCTCGTTACGCAGTGTGGTTGGTGCGGCACCACTCGTTTCGGCGGTGCGAGAGAGACGAGTGGTCGTGGCCGCCGGCAATCTCTCGGCGGCACGTGCCGCTGGCGCAA
>JBJTOX010000102.1:0-4049 GCA_046074785.1 Actinomycetota bacterium
CACTTGACCGGTGCCACGACAATCAGCACACGACGTTGGCGACGTGCCGCGAGCAGCACCAGAACCACTGCAGTCTTCGCATGCCACCGCGGTGCGCACCGAAACTTCTTGTTGTGAACCGAACACCGCGTCGACGAACGAAACATCAAGCACGACTTCGAGATCTTGACCACGCGGCGGACCCGACGGACCAGACCTTCCGCCAAATGGAGAACCGCCACCAAAGAACGCGTCGATGATGTCGCCAAAACCACCAGCGAACGGATCGCCACCGCCTCCACCACTCATGCCTGATTCACCGAAGCGGTCGTAGCGCTCGCGCGCTTCTTGATCGCTCAGCACCTCGTATGCGCGCGATACCTGCTTGAACTTTTCTTCGGCTTCTTTGTTGCCGGGGTTCTTGTCGGGATGCAACTCGCGGGCGAGTTTTCGATAGGCCTTCTTGATGTCATCTTGTGATGCATCGCGCGCGACACCGAGCAACTCGTAGAAATCTTGCGCCATGTGCGGCTCAGCCTTCGGTGAGTCGGCGGCCGAGTCGGTCGCTCACCACTTCCACCGTGGCGAGGGCAGCCGGATAATTCATGCGCGTGGGGCCGAGCACGCCGACACTGCCGACGGTTTCGCCGTCGCGCACCACCGGGGCGAGCACCACCGAGCACACACTGAGCGGTTCGACTCCCGTTTCGGATCCGATTGCCACGCTGACACCGCGACTCAACATGTCGCGCACCAACGAAACGACGACATATTGCTGTTCGAGTGTTTCCAACACCGAACGCACCACTTCGACTGCATCGAACGCCGTGGTGAGGCTCGCTGTGCCACCGACGAACACACTGTCGCGACCACGTCCACCCGCCAGTGCGCCAACCGCCTTGGCCACCAGCGTCTCGACATCGCCATCGACCCCGGCACCCGTCGCCTGCGCGTACTTGGCCGAGCTGAGCGTCTTGCCGGCGAGTGCCTCGTTGGCGCGCGAGTTGGCGAGAGCAAGTTGCATGTCGTTCGGTCGTGACGAGAACTCGATCTGCTCGCTTTCGATCTGGCCATTCGACAACACCGCCACCACCGTGCCGATGCGATCGCTCAACACCACGATTTGCACCGATCGCACCACCGCTTCGGCCACGCTCGGGCCTGTGACCACCGCGGTGTAGTTGGTGAGTTGCGCGAGCAGCAACGAGGTGCGATGCAACGTTTCTTCGAGACGGAAGTGCGCGGTGTCGAAGAAGTCGCCGAGACGCTGGCGGCTCACCGCATTCAACTTGCCGGCCTGGGCAACATCGGTCGACGTGAGGTGGTCGACGTAGAGGCGGTACCCCTTGTCGGTGGGTACGCGACCTGCCGATGTGTGCGGTTGGGCGAGGTAGCCGTCGGCTTCGAGGGCGGCCATGTCGTTGCGGATGGTGGCAGCCGACACCGAGATGCCCGGCATCGCCGCCACCTGGCTAGAGCCGACGGGCTGACCCGTCGACACGTAATGCTCAATCACCGCGCGCAGAATGGCGATTTTGCGGTCGTCGACACCACTCGTAGGCATGGTCGTGGGCTCAAGGCTACTGAGATGCGGGGTGCTCGTCGCGCCGAGAACGCGTGAATACGGTCGCGCCGAGAGCGTGTGTGGCGTGCGCTATTTGCCGGTGACGAGCTTGTAGCGGCGCAACGATTCGTCGCGCTCTTCGCCGTGGTCGACGATGGGCGCCACATAACCATTCGGCACACCCGTCGGGCTTTCGCTCGGCGTATGAATGAACTTGTCGGCAACGCTCGCCAACTCGGGCAGCCACGTGCGCACGTACGTGCCATTGGGGTCGAACTTCTCTGCCTGCATCGCCGGATTGAAAATGCGGAAGTACGGTGCCGCATCGGTGCCGGTGCCGGCAGTCCACTGCCAACCGTGATTGTTCGACGCAATGTCGCCATCGACGAGATGTTGCATGAAGTACTTCGCACCCCATTGCCACGGAAGATGCAGGTCTTTCACGAGGAAGCTGGCCACGATCATGCGAACGCGGTTGTGCATCCAGCCGGTGGCGAGCAACTGACGCATGCCTGCATCGACGATCGGATACCCCGTCTTTCCGGCACACCATGCAGCGAAACGTTGCTTGGCGCGTGCGTCAGTGTCGACGGGCATCGCGTTCATCTTTGGCTGTAGGTTCTCCCACGCGGTGCGCGGTTGGTGGTGCAATACGTCGGCATAAAACTCGCGCCAGCCAAGTTCGCTGCGGTAATGATCGTCGTTCTTGTCGGGCTTCAGTTCGGCGAGCAACTGACGCGGGTGCAGAATGCCGAAACGCAGGTACGGCGAGAGCATGCTGCAACCATCGCGGTCGGGGTTGTTACGTTCTTCCTTGTACCTGCTGAGCGCATCAGAAGCGAAGTGTTCCCAGCGAGCCCATGCTGCTTCTTCTCCGGCTTGCGGCAAATCGGCAGCAAGTTCGGGGTCGGCAGGAATGCCGTCGCACTTGATGTCGGGTGCGCCGCGCAGATTCATGTTCTTGGGTGCGGCAAGTGGTTTGCCCCAACCGTGTGCAATCCACCCGCGCGAGAACGGTGTGAACACCGCGTACGGCGTGCCGTCGGGTTTGCGCACCGTGCCGGGGTCGACTGCATACGGAGAACCGACGCGAACCAGCTCCACCCCTTGTACTGCGAGACGCTTGGCAACTTCGGCGTCGCGCTTGGCGCCGTACGGGCCGAAGTCGGCGCTGACGAACACCTTGTCGGCGCCAGCCTCTTTGGCGAAACGCGGAACGATGTCGAGCGGGTCACCGTGACGCACCACGATGGCCCGATTCATCGAAGCATCGAGCGCGCGAATGTTGCGGTAGAGAAACGCGAGACGAGCCGCACCCGAACGGTTGACGAACAACGGGTCGAGCACGAAGAGTGGCGTGGTGACACCGTGCGCGAGCGCTGCATGCAACGCAGGGTGGTCGGCGAGCCGCAGGTCGCGACGAAACCAAATGATCGCTGCGCCCATCGCTGCCGAACCTACCGCCACCACCAGGCGAGCAGTGCGACGCACATGAAACACGTGACGCCGCCGTACGCCATCGACCATTCGAGCGACACGTAGTCGGCGATGAGGCCGGTGATCGGCCCGCCGATCGGCGTGCTGCCGAGGAATGCCACCGCGGTGAGAGCAAGCAGACGACCGCGCATGTCGGGCGGCGACTCTTGCTGGCTGATGGCGTTGCCAGAAGCGATCATCGCTGCCCCACCAAAGCCGAGTGGCAGACACAGTGCGTACGCCGCCCACAGACTCGGCGCAAACGCCACCGCCATGTTGCTCGCACCGAGCACCGCCACGTTGATCACCAACCAGCGCAGCGACACACGCGGGAATCGCGCCGTGATGAGCGCACCCACGACACTGCCCACACCAGTGACCGTCATCAGCCACCCGAATGCATCTTCACTGCCCCAGTTGACGTCGGCGAGTTTGGGGAAGACGACGCTGTAGTTGAAGGCGAACGTGCTCACCACCACGTAGACGAAGAACATCGACGACAACCGGCGATTCGAACGCACGTAGCGAAGCACGTCGCGCACGGGCGACCCACCCGCCGGACGCTTCACTGCCGGCACCATCTCTGACTTGCGCAAACCGACGATGCCGTAGATCATCGCCGCATACGAAATGCCGTTGAGTACGAACAACCAGCCCGTGCCGAGCGGCCCAACGAGCACGGCAGCAAGCGCGGCGCCGAACACGCGCGAACCGGTCATCACCGTGGTATTCATCGACATGGCGTTGCTCAACTGCGATTCGGGCACCAGTTCGGTGATGAGACCGCGGCGCGCCGGGTTATCGATGGCGCCGATCACACCGAGCGTGAGCGAGAGCGCCCACACGATGGGTAGCGACACATTGTCGGTGAGGTCGAGCACGCCGAGCACCAACGCCTGCACCGCCAGCAAGATCTGCGTGCACAACATGATGGTGCGACGGTCGTAGCGGTCGGCGAACGAACCGGCCCACGTGCCAAGAAACAACATCGGCAAGAACTGGAACGCCACGTTGTAGCCGAGGTCGGACG
>JBJTOX010000103.1:0-8702 GCA_046074785.1 Actinomycetota bacterium
TTGACGGGAGCCTGGCGGTGGAGGTGCCCATGAGCCGACGTCCCTCGGTGGCGAGGGCGTCGAGTTGAGCGTCACGCACCTTCGACGGGCCGCAACCGAATCGACCATCGCTCGGCAACATCTCGCGTGGAATCGTGATTGCGGTAGTGGGCGCCTTCGTCACCGTCTTAGCATGGCAGGGATGTCGTCGAGTTCAACACCGTCAAACAAGAAATCAAGGGTGTCGGCTCGACTTGCCGCAATTGCCGAATCGGCCACGCTTGCCGTTGATGCGAAAGCCAAAGCGTTGCAGGCCAAGGGTGAACAAGTGGTCGGATTCGGTGCGGGTGAGCCCGACTTTCCGACACCTGAGCACATCGTCGAAGCTGCGGTGAAGGCGGCTCGAGATCCCAAAGCGCATCGCTACACACCGGCGGCCGGCTTGCCCGCGTTGCGCGATGCAATCGTGGCGAAGACCAAGCGCGACAGCGGATTTGAATGTCAATCTTCGCAAGTGTTGGTCACCGTCGGTGGAAAGTACGCCGTGTTCGTGGCGTTTGCTGCGCTCTGCGATCCGGGTGACGAAGTGATCTGCCCGGCCCCGTATTGGACGACGTATCCCGAGGCAATTGCTCTGTCGGGCGGTGTTCCGAAAGTGATCGACACCACCGAAGAAACCGAGTTCAAGGTGACGGTGGAGCAACTCGAGCGTGCGAAGACCCCGCGCACGAAGGTGCTGCTCTTCGTATCGCCCGACAACCCGAGCGGTGCCGTGTATTCACGCGAAGAGACGATTGCCATCGGCAA
Source organism: Actinomycetota bacterium (assembly GCA_046074785.1). Taxonomy (GTDB): domain Bacteria; phylum Actinomycetota; class Acidimicrobiia; order Acidimicrobiales; family Ilumatobacteraceae; genus F1-60-MAGs027. Next base: position 787 of record JBJTOX010000103.1, read on the forward strand.
GTGGGCCGCAGCCAACGACGTGTGGGTGGTAACCGACGAGATCTACGAGCACCTCACCTACGGCGGTCATCAGTTCCATTCGATGCCCACGTTGGTGCCCGAGATCGCCGACCGTTGCGTAATCGTCAATGGCGTCGCCAAGACCTATGCGATGACCGGTTGGCGTGTCGGATGGATGATCGGACCATCCGACGTGATGAAGGCAGCCATCAACTTTCAGAGCCACACCACGAGCAACGTGTCGAACGTTGCACAGTACGCCGCGCTGGCTGCACTGACTGGCGGCCTCGATGATGTGGTGCGTATGCGAACCGCGTTTGAACGCCGAGGCAATCTGATGCACCAAATGCTCACATCGATTCCTGGTGTCACGTGTATGAAGCCACAAGGTGCCTTTTACTGCTTCCCGAACATGAGCGGACTGCTCAATCGCAATCTTGCTGGTGCGACCGCATCGAACACACTCGAACTCGCCGACCTCGTACTCGAGCGCGCAAAGGTGGCATTCGTGCCGGGCGAGGCGTTTGGCGCGCCACGATACGCACGTTTTTCATTCGCGCTCGGTGATGACGACCTGCGTGAGGGTATTTCACGCATCGCGTCGCTCGTTGCCGGCTGAGCCCGGCTCACGCACCTGCTACCGTCTTACCTGCTGCAGCAATAGCTGTGGTGCATGTTCATCAGCGAAGTCCGGTGAGATTCCGGCACTGTCCCGCAACGGTGATGCGAAGTTCGAGACCATTCGAACCTCGTGAGTCCGGTCGCCTGTTGAAGATGCTCGATCTACCGCTCTCGCGAGAAGAGCAAGGAGAACATCATGAAACTTTCTCGACGGGCCGGCCTCGCCGGTCTTTTCTTATTGGTGCCAGCACTCGTTGCGTGCGGTGGTGACGATGACGGAGATACCGCACCTGTGGAATCCGTATCAGCGGAGTCGCCGACTACGTCGGAACCTGCCGCATTCCCAGTAACGGTTGGTGGCCTCACCCTTGAAGCAGAGCCACAACGCATCGTTTCGATGTCGGCGACGGCCACCGAGATGTTGTTTGCCATCGGTGCCGGCGACAAAGTCATGGCAGTCGACAATTTCTCGAACTATCCGGCTGAAACTGCGTCGCTGGAAAAGGTTGACGCCTATCAGCCGAACGTTGAGGCAATCTCGGCACTCGAGCCCGACCTCGTGATCATCAGTTACGACCCAGGCAACTTGGTAGAGCAACTGAACGCACTGTCGATTCCGGTCTACGGTGCGTACGCAGTTTCGAGTCTCGATGGGGCATACGAACAACTCGAGCAACTTGGCGCATTGACCGGTCGTTTGGCTGAAGCAGTGCAGCTTGCCGGCACGATGCAAGCAGAGATCGCAGCTCTTTCGGCCACAGTCTCGAAAGTTGAGCCCCCGCTCACGTATTTCTACGAACTCGACCCGACGCTCTACACGATTACCTCCAACACCTTCATCGGCGGTGTGATGTCGTCGCTCGGTTTGGTGAGCGTTGCCGACGGTGTCGAAGCGGGCAACGACTACCCACAGCTCTCTGCCGAGGTACTCGTTGAGAAGAACCCGAGCATCATCTTCCTTGCCGACACGAAGTGCTGTGCGCAGTCGTTGCAAACCGTCTCCGAGCGTGATGGCTGGGCCGACTTGGCAGCAGTACGGGCGGGCAACGTCGTCGAACTCGACGATGACATTGCATCTCGTTGGGGACCGCGCCTCGTCGATCTCGTTCGAGTCGTGACCGAGGCAATCAACTCGGCCTTGGCGAAGCAACAGGGCTGAGCAAGATGCCTTCAACCACCGGCGCGATGATCTCCGACGCGGTGGGTAGACGTGCCGCCTGGTGGTCGATCGGTGCCGTGGTGGTCGTGGTTACAGCGCTGGTGGGTACTGCTGTCGGACCGGCTGGGCCGACGTGGTGGCGCGTGCCGTTGGCTCTGTTCGATCGATTGCCGCTGGTCACGATCAACAGTGGTGTCACCGAAGCTCAGTGGAACATCATCTGGCAGATTCGTGCACCACGAGTCGTGCTTGCTGCGCTCGTTGGCGCGATGCTCTCACTGGCGGGAGCGAGTTATCAAGGCGTGTTTCGAAATCCACTCGTTGATCCGTATCTACTCGGCGTCGCGGCAGGAGCAGGTTTGGGTGCCACCGTTGCATTCGTCGTCAATCGCAATGTGACTGAATCGTGGCCGATTGATCCGGTGCCACTTGCCGCCTTCGTCGGAGGTATGGCTGCAGTTGCCCTCACCTACTTCGTGGGAACCGCCTTTGGAGACTCGCGATCATCAACCACATTGGTACTGGCTGGAGTCGCCGTCACATCGCTGGCTACCGCCGTACAAGCGTTCATCCTGCAGCGGAACAACGACGTGGTGCGACAGGTCTACTCATGGATCCTCGGGCGACTCACCACGGCGTCGTGGTCGGACGTTCGGCTGGTGTTGCCGTACATCGTCGTCAGCACCATCGTGCTCTTGCTTTATCGACGGATGATCGATGTGTTGCGTGTCGGAGACGACGAAGCCCGAGCACTTGGCGTGAATGTTGATCGGGTGCGCATCATCGTGGTCGTGGCGGCAACGCTCGGAACATCGGCCGCCGTTGCCGTGAGCGGTCTCATCGGGTTCGTCGGCATCATCGTGCCGCATGCGGTCCGCCTGCTGCTCGGCGCCTCGTACAGGCTGGTGGTGCCGCTCAGCATGTTCCTCGGTGCTGCGTTCCTCATTGCAGCCGACATTCCTGGTCGTGTTCTTACGTCGCCGTCAGAGACTCCGATTGGCGTGGTTACGGCGTTCTTTGGTGCACCATTCTTCTTGTTGATTCTGCGGCTGCGTGAGGCGCGACGATGACGATTCGACTCGAGTCGGTGCGCGTCGAGTATGAGGGCTGTGGGGTCATCGTCTCGCTCGACGAGACGATTGCAGTAGGCGAGTGGCTCTGCGTCATCGGGCCGAACGGTGCGGGGAAGTCCTCACTATTGAGGGCAGTTGCCGGACTCGTGCCGTATTCGGGCAGCGTGCGAATCATCGAAGAGGAAGTTTCGCAGCTCTCGCCGCGTGAAGCTGCGCGACATGTCGCATTCGTTCCGCAGGATCCCGCGCTTCCCGTCGACATGTCGGTGGTGGATTACGTGTTGCTGGGTCGAAACCCGTACGTGTCAACATTCGGACGTGAGTCGGTTCGCGATCGAGAAGTGGTCGCAGAGTTGCTCGACGAGCTCATGCTCGGCGTCTATGCGCGTCGGTTGCTCGGCACTCTCTCCGGGGGCGAGCGACAGCGCGTAGTGATCGCGCGTGCCCTCGCCCAGGAAGCACCGGTGCTCTTGCTTGACGAGCCAACGAGCGCCCTTGATCTCGGTCACCAGCAACATGCCCTTGAACTTGTCGACCGACTGCGTCGCAGCCGGAATCTCACCGTTATTTCGGCGATGCACGACCTCACACTTGCTGGGCTGTACTCCGATCGATTGCTGCTTCTGCATCAAGGTGTGGGGGTCGCGCGAGGGGATGCGCAAGCCGTGTTGCGAAGCGAGACGCTCGCCGAGTTCTACGGTGTGTCAGCGCGAGTCATTCACGAGGCAGACGGTACGGTGGTGGTCGTGCCGCGACGAAGCATGGTGGACGAGTAGTCGCCTTGGATGCAGCAACCGCGCGCATGCTCGATGCGCAGGTGACGGGATGTGCATCGTCACACCAACGACTGCTGACGACCCTTGATTCATTGACCGACGAGCAGTGCCGTGCACCTTCGGTGTTGCCCGGGTGGACTCGCGGGCATTTGCTCTCACACCTCGCCCGTAATGCAGAGAGCCATGCCCTGATGTTTGCGGCAGCAACACGAGGAGAGGAGTCCGAACAGTATCCAGGGGGAAAGCCAGTTCGTGATGCCGCAATTGATGCGGGGGCTCATCGTTCGGCTGCCGAACTGGTCGCTGATGTACGTGTGACTATCTATGCGCTCGAGGCCGCATGGGCAAGCGCCACCGTCACCACATGGAGCGGACACGGAATCAAATCTCACTCCGACGGATCACGAGTGCCGATTCCGGATCTGGTGCTCATGCGTTGGTGCGAGACCGAAGTCCACCACGCTGACCTCGACCTGGGTTTCACCTGGAACGACTGGAACCCCTTGTTTGTGCGTTATGACCTCGATCGGCAAATGATGATGTGGCGCGCACGAAAGCCGATGGGGTTGACCGTTCTTCCTGACGTGGTGCAACAGCGCACCCCGAACGAGCGCCTCGCATGGTTGTACAACCGCGTGACGATTGACGGTGTGCCTCCGAGCGACCCTTACTGATTTCGCCTGCGAGAATGAAGAAGTGAACATCTCCATGACCCTTCGACGAACCTTCTCGGTACTCCTCCTGGTAGCAGCAGTCGCTGGTTGTGGTGGAGATGATGCATCTGGGCCCAAAGCAGGTGTGCACGACAAGGGTGGGGAGGACGCGTTCAATACGTCGCTCGTTGCCGACGATGTAATCGCCGACGTCACCGTCGACCCAGCCAGGGTCGGCAACGTACTGGTGCACATGGAGCTCACACCGCCGGGGGGCAAGCTCGAGAAGGTCACTGCCGTAACCGGCAACCTCATTCCGTCGGATACGACACTTTCCACGATCATTCTTTGGTTTGAAGAGAGCAGCACGAACCACTTCCACGTTGAAGTTGACGTGCCAACCCCCGGCGAATGGACATTGGAGTTTGACGCCACGCTGCCCGACGGCACCGCAGCGCTCTACACCACGAAAGTCAACTTCGGCTCTTAGCGCTCGCCGTCAAATGGTCGATCAGCGAAGATCGAGCACCACGAGATGGTGCGGCATCCCAGAGGCCGGTTCGACGAATTCATCACCGACGACGACAAACCCGCAGCGTTCATAGAAATAGATCGCCGAGTCTCGCGCTTTTGCCCAAATGTAACGAGCTCCGAGCGATCGGGCATGTTCGACGCCAGCCTCAATGAGGGCGCGCCCAACTCCGGTGTTCTGCATCTGATCGCTGACCGCCATGCCTCGTAACTGCACGGCAATCGCGGATTCATCGTTCTGCCACGGCACGACCAGCCATGTGGATGTGGCGACCACGATTCCGGCGACCTCAGCACCAATGTGAACCGAAGAGGGTTCATCATCGCCGTCGTAGTTCGCTTCGCGCGATGGTGTGCCACGCCGCAAAACGTCAAGACGAACTGGCTTGGTTTCCTCGAGGCTCAAACGACGGACGACGAAGGAGTTGTTCATTACTAGGTCAGTCTTGCCGACATGTACTCGGCAGGTTGAGCAACGCAGCTTCGTCGGATATCGATGGCATCACCGAGGGCCAGTGAGCGACTGGAATTCCACCGATCGGTCGCAGAGTTGTGAGCCCTCGACCCTGTCGTGGGTTACATGCAGCACGGTCGTACCCATCGAGATGAAGAGATTGCGCAAGTCGGTGAGCAATCGATCATGCAGTTCGACATCAAGGCCCGATAGCGGTTCGTCGAGCAGCACGATGGATGGATTGGCAGCAAGCGTTCTCGCTAGAGCCACCCGCTTTGCTTCGCCGCCCGACAACGAGTCGATAAGTCGGGAGGCAAACCCGGCGAGCCCAACTTTCTGTAGCCAGACATCGGCGGTGGATCGGCGTTTCTCCCGGCGGATGCCCCGAACGCGCAGGGCATACGAGACATTGTCAGCCACATCGAAGTGTGGAAACAACTGATCGTCTTGAAATACCAATCCGATGCCCCTCGCGTGGGGCGGAAGCTGCGTGATGTCACGGTTGGCGATGCTGATTGAACCACTCGTGACGGGCACCAAACCGGCAATCGCAAGAAGCAGAGTTGTCTTTCCACAGCCACTCGGACCATGTAGCGACACCCGTTCGCCAGCAGCGATCTCGAGAGAAACGCCGGACAACACGTCATGCCCACCACGCTTGACGACGAGGTCAGTGATTCGTAGCACGTCTGCTTCTCCCAGTGGTCGCTTCGATCATCAGTAGTGCACCGAAGCACAGCACGATGAGCACGGATGACATCGCAAACGCCTGAGCGCGAAACGTATCGCCGGTGCGCTCAAGCAACCGTGCAATTGCAACGGGCATCGTCTCGGCTCCACGACGTGACAGCAGTGAGGCCGCCCCGAACTCGCCTAGAGAAACTGCCACTGTCAACCCGAAAGCAGCAGTGATTGCACGACGCATCAGGCGGAGATCGACGTCGAACACTTGGCGTACCTCGCCAGAGCCGAGCGTTGCCGCTGCGTCTCGGAGACGATCGGGAATCGCTCGCCATGCCGGTACCAGAACTCGTGCCGCGAGCGGAAATGCGACTAACGTGTGGGCAGCCGCAACGAGCCACCATTGATCTCGCCAATCGAACCAACCTTCATCGAACGTGATGAGGAGACCGAGACCGAGCGTGACCGGCGAAACGATGAGGGGCAGGAGACTCGCTGAATCGAGCGCCGACCCAATGCGGGGTGAGCGAGACAAGACGAACGCAGCTGATGCGGCCAACACTGCGCCGATGACGCCGGTGAGGAAAGCGGTTTGAGCCGAAGCGGCAATCGACTCAAGCAATTCACTACTTACGACGCCTCGCCAAGCGCTCAATGTCAGACCATCTTTGACGCGTACGGACTTCCACAGCACCGCGGCAAGTGGTGTGAGGACGAACAGTGCCGAAGCAAGTGAGATGACGACGGCGAGAGGTCTCTGTGATTGCTGAAGTGGGGCGAGTGGTAGCGGGGCGGCTCTTGTGGGCGTGGCATCCCCACGAGTGAGTCGGCGAAGCAGCAACACGATTGTGGTGATTACTGCCACTTGAAGTACCGACATCACGGTCGCAGCCGAAACGTCGCCGATGCCGAATGCACGCAAGGCGATGTCGCTTTCGATGGTGTTGCGCGAAGGTCCGCCAAGGACTCGTACGACGGCAAACGAAGCGAAGCAATACAAAAATGTGACGGCGGCAGCGGACCCGGTCGAGCTTCGAATCTGTGGCCACAGCACCGTGCGAAGCACCTGAATCGGCGTTGCCCCAAGTACGCGAGCGGCCCCCGCGAGTCGAGGATCGATCAATTCGAGACGCGCTCCCACGACTCTGACTACCACTGCAATGTTGAAGTAGGCGTGCGCAATGATCACCGCAATGACGGTGTAGTGCAGTGAAGTTGGTAGCACCGCCAGAAATGCGGCTCCGACGACCACAGAAGGCAGCAAGAATCCCACGGTGCACATGGCTCTGAGACTGCGTCGACCGCGAAAGTCATGGCGACCAATCAGCCAGGTAATCGGCCAGGCGATGATGAATGTCGCGACGACACTCAACATGGCTTGCCATGACGAGAACCACACCACGCGCCAAGTTGAAGAGTTTCCCACGACACGAGAGACATCGTCCCAGCGCATGTGATTGACGAGCATCGTCACTACGGGCACTACGAAGAACAGCAACAGCCATGGCGTCACGAGCAAACTCGCTGCCGTGACCAGTTTGCGATTACGCATGGGGAGACTTACCGCAACATCACATCGCTGAAGCGGTCGAGCCATTCGGCTCGCCGCGCGGCGATGACCGCCGGAGCAATCGTCAGCGGGTTCTCTGGCCGGATCGAATAATCAAGAAATTCCTTGGGTACCGCGGCTCGTTGGTTGACCGGCCAGACGAATTGAGTGAGTGGCAGGTCTTCCTGGAAGCGTTGTGAAACGAGGTAGTCGATCAACTGGCGCGCCTGAGTCTCGTGGCGGGTGCCACGCAAGATTCCAGCGAATTCGTATTGGCGAAAGCATGTGAGGGCGGCAACCGCAGTTGGTGCTTCGCTCGGGCGCGAATCAGCAAACAGCACTTCGGCTGGTGGACTCGTGGCGTAGCTCACCACGAGAGGACGCTGACCGTCGGAGGCCGCAGTGAAATGGCCGTAATA
>JBJTOX010000104.1:0-5380 GCA_046074785.1 Actinomycetota bacterium
GCACCCGACCGGGGTCGGCCGACTGTTTGACGGCAACGGCAACCGGCTGACCCATGGGCCACGACGCTAGTTGCCCGCCAATCACGGGAAAGCGTTGCTTGCGACGCTCGGCTCGGCGACCCACGTGACCATCCAACTACCGTGACGGGGGTGGAGATGCAGCAGTTCACCAAACAAGCCGAAGAGTTCCTCGAGGCCAATCTCCCCCGCAAGGAAGCCGCGAAGGCGTTCGTGTGGGGCGAGGGCTCGGACAACGTCTCGATGTTCGAGGAAAAGACGCGCGAGGCAGAGCACGAGATGGTGGTGAGCGCCAAGGCGTGGCGCACCAAGAAGTTCGACGCCGGCTTCGGATGGATCACCGGCCCGAAGGAGTTCGGGGGTGCGGGTCTCACGGCAGCGCACGAACGCGCTTATGCGGCGGTCGAATCGAACTACAAGGTGCCGAACCAGAGCATCTTCACCATCGGTCTCGGCATGGTCGCTCCGACGATTCTCGCCCACGGTTCGCCACAAGCCAAGGAGAAGTATTTACGCGCCATGTGGCGTGCCGACATCGTCGGCTGCCAATTGTTCAGCGAACCGGGCGCGGGCAGCGACCTCGCATCACTGCAAACCACGGCCGAGCGAGACGGTGACGAATGGGTGATCACCGGTCAGAAGGTGTGGACATCCGGCGCGCATTACAGCGACATCGGCGAGATCATCTGCCGAACCGATCCGTCGCTTCCCAAGCACAAGGGTCTCACCGGATTCCTCGTCGACATGAATGCGCCCGGCGTCGAGATTCGACCACTACGCCAGATGACGGGCGGCGCCAGCTTCAACGAAGTGTTCTTTAACGAAGTGCGAGTACCTGACTGGTATCGCCTCGGCGACGTGAACGCGGGCTGGGGCGTGGCTCTCACCACGTTGATGAACGAGCGCGCCGCAATCGGCGCCGGGGGCGGCGGAGGCGAGGTCTCGATGATGACCCGCATCACCGCCATGGTGCGTCACTACGGTTTGGAGAACGACGCTTTGGTGCGCGAGATGCTCGCCAACCTGTACATCAACTATCGAGTCGCGAACTTCAACAACAAGCGCGCGATGGACAAGATGAAGGCCGGTCAGACACCCGGACCCGAGATGTCGATCTCGAAGATGGCGCTGGTCAACAATCAAAAACTGTTGAACGACTTCCTCTGCCATGTGCTCGGGGCGAAACTGCAGGCCGACACCGGTGAATGGGGAACGTATGCGTGGCACCAACTCGTACTTGGTGCTCCCGGTATGCGAATTGCCGGCGGATCAGATGAAGTGATGCGCAACATCGTGGGTGAGCGCGTACTCGGTCTGCCCAAGGATGCGGGCATCGATTCGAAGTCGGCGTTCCGCGACCTGAAGGTCGGCACGCAAAAAGGCTGAACCTGCGCGTCAACGCCCCGAGGCGTTGCGCAACCCGAGGTTCTCCATGAACGCCCAGCTGGTGCGGTGCAGCGGAGAAACGCCGTGCTCACGCAGACCCAAACGATGGTTCGGGCACGGGTAACCCTTGTTGGTCGCAAACGACCAGTGCGAGTGTTGCTGGGCTAGGTCGCGCATTTCGCGATCGCGCGACACCTTCGCCAACACGCTGGCGGCAGCTACCGAAAGCGACTCGCTGTCGGCCTTCACGCGGGTGAGCACGCGGGCAACGCATGGCGACACGAAATCCCAACTGCCGTCGACGATTGCCGCGTCGGGATGAATGCCTTTGGTAGCCAGCCCGTCGAACGCACGACGTGTGGCAAGCCGTTGCGCCGCACTCATGCCGAGCTCGTCACACTCCGAATTGCTGGCCTTGCCGAGCGCCCAGCCCGCACACTGTGACGCCACCTGATCGAACATCTGCTCACGCCGCTTTTCCGTGATGGTCTTGGAGTCACGAGCAATGAACGCTGATTCTTCAAGGTTGGGCGACAGCACCGCAACGCACACGACGAGCGGGCCTGCCCAGGATCCTTTGCCTACTTCGTCGACACCACACACGACGCCCTGCAGCGTTCGCTCAAGTTGCAATGTTGGGGTGGGGCGTGGCGATCGTGACATCATCAATCGGCCACTCGCAGAAGCGCTTCACCTTGCTGAGCAGTGACGTTGAACTGCGGGTCGACATCGGGAGCAGTGAGTTGCAGGCCGGGTGGGCCATCAAGCTCCCACAACAAAGCGGCGTTTTCACCGTGCCATCGCAGGGCGAACGACAAGCGATGATGTGGCCCGGCGTGAATGCCGTGTGCCTCGAAGTTCGTGCCGCGCGAATCACGCAGACCATCCGCAAAGAGCTGCGTCACCAGTGGCGACACAGGTCGAGCCAGGCGATCTTCTACGAGTGCTGCGAACTCGGCCGACTTTTCAAGCGGTGTCGCCGCCACCGCGGCCCGCGGTGGTCGAGCAACGGCGCCCTGATCGAGACTGCGTTGCCATGCGCTCACGACGTCGCTGGCGCCGTCTTGCTCGTCGGCCATCGTAAGCAGGTGTGCTGCCACGCTCAGCGCACGCCACGACCACGCCGATTCGCCAGGCTTTCGCGCCACGCGTTGCGCCGCATCAGCGACACTTGCAACCCACGAACCGACGGGGTCACCCATGCGCACCCGCTCGCCCACCGCGAGAACACCCAGTGCGGCGTTCGTGCGAATGAGGTCGTCGATGTCTCGCACATCGGCAAGCAACAGTGAGCAGCGCGCTGAGCGCAGGTCGATGCCGGCCGTCGTGACCCGACTCGCGCGGTCACACGATTGCACCCAACCACGAACGACGGCATCTGACGCTGCAAGCGAAGCCACATCGAGACTGCGCTTGCGACGCCAACGCGAGCGCTCGAGAGCCCAGGCGAAGCGCACGGTGCTGGCGTGCGCCAACGGAAATGCCCGTACGCCATCACCGAGATCGGCACCTTGTGGCGTGGTGCCGGCGCTTGCCGCCGACGTTGATGCGTGACGCATCGACACTGCGACGATCACCGCCGACGGCGAGCGATTCTCGAACTCGTACACGAGCGCGCCACCTTGGTCAGCCACAACGAAGGCACGTTGCACCACGTCGCCGCCGGGGACGGCGAGTTTGGTTTCGACCACCGGCACACCGTCGATGCGTCGCTGGCGCAGGCTCGGCGCCTGGCGTGGGTCATGCCACTTGTCGCTCGCTGCCACCCACCATGCAATCGGATCTTTGTAAGCGTCGAGTCGGGCGATGCCGGCTTCGTCGATTACGCCACATGGCGCACCTCGTAGACCAATCGGAGTCATGAGTTTGCGTTCAGTCGCGCTCGGACTTGCGCGAACGGGTCATCAGACGCAACATTCCGTCGGCGGCACTCAGTCGTCCGTCGCACACTTCGGCGACGGCCTCACAGATGGGCATTTCCACTCCGTTCTTGCGGGCCAATGCCAAAACCGCTCCGGCACTCTTCACACCTTCGGCAACCATGTGGTTCATCGACGCGTTGATGTCGGCGATCGTCTCGCCCTTGCCGAGGCGCACGCCAACCGTGGTGTTGCGGCTCTTCATCGAAGAGCACGTGGCGATGACATCACCCATGCCGGCCAAGCCTGAAAACGTGCCCGCATTCGCCCCGAGTTTTGCGCCGAGACGACCCATCTCCACCAATCCTCGCGTGATGAGCGTGGCGCGCGAGTTGTCGCCGAATCCCATTCCGTGTGCCATGCCCGCGGCAATTGCAATCACGTTCTTCACGACGCCACCAATCTCACAACCGATGAGATCGTCGTGTGTGTACACCCGGAAGAGCGGCCGCGTGAAGACTTCTTGCAGCTTCACCACCACGTCGCCATCGGCGCAGGCCACCACGCTCGCTGCCGGCTGACCGGCTGCAATCTCCCCTGCCAAGTTCGGGCCGGACAACACCGACACTTCGTGTTCGGGTGCGAGATCGGCCAGCACCTCGCTCATGCGACGACCTGTGCCGCGTTCGAGACCCTTCGTCAAACTCATCAACACCGCACCAGGCTCGAGATGCAGCGCGAACGAGCGAACGACGTCACGGAATCCTGCCGACGGCACCGCAACTACCACGAGCGATGCATCACGAACTGCGTCAACGACATCCGAGGTCACCTGCAATTCGTCGTGCACGCGATGGCCCGGAAGATACCGAGTGTTGACGCGCGTACTGCGCAGTTCATCGGCGAGTGCTTGGCGACGTGCCCACAACACGGTCGGTGCGTTGTGCGCTACGAGTGACGCCACCGTGGTTCCCCACGAGCCTGCTCCCACCACGGCCACGCGGGCGAACGGCAATGCCACGCCCAAATCGTAGGCTTCAAGCGAATGGACGCGCCCGCGGGAGTCGACGGGTGACCACGCGGGGCACGTTGGCGGTCGTCGTTCCGATCAAGTCATTTACCTCGGCAAAGGCCCGCCTCGCCGAGGCACTCTCACCCGAACGTCGTGCGATGCTTGCCCGCCAATGCGCCGACACGGTGCTGAGAGCCGCACACCCGCTGCCCGTCTTCGTGGTGTGCGACGACGACGAGGTGGCCAGTTGGGCCATCGGGCACTCCGCCACCGTCGTGAGGCCGCAGCGACACGGTCTGAACGTTGCCGTCGCAGCAGGCCGCGACGCCGCAGCAACCGCCGGGTTCGCGCGAGTGCTCGTGGTGCACAGCGACCTGCCGCGGGCCGAGTCGCTGGCCAGTCTCGATGATGTCTCCGTGCACGTCACCGTGGTGCCCGACCGGCGCGACGACGGCACCAACGCGCTCCTGCTGCCCGCAACCGGCCCGTTCGAGTTCCACTACGGACCTGGCTCGTTTGACGCCCATTGCGCTGAGGCCGCCGCTCGCGGGCTTGCGCTTCGGGTGGTGCGACGTGACGACCTGGCGCTTGATCTCGACACGCTCGACGATCTCCGCCTGGCCGGACTGAGCGACGACTAGCTCGCGGGCTCACGGTCGACGAACCCTGGCCGGCCACTCCGAGGGACGGCCCCAAAATGAACGAACCGGGAGGCTTTCGCCCCCCGGTCGTTACGTACTCCGAACCGAATTAACTTCGTCTTAGCGACGAGAGTTAGTTATTTCTTGGCCTTCTTGCGACGCTTTGTCGCCTTCTTGGCCTTCTTCTTTGGCGCCTTCTTGGCGGCCTTGCGCTTCTTTGCCATGGAATTTCTCCTTGATTGGTTGAGGTATTGCTTTGGTATTACCTGTTTGGATTCAGTTCAGACTTCAGCGTTGAGCTGGGGCTGAACTTCATCGTCGTTGAAGCAGCGATCTGCACCGGCTCTCCCGTTCGGGGATTGCGGCCAGTTCGTGCCTGGCGCTTCGACGTCGAGAACGAACCGAAGCCCGGCCACGACACCTTGTCACCACTTTTCGCAGATTCCACGACCAGATCAACGAAC
>JBJTOX010000105.1:0-20607 GCA_046074785.1 Actinomycetota bacterium
CAGCAGTGCTCGGGCATCGACGGAATGTGGGGCTTGCGTGCGGAGAACGCCGAGCTCAGCATGCCGATCGGCAAGAAACTCGGTGAGATGGTGAAGGAAGCCGACGGTGACGTGGTCGCCGGTGACTGTCACCTCGCGAACACGGCGATCACCGAGCAGACCGGTGCGGCACCCCTGCATCCACTGCAAGTCGTCGCCAAGGCCTACGGCCTCGACACCGAATAACGAATCGAAACACCCAACGATCCACCACAACCCCCAACCAAGGAGACATCCCCCGTGTCCACCATGACCAGCAAGCGCAAACTCACCCTCAATGACATCCTCGACCACCGTGCGTACGAGCGCGTGCGCGACGACATGCGAGCCAAGGTGCTCGAGACCAAGCGTCGTCGCCGTCAGCACCTCGGCACCATCGTCACCGTGTCGTTCGAGAACCGTCTCACCATGCAGAGCCAGATTCAAGAGATGCTGCGCGTCGAGCGCGTCGTGACCGACGAAGGCGTGATGGAGGAATTGAAGGCGTTCAACCCGATGATTCCGGAGCCGGGTCAACTGTGCGCGACACTCTTCATCGAACTCACCAGCGACGACCAGATGCGCGAGTGGCTGCCGAAACTCGTCGGCATCGAGAACTCCATCGTGTTGCGACTTGCCGACGGCAGCCAGGTGCGCGGAACCGTTGACGAGCAACATGCCGAGGGTCTCACCCGCGATACCGTCACTGCCGCGGTGCACTACCTCCGCTTTGAGTTCACGCCGCAACAGGTCGAGCAGTTTGCCAAGGGCTCGGTGCAGATGCGCTGCGACCACCCGAACTACCTCGAGGTGATCGAGTTGCCGGACTTCACTGTTACGGAGTTGCTCACCGACCTTCGCGACGACGCCTGACGGCGTTTATTGGCGAGTGACATCGCCGCAGCGAATGGGGGACATCCCTCATGTTCGGGCTATGGCAAACGTCTCGTCTGAGGTGTTGCACGAACCCCGCAGAATCATTTAGTATTAAATACGTGGTGCAATCACCACGTTCACCCCTCACAGAAGGAACAACATCAACATGAAGAAGAAACTCATCGCACTGGCTGCAGCGTCAGCTCTCGTGCTCGGCGCTTGCGGTTCGGATGACGAAGCCGCCGAAGACACCGTCGCCGAAGACACCGTCGCTGAGGCCACCGAAACGACGATGGCCGAAGAGACGATGCCTGCCGAAGCCGGTGACATCGTCGCCGTTGCCAGCGGCAACCCTGACTTCTCGACGCTGGTGGCTGCAGTTGCCGCCGCTGGTCTCGTAGAGACGCTCCAGGGCGAAGGTCCGTTCACCGTATTTGCTCCGACCAACGCAGCCTTCGAGGCTCTGCCGGCCGGACTGTTGGAGAAGTTGCTCCTTCCGGAGAACGTCGGTGTGCTCACCGCGATCCTCACCTACCACGTCGTTGCTGGCAAGGTCATGTCGACTGACGTCACCGCCGGTGACGTGCCGAGCGTCGAGGGTTCGACCATCGCCGTCACCACCGACGGTGGTGTGAAGGTCAACGGTGCCAATGTCGTGGCGGTTGACGTTGCTGCAAGCAACGGTGTCATCCACGTCATCGACGCGGTCATCGTGCCCCCAACGGTTGACTTGAGCAAGCTCTAAATCAACCTCTAAGGAATTCCACCGCGCCGGTGGACTCGCGAACAGCGGGTCCACCGGCGTTCGTGTTATGTAGCCGACTCTCGTGCATCCTTTAGCCTTCACGCGGTGGAGGTCGGAAGTGAGCGACGCATCTGATCTCACCGTGCCGCTGACGCGAGGCGAGGCGACGACCGCCATGCGCGGCATGTTGAGCGGTGAGCGCACCGCCGCTGAAATCAAGAAGTTTCTCGTGGCGTACAACGCGCGGGAAGCCTCTGCCGCGGAGCTCTCCGGATTTCTCGACGCCGTCCGATCCGCGGCAACACCGATCGTTCTCGCACCGAATCTCGCGGCACGGGCCATCGACCTCGTCGGCACCGGGGGAGACAACAGCAGTTCGGTGAACGTGTCGACGATGGCTGCATTCGTCGTGGCAGGAGCAGGAGTTCCGGTGTGCAAGCACGGGAACCGCTCGGCATCGAGCAAGTGCGGAACGGCGGACGTGCTTGAGGCGCTCGGGGCGACGATCGATCTCTCCGCCGCGCGAGTGGCGCGTTGCGTCGAACGTGTCGGATTTGGATTCGTCTTTGCACCAGCGTTTCACCCAGCCTTCAAGCACGTGGGACCGATTCGTCGTGAACTTGGGGTCCCCACGGTCTTCAACCTGTTGGGGCCAATGGCGAACCCGGCGCCAGTCGGGTTGATGCTCGTCGGTGTGGCGGACCCGAGGCGGATGAAGGTGATGGCGAATGTTCTCGCCGCTCGTACGAGTCGCGCATGGGTGGTGCACGGTCATGGAGGGCTCGACGAGCTGTCACTTGCCGGCCCGAACCGGGTGGTCGTCGCTGAGCACGGCGAGGTAAAGGATGAAATCGTGCTCGACGCGCGGACTCTCGGATTTGCGCCAGCCGAGAATGAGCAGTTGCGTGGAGGCGACCCGGCCCACAACGCGAACGTGGTGCGGGCCGTGCTGAGTGGTGAGATGCACGGTGCGATTCGCGACGTGGTCGTGCTGAACGCAGCCGCCGCGCTCACGGTTGCGGGACGCGTGAGCGATCTCTCCGCCGGGGTGACGCTGGCGATCGATGCGATCTCGAGCGGAGCCGCCCGAACCACGCTGGAGGCGTTCGTCGCTGAAACTACGCTGATTTCGTGACTCGCGTTACCGTGCCCGCGAGCACCGCAAATCTCGGTGCCGGATTCGACACCCTCGGACTTGCACTGACCCTGCGGTTCGAGGCAGGTCTGGTCGATGCTCGCACTCCGAACAACGCGCGAGCGTGCGATGGTCGGCATCCTGCACACATCGCATTTACGACGGCGGGCGGCAGTGGCAACATCTGGTCGCACGATCGAATCCCCATGGGTCGCGGCCTGGGCTTCAGTGGTGCCGCGCGAGTCGGTGGTGCACTCCTTGCCATCGCACAGCGCGAAGGTGTGGTGGCCGCGAACTCACTCGAGGCACGTCTCTCGGCGTTCAGGGTTGCGGCCGAGCTCGAAGGTCATCCCGACAATGCGGCGGCCTCGGCACTCGGTGGTCTCACCGTTGCTGTAGGTGGCCGGGCGATTCGCGTTCCGATTACGGCAAGTGGCGACATCGTGGTGTGGGTGCCTGAGAACACCACGTCAACGAAGGAGTCCCGCACCAAACTCGCCGCGACGGTAAGCCTTGACGATGCCGTCTCAAACATCGGGCGTGCGTCGTTGTTCGTCGCGGCCATGGTGACCGGCGACTACGGCTCGCTCGCAGAGGCAACCCAGGATCGTCTGCATCAAGACGTGCGACTTGCAATCGTTCCGGAAACCAGACGAGCGATGCGGGCCGCAATCGACGCTGGTGCGTGGGCGTCGTGGTTGAGTGGCTCCGGGCCGACGATGGCATGCATCGTCGATCCGGCTCGCAGCGAACGGTTGATTGCCGCGCTGCCGAAGGGTGGTGTCGTGCACCGACTCGGCATCGACACCACCGGTCCGGTCGCGAGTTAGTCGAGCGCTCCGCCGCTTGCGATGTCGCGGAGGGTGCCGCTTCGCAACCCGAAATAGCGCTCGAGGTGTTTCAGGACGAGTTCGTTCGGGATGAATGCGCGACGAGCCAGTCGTGGTGGATGGTGTTCGTCGAGCGTCCATGTGCGGTGCAACTCGACCGGATGATTCTGTTTCAGGAGGTCGAAGGCCTCCATCGGGTCGAAACCGTTTGCAATTGCGATACCCCATGCCGTGCTCGTTGATCGCGACATTCCTGCATGGCAATGCACGAGCAGGTTGGTGCGACCTACGCCCCACTCCACTGCCTCTTTCACGAGATCGAAGGTCGGTGCGAGATAGCCGCGGTAGTTCACGGTGATGTCGTCGAACGACACCACCTTGTGGTCGGGGTGTCCGAAATCGTCGACTTCATGCGATTCTGGACCGACGGTGAGCACGCTCGTGAAGTCTCCGCAGATCAAGCGGGCCTCCTCAAGGTTGCGCACGGTCGGAAGCAAGTCGGAGCCGATCGAAGTGGTGGGGACTGAAGTGGTCATGTGATGCCTTTCGTGTGGAATTGGGACAAGGAGTTACGCACGAAGCGGCGACGGTTGTGACGTAGGAAGCCGAGTTAGTCGCTGATTCGCATCGCGTAGCGCGTGACGAGAGCACGACGCTGATCGAACGCTCGACGCTCGCTTCGTGCGAGTCCGCGGCGAAACCCGCGGGTTGCGCGCGCGTCACCGTATATCTCGAGTTCCAGCGGAGAGAGATTGTGGGTGAAGGCCAACTGGCGTAGTCGTGATTGCACGATGAGGATCTCTTCGCGCCGTAGCCGTCGCAGTCTTCGCATGAGGATGACGAAGAGCGCTACATGCCCGAGCAGCAGGAACGACAGCATCGGCACCGATGCAGCCAGGTTCCATGATGCATGCAGCGGTATGGCAACGAACAGCCCGCGCAGTGCCGCGAGTCGTGGCGAGCGTCCATTGGCAACGGCACGTCCGACCATCAGGCCCGCCCAGATGCAGAAATAGGGATGCGCGAGCGGTGACAGCAGACCACGCACCACGAAGGTGATGCCGAGGGCGTCTTCCTCGATCGCATTAGAAAAGTAGATGACGTTTTCCACGGCGGCGAAACCGAGACCGACGTATCCTGCGTACACCGCACCGTCGAGCGGTGAGTCGATGTGATGGCGCTTCGCGGCATGGGTGATTCCGCGAAGCTTCATGATTTCTTCGATGATCGGTGCGCTGATGACCGCAGCTGCCACGAGCCCGAAACTTGCCATGAAGATTTCGTTCACGAACGAAGCCACCAGCACGGAGACGCCGGCACCCCAGAGGAATGCATTCCATCGCATGGCCGGTGGTTCCGGCTCGAGGTGATCGAGCCACATGAAGATGGGAACGGTGTAGGTGAGTGGCACGAGAGCAAGCCAGAGAGCGCTCGAAGTGTGCGACGAATACGCCACGACACTCGCCAATGCAAGACCAGCCATCACGACGAGCCACTTCTGGACGCGAACTGGATGGTCGAGCATCTCTGCCAAAGACTAAATGGTGGAGTCTGGGATGACGGAGTGTTGGGCCGGGGGACGACTACACGATCATCAACATGATCGACTAGACGATGCCGTCGGGCCGATCGCCGAGAAATTCGCCGGTGTAGTCCATGTTCCAGAACTCGTTGCCGCATTCCGGGCAGATGGCGAAGTCGTCGTCAAAGAACTGAATGAGCGTGCCGCAGTAGTCGCACGGTGTGCCGTCTTCGATGATGTCGATGCTCACACCATGAGTGTGCCATGGGGGTGTGGTGTGGAATTGCGGTACACCCCTTCGGCACGTTGAATGCATGCGAGAACACCAGATCACGATCGGCTCGTCACCCACAACCACCAGTGAGAGCACCCCTGGGTGCATCAGCATCTCTTGCGACACGTGCGTGGCCCGTCACACTTCGGCCTGCGACGACTGCATCGTGCCGATGTTGTGCGGCGAGCCAGAGCACAACGCGGTGATCTTCGACTACGAAGAGCTGCGTACTCTCGCGGTGCTGGCCAAGAGCGGTCTTGTGCCGCGCTTGCGTCATCAGCGCAGCGCGTAGGCCGGACCACCTCGGCCTTCGGGCGCAGTCCGCGTTGCCCCATCGTGCGTAGCCTTCGGACTGGTGAGTGACGCTTACACCGCCGAATTGGTGCGCTTGGTGCGCGAGGCCGGGGCCGATCGAGTCGGTGTCACGACCGCCGAACCCTTGCTACGCGCCCGCAAGGCCATCCAGTCCCGTATCGCAACGGGTTGTGCCGATGGCATGCAGTTCACCTTCCGCAAACCGGAGCGATCGACGACTCCGACGATGTCGGTGGCTGGTGCGCGAAGCATCATCGTTGCGGCACGTTCCTATTGGTCGGAGGATGTCACATCCGATGGAGGTGCTCGGACTGATGCATCCATTCACGCCATTTCCGATACGTACGTGCCGGCGCGTGTCGCAAGATACGCCTGGCGTGATCACTACGAGCCGCTGCGTGATGCGTTGCGTACTGCGGCGAACCGCTTGAAGCGTGACGGCCATCGTGCGACGGTCTTTGCCGATGACAATTCCATCGTTGATCGCGAAGTCGCGTGGCGCGCGGGTCTCGGGTGGTACGGCAAGAACGCCAACTTGTTGTTGGAGGGTCTCGGAAGTTGGTTCGTGCTCGGTTGCGTGGTGACCACGGCTGAACTCGTCGTTACGGAGCGGGAAGTCGAAGACGGTTGTGGTGCGTGCCGCCGTTGCATCGATGCCTGCCCGACCGGGGCGATCATCGAGCCCGGCGTGGTGGATGCCCGCAGATGTCTGGCGTGGCTGATTCAGAAGCCCGGAACATTCGACCCTGCGTATCGGGACGCGCTCGGCACACGTATATATGGTTGCGATGATTGCCAGGACGTATGCCCACCGAGTCGTCGAGGTGCCCTCGACCGCACCTACGGAGACGAACGCGCCAGCGTCGACGCCTTGGAACTGCTGACGGCCAGCGACGCGGGCGTCTTGCGCATCGCCAAGAAGTGGTACGTGGCCGATCGCAATCCTCGATGGGTGCGGCGGAACGCACTGCTGGTGCTCGGTAACTCCGCCGTACGAAGCGACGAAGTGCAGTCGGTGCTTGCGGTGTATCTGCAGGGTGACGACGTGCTGCTGAAAGAGCATGCCCAGTGGGCAGCGCGCAAGCTCGGGCTTGAACACCTCATCACGGAAGACTTGGTGTCATGAGTAGTGACGGTCGTGTGTGAGGCACCTGCTCGTAACGAACGACTTCCCGCCGAAGGTTGGCGGCATTCAGAACATGTTGTGGGAGCTCTGGCGACGACTCGACCCGTCGTCATTCGCCGTGTTGACGAGCCCGTACGACGGTGCGGCGGCATGGGACTCCACCCAGCCGTACCGAATCGAGCGAATTGTCGAGCCCGTGTTGTTGCCGCATCCGCTGATGGTTCGGCGCATCAATCACCTGGCGCGTGAGTTCGGTGCGCAACACGTGGTGCTCGACCCGGCACTGCCTTTAGGTCTCGTCGGCAGATCACTCGAACTTCCGTATTCCGTGATCGTCCACGGTGCAGAAATCACCGTGCCGGGCCGCCTTCCTGCATCACGTCAGGCACTCGCGCACGTCTTGCGCGGTGCCGAACTGGTGATTGCATCAGGAACGTATCCCGCCGCCGAGGCGGTGCGTGCCGCCGGCCGGGATCTGAACGTCGTACAGATTCCGCCGGGCGTCGATACGCAGCGTTTCGTTCCGCTCGATGATGCGGCACGCCGGGCAGCACGCGCGCACTTCGGCGTGTCACCCCACGCTCCGCTCATCGTCGGGGTCAGTCGTCTCGTGCCGCGCAAAGGCTTCGATGTTGCGATTCGGGCGGTAACCCAAGTGGTCCGAAACGGCGACTCGACAACCGCAGGCATCAGCATGCTCATTGGGGGAACGGGACGAGACCAATCTCGGTTGCAAAAGCTGATTGACGAACTCAAGGCACCGGTGCGACTGTTGGGGCGTGTCAACGACGACGACCTGCCGATGTTGTACGGCTGCGCCGATGCCTTCATGATGCTGTGCCGCAACCGATGGGGTGGTCTTGAGCAGGAGGGTTTCGGCATCGTGTTTGCCGAGGCTGCCGCATGTGCCGTGCCCCAGATCGCCGGCGACAGCGGAGGAGCGGCCGAAGCAGTGGTCGACGGACAGACCGGGTTCGTCATTCGCAACCCGCGAGACGTCGATGCGGTGGCACGCCGTCTGCAGGAACTGCTCGCTGATGCTTCGCGACGCAACTCGATGGGCATGGCCTCTCGCTCGCGGGCCGTCTCTGAGTTCGATTACTCGGTGCTCGTCAACCGACTTGCCGCCGCCCTACGGGCGTAGGTACGCGCGTACGTCTCAGCGTCGCAGGGCTCTTCAACTAGCCTTGCCCGCGTGATCGACCAAGCGACCGAAACCGAGCACGTTGCCGCAAGTCCGAGTCGTTGCTTCGAGATCGCGATCGACTTTGAACGGTATCCGGAGTGGGCACGCGATGTGAAGGAAGCCAACGTGCTCGAGCGAGACGCGCAAGGTCGAGCGACGAAGGTGGAGTATCGCGCGAGTGCGCTCGGCCGCAGCACCCACTACACGCTTGCCTACGACTACTCGCAGGCACCAGAACGACTTTCGTGGACGCTCGTCGAGGGCGACATCATGCGGGTGATCGACGGCGCGTATACCTTCAAGCCCGAGGGTGGCGGGACCGACATCACCTATTCGTTGAAGATCGAGCTCATCGTGCCGCTGCCCGGTTTTGTGAAGCGCCGTGCCGAAGTACGCATTCTGCACACGCTGAGAGAATTGAAGTCGCGCGCCGAGTCGTGACCCGCACAGGACTGCGCAACGAGGCGTGATCTTCGCGCACTGGCGACGCGTCGCGTGACCGTCGCTGCAGGTATCGACGTCGGCGGTACGAAGTGTCTGGGGGTCGTCATCAACGTCGATGGCGACATCTCGAGCGAGCACGACGTGATACGCCAAGTTCGTCATTCGACCCCGCACGCCTCACAGCTCGTCGATGCCCTCGCGGCTCTGGTCGGCGAACTAGGTGATTTCGACACTCTTGGTGTCGGGGTGCCCGGGCTCATCACGTTGGACGGTGTGATGCGGGCATCACCGAACATCCCGGGATCGGTCGATGTGTACGTGCGCTCGGAACTGTCGTCGAGGCTCGGTCGTCAGGTCGTCGTCGACAACGACGGAAACCTCGCCGCACTCGCGGAGTGGCGCTACGGGGCCGGCCGCGGAGCGCGCAATATGTGGATGGTCACGCTCGGAACCGGAATCGGTGGCGGACACGTGGTGGGCGGGGCGGTGCAACGAGGCGTGAACGGATTCGCCGGAGAGATCGGGCACATGGTGGTGAACCCAGACGGCCCACGATGCACGTGCGGCCGAAAAGGTTGCTGGGAGGTGTACGCGTCCGGTCGTGGGTTGAAGATGCTCGCGGCTGGCGAGCCCGGTGAGAGCGTCATTGATCGAGCACGTCGCGGGGAAGCCGATGCGGTCACGGTGCTCGAGGCGTTTGCGCGCTGGGTGGCGCTCGGCCTGTCGAACCTGACGAACATCTCCGACCCCGACGTGATCGTGATCGGTGGCGGAGTGTCGGAAGCAGCCGACATCGTGATGCCGATCATCCGACGATGGTTCGTGGAACTTCTGTACTCGCCCGAACAGCGAACTCACCCCGAGCTGCGCGTCGCACAGCTCGGCGAGCACGCCGGTGCAATCGGAGCCGCGCTGCTCTCGCGCGCCTCGTAGCCCTCGCCACTTAGGCTGTTTGCGTGGACTTTCGGCGCATCAGCAACCTGCCGCCGTACGTCTTCACGATCATCAACAACTTGAAGATCACCGCACGGCGGGATGGAGACGACGTCATCGATCTGGGATTCGGTAACCCCGACATTCCTTCGCCTCAGATCGCCGTGGAGAAACTGGCCGAAGCGGCGCACAACCCCAAGAACCACCGCTATTCGCTGTCGCGGGGTTTGCCCAAACTCCGCGAGGCAGTCGCCGACATGTACCAGCGCAAATTCGGCGTCACGCTCGATCCTGAACTGCAGATCACCAACACGATCGGCGCCAAAGAGGGTTTCAGTCACTTGATGTGGGTGCTGCTGGAGTCGGGCGACGCTGCGATCGTCCCGAGCCCGAGCTACCCGATTCACATCTTCGGTCCGCTCTTTGCCGGTGCCGACTTGCGACAGATTCCCATGCGCAGCCAACGACGTCTGCTCTCCGCCACTGATGTCGACGTCGAATACCAGGACGAGTTCTTCGACGCACTGCAAAAAGCCTGGGAGGTTGGCTGGCCCAAGCCTCGAGTGCTGGTGATCTCGTTCCCGCACAACCCGACGGGTGCGACCGTCGACTTGTCGTTCATGCAGCGGGTCGTCGATTTCTGTCGGGATCGCGAAATGATCGTGGTACACGACTTCGCGTATGCCGACATGGGTTTCAACGGGTACGAGCCGCCGTCAATCCTGCAGGCAGACGGTGCCAAGGAGTGCGCCGTCGAGCTCTACTCGATGACGAAGGGTTACTCGATGGCGGGCTGGCGTTGTGCGTTCCTCGTGGGAAACACGCAGGTGGTGCAAGCACTCGTGAAGCTGAAGTCGTATCTCGACTACGGAACCTTCCAACCGATTCAGATTGCTGCGACCGTCACCCTGAACGAAGCGCAGGACTTCCCGGTGGAGGTGTGCAAGACCTACCAGTCCCGACGCGATGTCCTCATCGAAGGTCTCGAGCGCATCGGCTGGTCGATTCCAGCGCCACGCGGATCGATGTTCGTCTGGGCGCCGATTCCCGAGCCGTACCGCGAAATGAACTCCGTCGAGTTCTGTTCGCACCTCGTGACCGAGTGCAACGTGGCGTTGTCGCCGGGCTCAGGTTTTGGACCAGGGGGCGAGGGCTTCGTTCGATTCGCGCTGATCGAGAACGAGCAGCGAATCCATCAGGCCGTACGCAATCTCGACCACGGTCTGCCGAAGTTGTAGGCCGACACCTACGACTGCACCCAGCCACGCGAGCGTTCGACAGCGCGCAACCAGAGGGCATGCGTTGTGTCGCGATCGGTGTCGCCTGGTGTGAAACGTCGTTCGAGGGCCCAGCGCGAGGCGATGTCGTCGGTCGACTCCCAGACACCTTCGGCCAGTCCGGCGAGGTAGGCGGCGCCAATCGCCGTGGTTTCCAACTCGGTGGGCCGCAACACATCCACCCCGAGTTGGTCGGCCTGCAACTGCAGCATGAGATTCATGACGGCGGCACCGCCGTCGACCCGCAAGTCACGAACGGCGACTCCGGATGCTTGCGTCATTGCATCCACGACGTCGCGCGTCTGGAAGACCATCGAGTCGACCACGGCCCGAGCGATGTGTGCACGGCTCGTGCCCCGCGTGATACCGAAGATTGCACCGCGGGCATAGGCATCCCACCACGGGCTACCGAGACCGGCGAATGCCGGCACGACGACGACTCCACCAGAGTCGGGCACGCTCTCGGCGAGCGGACCGATCTCGCTCGATGCATCGATGATGTTGAGCCCGTCTCGGAGCCATTGAATCGCAGCGCCCGTCACGAAGATGGCACCCTCGTATGCATACACCGCCGGTTGCGAGCCGAGCTGCCACGCCACCGTAGTGAGCATGCCGGTGGTAGGTGCCGGACATGCGGTACCCACGTTCATGAGCACGAAGCTGCCGGTGCCGTACGTGTTCTTGGCGCTACCCACCGCGAAGCAGGCTTGACCGAAGAGCGCCGCTTGTTGGTCGCCGGCAATGCCGCTGATCGGCACACCGGCAGGAATCGCTCCATCGCGCACCGTGACACCGATTCGCCCGCTCGATGGCACGACACCGGGTAGTGACGCTGAGTCGATGCCGAACATCGCGCACATCTCGTCGCTCCAACTCAGCGTGCGTATGTCGAACAACATCGTTCGTGAGGCATTGGTGACATCGGTGGCGAACGCGGTGCCACCCGTCAACCGATGAACGAGGAACGCATCGATCGTCGCAAAGCCGAGATTTCGATTATTCGACACCTCGGTGTTTCGTAACAGCCATTCAACTTTCGATCCGGAAAAGTAGGGGTCAAGCACGAGACCCGTGGTGGCGCGCACGGTAGGCAAGTGCACGGCAAGCGCGTCGCAGTGTTGCGCCGTGCGACGGTCCTGCCACACGATGGCCCGATGTAGCGGCTCACCACTGCGCCGATCGATGGCGACGACGGTCTCACGCTGATTGGTGATGCCGATGGCGGCGATCGGTTCAGATAGCCGTGAGCACACCGCCTGCAGGGTGGCGCGAACCGCCTGCCAGATTTCTTCGGCATCGTGTTCGACCCAGCCCGGCTGCGGATAATGCTGCGTGAATTCGCGGTAGTCGGCAATCGACGCTCGTCCGTCGGCAAACACCGCCCGCGTGCGCACGCCCGTGGTGCCGGCATCGATGGCAAGAACCACACCGCCGTGTGCGGTTGAAGCAACCATGTCGCGAGATTAGTTGAGTGACTCGCAGGGCAGTTCGACGACGAATCGTGCGCCGCTTTCGCCGTCGCGTCGCGGCTCAACCCACACGCGACCAGCGTGCAGACGCACGTGTTCACGCACAAGAGCAAGCCCGAGACCAGCCCCCTCGGAGCTCCCTCGCTTACTGGCGCCGACACCGCGCGAGAATCGTTCGAAGATTCGCTCACGGTCGCCCTCGGGCACGCCATCGCCACCGTCTTCGACGCTGATCCAGACGTGTGCGGCGGAATCATCCGCCGGAGACACGCGCACCGTTGCGCTGCCCCCACCGTGCAGTCGGGCATTGTCGATCAAGTTGGCAACGACTCGGGCGAGGCGACGACGGTCGCCGCTCAGTCGCGCACCAGCGCACCGAGCATCGATTTCGGTGATCGTACGGGGAAGACTGCTGGCCCGAACCGCTTGCTCGACGAGCTCGCTGACCTGGAGGTCGTCGCGGTTCAAACGCACCGCACCAGCGTCGTAGCGCGAAATCTCGAGGAGGTCTTCAACGAGACCGCTGAAGCGGGCAACGTCGGCAACCAACAAGTCGAGGGCCGCCTGACTGCGTTCGGAGAGTTCGTCGCGACGCGAGCTCATCACCTCGACCGACGCAGCCAGGGTCATGAGTGGTGAACGAAGTTCGTGACTCACGTCGCTGGTGAATCGCGCATCGCGTTCGACGCGATCTTGCAGTCGGGCCACCATGTCGTTGAACGAGTCGGTCAATGCGTTGAGGTCCGGATCATCGGTGGGCTCGAGGCGGGTATCGAGGCGACCCTCGGCGATGGCGCGCGCGGCATCCGCCGCCCCCGCAAGCGGACGAACCACGCGTTCGCTCGACACGATGCCAAGCACCAGGCCGACGAGCACGGTGATGATGGTGGCGAGTATCAACGAGGCTCGAACACTGCCGAGCGTCTCGCTGATCAGCTGGTCGGAGAGTCCGAGTTCGCCTTCACGGTCACGGAGGTTCGATCGGGTGAGCGTGTAGGTGAGAAAGAACAGCACGCCCGACAGCACCAGGGATCCAATCACGAATGTGAGCAGGATGCGCGTGCGTACGCCGACTCGGCGAGGTGTCCATCGCCGAACCAGGGCGCGTACTCGCGACGTTCGTCGGGTGCGCGCGGGACGAATCGGACTCGTCACGACTGCAGTCGGTAACCGAGTCCGCGCACCGTCACGACGTGGCGCGGATTTGCCGGGTCGACCTCGATCTTCATGCGCAGCCGCCGAACATGCACGTCGACCAGGCGACCATCACCGAAATAGTCGTAGTCCCACACCTTCTTCAGCAGAATCTCACGGCTGAACACGCCGCTTGGGTCTTCGGCGAGTACGCACAACAATTTGAATTCGGTCTTGGTCACCGGCACGTCCGCGCCGCGCAACGTGACGCGGCCCTCGGCAGGCACGATCACGAGATCACCGAATTCGAGCGCGGCATGCTGTTGCTCGGCGGGGCGGATGCGGCGCAGGAGCGCACGAATACGCGCCGACAATTCCTTCGGAGCGAACGGCTTGGTCATGTAGTCGTCGGCACCGGCCTCAAGTCCTGCGACGACATCGTGCGTGTCGTTGCGTGCGGTGACCATCACGATCGGCACGCTGCTCTTGGCGCGAATCTGGCGGCACAGTTCGAACCCGTCGATGCCGGGGAGCATGATATCGATCAGCACGACATCGGCAGGATTGGCGGAGAACAGGCTTGCCGCATCCTCGCCCGTGGCGGCCTCGTCCACCGTCCAACCTTCGTCCTCAAGTGCCAGGCGTACCGACGAGCGGATTCGCTCGTCATCTTCGACGGTGAGGATGCGTGTTCCCACGACGCACCAAGGTAGTGCTGCGCGACAAGGTGACGCGTACGCCGAAGAAACGGCGTGGCGGTCTAGGCGTGCGGATGTTTGTGTGACGCCTCGACGATCAATGCCGAGAGCGATTCGAAGATTCCTGGCCCGGCAACCAAGACTTCGCCCGGGTGCATTGGGCCACCGTGAAAATCACCGCTGCGCGCGCCGGCTTCGCGGGCGATGAGTTCGGCGGCGAGCACGTCCCACGAGTGCAAGTTCTCTTCGAAGTAGGCATCGACGCGTCCGCAGGCAACGAAGCAAATGTCGACCGCTGCCGCACCCATTCGCCGAACGTCGCGAATGCGATGGATGAACTCAGTGACACGCCGTGATTGAACGGTGCGATGAGAGGGCGTGTAACTGAAGCCCGTTGCGACGAGTGCCTTGCTTACGTCGGTGAGCGAAGAACACGAGATGGCTCGGCCGTTCAAGGTGGCGCCGCCCCCGCGCTCTGCGGCGAACAACTCGTCGAGATCAGGCAGGTACACCGCACCGACAACGGGCCCGTTCGCATCCTGGGCACCGATGGAGACACACCAAGTGGGTAGCCCGTACATGAAACTCGTCGTGCCGTCGATCGGGTCGACATGCCACTCGATGCCCGACGTTCCACGATGTCCACCGCCTTCCTCGCCGACGATCGAGTCTTCGGGTCTGGCGTCACGCAAGCCCGCAATGATCATCGCCTCTGACTCGCGGTCGAATCTCGTCACCATGTCGGTGTCCGTGAGTTTCGTGCCGACGACCTGCATTCCCTGCGCACGACCCGCTCGGGCATGATTGCCTGCTCGTCGAGCGAGGTCTTGGGCGAGGGAAAGTAGCGCGTTCACGACGCTCGTCTCGTCGTCATTTGTCGCCGCGCTCGCGCCATTCACCCATCGCGCGCAACCCGAGCACTGCGACCACGCTCATGCCGGCCGCAAACGACACCGAACCGACGAGCATGCCGAGTCCGGTCGGCACCGCACAGTCACCGGTGCACTGCACGTCGACGAGTGCAAAGCCGATCGTGCCTCCCGCCAAACCCGCAAGCAGGATCGACGCGAATGCCACCAGGCGAGCCGCTGTCGACGGGAGGGCAGAGAGCGGGCGTTCGTTCATCGCCTCAACACGGTATTACTAGGGTTGCCCGCATGACGGCGATAGTGCCGCGGCGCATCCTGCACGTCGACATGAACGCGTTCTTCGTGGCGTGTGAATTACTGCGCCGCCCCGAGCTCGTCGGGAAGGCGGTGGTCGTCGGGGGCTCGGCCCAACGCGGTGTGGTGGCAGCGGCATCGTACGAGGCCCGGCAATTCGGTGTGCGATCGGCGATGGCATCGGCGATGGCCAGCCGACTGTGCCCACACGCGGTGTTTCTCGACGGCGACCACGATTACTACGGCGAGATCAGCGGGCGCGTGTTCGAGGTGTTCCGTGACTTCACTCCGCTCGTCGAAGGTTTGTCGCTTGACGAGGCATTCCTCGACGTGACCGGTGGTCAGCGGGTGTTCGGCGATGCGCGCACCATTGCCTTGCAGGTACGAGCGGCGATTCGTGACCGGGTTGGTCTGCCGTGCAGCGTCGGAATCGCCACCTCGAAGTTCGTCGCCAAACTCGCGACCGAGTTTGCCAAACCCCGGGCGTCACGCGACCGTATCGACCCTGGTCCGGGTGTGTTCGAGGTTTCGCCTGGGGGAGAGATCGCGTTTCTGCACCCACTCGACGTCGCAATGCTGTGGGGTGTCGGACCGGTAACGCTCGAGAAGTTGCATCGCATCGGTTTGAAGACCGTCGGCGATATCGCGTCGTGTGAACTGAGGGTGTTGCGGCTCGCACTCGGCGATGGATTGGCCGAGCACCTGCACGAGTTGAGCAATGCCATCGACGAACGCGAGGTGGAGCCGGAACGCGAGACGAAATCCATCGGTAGCGAAGAGACCTTTGCCGACGACATCACCGACGCCGGTGAACTGCGCCGACACGTGTTGCGGATGGCCGACAACGTGGCGAGGAGGTGTCGTGACAACGGTCTTGCCGCGCGCACCATCACCTTGAAGATTCGGTACGGCGATTTCAGCAACATCTCCCGATCGCACTCGGTTGATGATCCCGTCGAGACGAGCCAGGCAATCATGGCGGTGATTGACGAACTGCTCGGTCATGTCGACCTCGGTGCGGGGGTGCGCCTGGCCGGCGTCAGCGTACGAAACTTCGCGGCACCCGACCCGCAATTGAGCCTGTTTGACGAACCGTCAAGTCGCGGCCAGGAGGAATGGAAGGAGGCATCGCGGGCGGTCGATCGCATCCGGGAGAAGTTCGGTGACGGTGCCATCAGCACCGGCACGGTGGAAGAGACGCAGACCACACCCTGGGGCCCCGGCGCGAAGAGCGCGAGTAACTCCAGCACGTCGTGAGTCGGGTGACATTCGTGCTCGAAGTGCGAAGGATGACATCCCCTGACTACGCTCTCAGGCAATGAAGACCACCGACGCATTTCGAGGTCGCAATGCCGCTGTCTGAAGACGAAGTCAAGAAGCTGCGCGAGATCGAGGCACAACTCGAGAGCGACGAACGCTTCGTGCAGGCCGTGTCGCCCTCGGGTCTCTACCGGCCGGCCGTAAAGAAGGTGCGGTGGGCCGCGCTCGGAGCCGTGGCGTCATTGGCGCTGGTGTTCGTCGGGTTGCAGGTGCACTTCGCTGCCGGCTTTGCCGGTTTCGCACTCATGCTCGGCTGCGTCCTCGTGATCGAGCGTGAACTGCGAACGATGGGCAAGGTCGGTGTGCGTGATCTCAGTGGCATGCTGCGTACGACTCGCGAGCAGGCCAAGCAGTTGCGCGACAAAATGGGGCGCGAGCAATAGAGCGGGCGTATCTTGCCGTCGACATCGGCGGCACGAAGATGCTTGCGGGTGTCGTATCGACCGATGGTCGCGTCATTGCGCACGATCGCTGCGACACGCCCAGTCAGAACGTCTGGCAATCGCTCTCGCGACTGGTGTCGAGCGTGCAGTCCAAAGCGACGGCGAGTGAACTCATCGCCTGCGGTGTGGGGTGTGGCGGACCGATGTCCGACGACGGCGACAAAGTGTCGAACTTGCACATCAAGGAATGGTCGGATTTTCCGTTGCGGTCGTCACTTGCCGCGCTGACGGGGCTGCCGACGTTCGTCGACAACGATGCCAAGGCGGTCGTGCTCGGCGAAACGTGGTGCGGAGCAGCAGTCGGGTGTCGTGACGTCATCGGCATGGTCGTCTCCACAGGCGTCGGTGGTGGAATCATCTGCGACGGAAAGTTGTTGGACGGCCACAACGGCAACGCT
Source organism: Actinomycetota bacterium (assembly GCA_046074785.1). Taxonomy (GTDB): domain Bacteria; phylum Actinomycetota; class Acidimicrobiia; order Acidimicrobiales; family Ilumatobacteraceae; genus F1-60-MAGs027. Next base: position 17,307 of record JBJTOX010000105.1, read on the forward strand.
GGACACATCGGACATGTGAACGTCGTGCCAGGGGGCCGAATGTGCAAGTGCGGTGCGGCGGGGTGTCTCGAGGCGGTTGCATCGGGGACGGCGATCGCTGCGATGACGGGGCGTCCTGCGGCCGAAGCGAGCGCGGTGATCATCGAGCAGACCGGCACCTACGTCGGTCGAGCCGTCGCGTCGGTTGCAGCGTTGCTTGATCTACGACTGGCCGTCATCGGTGGGTCGGTTGCGCTCGGATTCGGCCCGCGGTTCTATGCCGCGGCCCAGGCGGAAGCCGACCGTTACGCCACCATCCAATTCGTGCGCGGTGTGCAGATTCGCCCGACGGGTCTCGGTGCCGATGCGCCGCTCGTCGGGGCTGCGGCGGTGGCGCGCCGACACGTGCGATAACCGCATCATCCGGTCGACAGCGTGGTGATCTCGATCCTCAACTAGCGTCGCAGGCATGCGTCCTACCTATACCGCCGAAGCCGAGGCGTACCGCGAGAAGGTCCAGGCATTCCTCGCCGAAAAACTTCCCTCCAACTGGAAGGGCATCGGAGCCCTCGACGGCAAGGAGCTCGAGACGTTCATCGCCGAGTGGCGAGTCACGCTCGCTCAGAGCGGCTACCTCGCACCGGGCTGGCCGGTTGAATACGGCGGCGGCGGACTCTCCGCGCTCGAGCAGGTGATCGTTGCCGAGGAGTTCACTCGTGCCGGTGTTCCGACGGGCGCAATGAACGACGTTTTCGGAATTCAGATGCTCGGCAATACGTTGTTGCTGTTCGGCACCGAGGAGCAGAAGCGCCATTATCTGCCGCGCATCATCTCGGGCGACGACATCTGGTGCCAGGGATACAGCGAACCGAACGCCGGCAGCGACCTTTCGAATCTGGGTCTGAAGGCGGTGCTCGACGGAGACGAATGGGTGTTGAACGGCCAAAAGATCTGGACCTCGGCAGGGCACCTTGCCGACCACATCTTCACGCTCGCCCGCACCGACCCGGAGAAGCCCAAGCACAAGGGCATCTCGTTCATGCTCGTCGACATGCGCCAGCCCGGCATCGAAGTGCGACCAATCAAGATGATCTCGGGGGAGAGCGAATTCAACGAGGTGTTCTACACCGACGTACGCGTGCCGAAAGAAAACGTGGTCGGCGGAGTCAACAACGGTTGGGCGGTGGCAATGGCGCTGCTCGGATTCGAACGTGGCGAAGCCGCCGCCACCGGACCGATTCGCTACGAAGCGGAGTTCGATCGACTCGTCGCACTCGCCAATGAGCGGGGAGTGGCCGATGACCCACGCATTCGTCAGCGCATCGCGTGGTGCTACTCGAAGGTGCAAATCATGAAGTACCTCGGTCGTCGCACCCTCACGAAGTTCCTTGCCGGACACCACCCCGGACCGGATGCCGCGATCAGCAAGTTGTTCTGGAGCGAGTACCACAAGAAGTCGACCGAACTCGCGCTCGACATCCTCGGCATGGAGGCGATGATCCCTGTCGGTCGCAAGCCGAGCACGTCGTTCCAGACCGATGATGCGGGTGCACCAAATTCGTCGATGAGCTGGGCAATGACGTTCCTCAATGCGCGTGCCGGCACGATTTACGCCGGTTCGTCGCAGATTCAACGCAACATCATCGGTGAGATGGTGCTCGGTCTGCCGAAGGAACCAAAACCAAGCTGACCTGACGTATGGATGGCGGAAGACCGAAGATCGCGGCCAGTGCGATTCTCGCGGTGTTGCGTCGTCCGTCGTTGTGGGTCACCGCGGTGAGACAAATGTTTCGGTTGGCCCCCAATGGCTGGTGGCGCAAGGCACCGTTCCTTCCGTTGCCCGACGAGCGTTATCTGCGATTCCGTCTCGAGACGCAGTACGGTGATGCAATGCACTCGACCGAGCCGCGCGACTTGCTGACGTATCTGGCGTGGTGTCGCTCGTACCAGCGCGACCTTCGAAGAAGAAGAGCCAGGGCATAGCGACATGCGCAGCGCGCTCGTCCTCAATGCGACGTTCGAGCCGCTGAGCGTGGTGTCTGCGCGACGTGCCATCTGTCTGGTGCTGGCGGAAAAGGCAGAAATTGTTGAGTCGGACGGCACCGAGGTGCGCGCCGCCACGCTGGTGATGAAAGCCCCGCTGGTGATTCGTCTCAACTATCTCGTGCGGGCACCGTTTCGTCGACGCACGGCGCTCTCGCGGCGGGCCGTGTTTGCCCGAGACGGATACAAGTGTCAATACTGCGGCCGACCCGCCGACTCCATCGACCATGTCGTGCCACGTTCGCGTGGTGGCGAACATATCTGGGAGAACGTGGCGGCGGCATGCCGTACCTGCAACCTCACCAAGCGCGACCGCACGCCGAAAGAAGCGGGCATGATTCTCGCGAAGGTTCCGCATTCGCCGCGCGATCAAGCGTGGATCACCGCGGCAGTCGGACGCGTACCAGAGGCCTGGAAGCAGTATCTGTCCGTCGCCTCGTGAAGGGTGACGCCGGGGCGTTACACGACCGACCAATCACTCCGGTCGCCAGCGTGGAAGTGCTGGAGATCGACCAATCTGCCGTGGTGCTCGGCAGCACACAATCGTTTGATGTCGTAGACACTGCGCGCGCCACCGAGTTGGGCTTCGTCGTCGTACGGCGACGTAGTGGTGGCGGCGTCGTGGTGTTGCAGCGGGGCGACCACGCGTGGATCGATGTGACGGTGCCACGCGGACACCGATTGTGGAGCGATGATGTCGAGCGCGCGACGTGGTGGCTGGGGGAAGTTTGGTGCGAAGTACTGAGCGAGGCGGACCCGCATCATCGCTGGGCCGTGCACCAAGGAAAACTGGTGGCCAGCGCTCCGGAACGTGTGGTGTGCTTTGCATCGGTTGGGCCGGGTGAAGTTGTGCAGTCGTCGGACGTGAGTCGCAAAGTGGTGGGAGTGTCGCAGCGTCGCACGAAAGACGCCGCGCGGTTTCAGTGCACGGTGTTTCGCGAAATCGACCTCGCCCTGCATCAACAGTTGCTGAAGGGCGGTGTGCCTCACTCGCTGGCAACGGCGACCGGCGTTGGCGACCTACTCGAGATTGTGGCACGCAATGCCGTACAGCGACTAACCGCTGCACTTGGCTGAGCCACTCGATTCCAACTCGACGGCTGCGGCAACGTTCAGCTGGTGGCAGCGAACAGCCCGCCGGCGCGAACCTGACGTGCGTAAGCGCCATCGCGAGCGAGCAACTCGTCGTGCCTACCTTGTTCGACCACGCGCCCATCTTCGAGCACCACGATGCGATCGGCGGTGGCAATCGTCGACAATCGATGCGCGATGATGATGG
>JBJTOX010000106.1:0-4188 GCA_046074785.1 Actinomycetota bacterium
TTCATCGTCACAAAGGATGCTGAGGAGCTCGACCTTGGTGACGGGTTGCGGGTAGCCATTCATATCGAGTCATCGGTAACCGATGGCCCCGGCGGCGACTCGGCAATCGTCGTGAGTGATGGCGTGTCACGGCTGGTCAACCAGAACGACTGTCGCACCCATGACCCGAGTGCCCTCGCTGCACACGGACCCGTCGACCAACACTGGCTGCAATTCAGCGGTGCGATCTGGTATCCGATGGTGTACGAAGAACCCGAGTCGGTACGTCATGAAGCGGCCCGCAGCAAGACAGAAAGTCAGTTCGCCCGAGCCGAACACTATGTAAGTGCGGTCAATGCGCCGGTCGTGGTGCCATCCGCGGGCCCCCCATGCTTTCTCGACGAGTCACTCTTTGGTTTCAACATGATCAACGGTGACGAGATTTCGATCTTCCCCGATCAGACTGCATTCATCGACCGCTTGCAGCGCGCTGGTCGCACTGCCGCTCGCAACATCCCGGGCACCACAATCTCAACTGCGAATGGGTCGGTGCACATCGTGCATCCATCAGGTAGGGATGTTGATGAGCCTTTTCGCGACAAGCGCGCCTATCTGCGTCGATATCAAGAAGATTGGGCTGAATGGCTGGAGCACGAAAAGGCTTCGTGGCCGAAGAAGAGCGCTGCGTTCCAGCCGCGGCTTGCCGCCTGGTGGCAGCCGCTGCTTCAGCAGGCTCCGATGTTGCGCAAGGGCGTCGGTGCTGCCTGTCTCATTCGTTCGGGTGAAGAGCATGTGCTGGTTGACTTCGTTGCCGGCACCGTGCGGGTTCATGCTGGTGAGCCATATCGATTTCGTTTCGACATTGCCCCCGAGTTGCTGGAAAAGGTGATTGATGAAAAGGCTGTCGACTGGTCGAACTCGTTGTTCTTGTCCTGCCGCTTCGTCGCCTGGCGCGAGGGCGCCTTCAACGAATACCTCTACAACTTCTTGAAGAGTTTGTCGGTGCAGCGCATCGAGCGGGCCGAAGCCGAGGCACGTCGTCGGCTTGGCGAACCCACGACTCCGTCAGAAGAAATCACGATTGGTGACTTCACGCTCGAACGTTATTGCCCGCACCGGAAGGCCGACCTCTCCGTGTTCGGTGTGCTCGAAGATGACGAAATCGTCTGCACGTTGCACGGTTGGCGCTTCCGCACATCGGATGGTCGATGTATGACGGCCGACGACCGCCAACTTCAGATTCGCCGCACCAAGTAACTGAACTCGTAGGTACCCGGCGCGATTTCGTATTGTGGCAACACGTCAGGTCCACAGCTCGCTGTGCCGAGCCCGCGATGTGCCACATCGAGGTGCACGATGAGATCGTTCGAGCGGTCGAGTTTCGTCGTGTCGCTCGCAGAGTGAAGTTGCATTGGGGTGTGGTGCACTGCACTGAAGTGCATGGTCGACGGCTCTAGCACGTCGATTCGCAAGGTGGTGTTCGGTGACACGAATTCAATCCATTCGCATTCAGTCCGCAGACCGAACTCTTGCGGCACCAGATACGGCAGTTCGTCGGGCTCGCGTGCCCACACATCACGCATTGCTGAAGCGTTGCGATCGGGGTAGTTCTCATGCGGTCCACGACCGAACCAACGCATCCAGTTGACCTCGCGCGGCAACGCAAATCGCACTCCGATGCGCGGCAGAGCCGCGAGCGGCTCGGGTACGACGACTCGATGACGGTAAATCACCGATCCATCGGCACGCACCTGTCGTTGCTGCACATGCTGCAACCCAGTGGGAATGTCATCATCGAGAATGCCGAGCCGTTTCCATCGTGCAAGTGCACGACCGCCGATGCGGTGCTCTTCGCCGAACCCTGGCATCAACTTGTAGCCGTCGTTATCGACGGTTGCACGCATCAACGCCAGGCGCACGGGCGAGACGAAGTACTCGTCGGCGGGTGTCGTTGATGGGCCGTTCTCTACGATGCGCTCGACTGGTGGTGACTTTGGTTGGGCGGCGCGCAAGACGATTTCATCCCACGCGACCATGTGGCCAGCGTTCGCATACGGGGTGTCTTTCCGCAGCATCCACCTGAACTGCGCGGTGATGGTGGCATGCGGGGCAGCGGCTGCGATGATCTCGATCATGCTGTCAGAAAACGCATGTTTCGTCGATGTCAGCGGGGCCACATCAAGAACGAGTTCTTCCTCGTGTAGCACCTCACCACCAACGTGCAGCGACATCGTGCCGTGTAGATCGGCGATGTTCGTATGCGACCTGCGGTTGTGCACCATATAGCCCGTGTCACCAGATGCCATTACGGCGATCGGACGGTAGACCCAGGCAAGTTCGCGCATCGCTGGGTGAGGTACGAGATCGGACGCATTGAGTCCGTCGGCGACGAAGTTGCCGTCGTTCGGATGATCGCCGAACTGCCCACCGTACGCATATCGCCACGTCGAGCCGTTCGTTGACTCACTTGCTTCGACTCGTTGACGAAGACCGTGATCCTTCCACTCCCACACGAAACCACCGGCGAGCAGTGGCTCGCGTTCGATGGCTTGCCAGTAGTCGGAGAGTGACCCGTTGGAGTTGCCCATGGAATGGCTGTACTCGCACATGACGAGCGGTCGGTCTGCCCCGCTGCGTGCGTATTCGACGATTGCGGTAATCGGTGGATACATCGGACACACCACATCGGTGGCGTTTCGCCCGCCGGTCAACCAAGGTGTCGTGTTGCCGTCACGACCATGGAAGATCGCACCTTCATAGTGCAGCGGTCGTGACGGATCAAGCGACCGCACCAATGCCGCAAGTGCGTCGTGATTCGTGCCGAAGCCAGACTCGTTGCCGAGCGACCAGAAAGTGACCGAAGGATGATGGCGGTCGCGAATCACCATGCGAGCTCCGCGGCTCATCCACGCACCAAGATAGCGATCGTCGTTGCAAAGCAAGGTGTTGTAGGCGTGTGACTCGATGTTGGCCTCGGCAACGACGTACAACCCGTACTCGTCGCACAATTCGAGGAATGCCGGATCGTTCGGGTAGTGGCTGGTACGAACTGCGTTGCAGTTGTGGCGCTTCATTGCGATGATGTCGTCGCGCATATCGTCACGAGTTACTGCCTTGCCTCGCTCGGGATGGTGATCGTGTCTGTTGACGCCTCGCAGTGTGATGCGTCGTCCGTTGACCCGCACCTCGCCATGTTCGACACGTATTCGCCGGAATCCTGTGACTAGTGACGTAAGTTCACGCTCGTTGCCGAGCAGTTTCACGACCAGTCGGTAACGATTCGGATCTTCGGCCGACCAAGGTCGTACGCCAACAATGCTGAACCGTGTGGTGGCGCGATACCCAGTAAATACATAGCGCTCGGTGAAATTGTGTGGAATCTCGCAGATCACCGGCTCGCATACTCGCTTGCCAGACATCTCTTCGAACCACATCTGCACCGAGATGCCGGGTTTCGGAGCGCCCACGAATACGATCTCGACATCAACATCGGCGATTCCGGTGCGCGATTCAGGTTCGTAATCAGTTCGGCAATTGATCGAACGCACGTGCACGGACGAACGTGCTTCGATATACACCGAGCGGTGCAGCCCGGCCATCCACCACTGGTCTTGGTCCTCCACGTAGGTGTGCGCCGACCAGCGCCAGACGGCGATCGCGATCTCGTTGGTGCCGTCGCGCGCCGCGTCGGTCGCGTCGTACTCGCTCGGGAGCCGGCTGTCGGTGCCGTAGCCCACGAACTCGCCGTTGACCCACACGGCGTGCACGCTCTCGGCGGCGCCGACGCACACGACCGTGCGCGTGCCCCGCGGTCGCGGCTCGAGCGTGAAGGCGCGCCGGTACACGCCGGTCGGCTGGCGATCGGGCAGCCGCGGCGGCGGGCCGGGGAACGGCATCTGCACGTTGGTGTAGTGCGGGCGCTCGCCGGCGATGCCCTGGAGCGTCCAGTTGCCCGGCACCGACACGGGCACGCCCGCGGCATCGCCGACGACGGCCGACTCGGGCACGAGGTCGGGGTGCGCGTGCACCGCGAGTCGCCACTCGCCGTCCAGCGAGATCGTGTCGGCGCGGCGGATCGTCGCGTGCATCGGCAGGCGCCGCATCGACACGACCGCGGGGTCCTCCCACGGGCGCAACGTGCCGAGATCCGGAAGCATGCTCAGCCCGCCGCCCCGGCGCGCCACTCGACCGCCGGCACGTCCAAGTACA